>NZ_JAMPLB010000083.1:0-26945 GCF_039962325.1 Leptolyngbya sp. PL-A3
AAACTCCTGACCTCGGAACTCGACAAGATTTCCCCTGAAAGGGTTGCGTCATTGACGTCCTACGATTTCATTCTCGAAGCCCTATTTGGCGCAGCTTCATATTAAAACGGTATCAGGTTGAATACCCCTGTAGCAACATCAAATAAGTTGAGAGAGGGGGCAGGTGAAGCCTGCCCCCTCTCTCAATTCATAAACAACTAACATCCTACAACTCTACAACTGAGTAGCGATCGCTTTCGCAACTCCCTAACGCATATTCTGCTTACGTTCTTTCTTCGGATCGCGCGTTTCAGCGGCTGCAATTTCTGCATCCAAAAGTGTACGACCCGTAGCGGCCAGGTACACGTCATCCAGGCTAGGACGTGATTGGGAAATACCAAACGTCGGTAAACCAGCTTCTTTTAGTGCTTGTTGAATGGTGAGCAATGCATCACTTTGAGTATCAACAACCAGATTCAAAGAGTTGCCCTGAGCTTCATTAATAATGACTTCCTGCACAAACGGGAAGCCTTGCAGCATCGACTTGGCGGACTCTGCTTCATCAGGTTGTGTGAACTCGCGCAGGCGTAGAGTGATGCGATCGCCCCCCACCTGATCTTTCAGCTCCGAAGGCGTCCCCGATGCAATCACCGTACCCTTATCAATAATTGCGACTCGATCCGCCAGAGCATCCACTTCTTCTAAATAGTGGCTAGTAATGAGAACCGTTGTCCCCGCCGCTCGCAGTTGCCGTAAGAAAGACCAAATGGCTGAACGGCTCTCAATGTCCAGGCCCACAGTGGGTTCATCTAAGACCAGCACATCCGGTTGGTGTAGCAGTCCAGCTGCCAAATCTAGACGCTTGCGAATACCACCGGAGTAAGTGCCTGTCTTCTTATCAGCCCAATCCTTCAACCCCAGTAGTTCGGTAACTTGTGCAATGCGATTTTTCGCAGCGGCAGCAGGCAAATGATAGAGAGCCGCCTGAAGTTGCAGCAGTTCTCGCCCGGTCAAAACTTTGTCGAGGGCAACTTCCTGGGCCACATAGCCGAGCCGTTGACGGGCTAGCCGGGGATTTTCTAAAACAGAATCGCCGGAAACCTCAATACGCCCAGAATCCGGAGTCGCCAGAGTGCAAAGACAACGTAGCGTCGTCGTTTTGCCTGCACCATTGGGTCCCAGTAAACCAAAGATTTCCCCCGCTGCAATTTGCAAGGAGACGTCTTTGACGGCTTCTACCGAGCCGTAGCGTTTCTGCAAATTTTCAATTAACACCGCAGGCGTCATCACACTCTCCCTCAGCGAAATCCAAAGGTTCACCGTTTTCCATTGTATAGCTCTCAAGCTTGAAGCATATTTTTCGTACAACTCGCCAGCAATTCTCATTTTGAAATCAGACCCGAAAACTGCGCGCCAAAGGCGCGCAGTTTTCGGGCCTCAAAGCCAAGAGTTCACGCCCGTAGGGCGTGAACTCTTGGCTTTGAGGCCCATACTGAGAATTGTTGACAACTCCCATGTAGTGCGAGTTGTACGAAAAATATGCGTGAAACCGCGATTCTACGGCCTGAAACCCCTGTGGTAGGGATGTTGCATGTAACATTCCTACCACAGGGGTTTCACGTGTTTTTTGTAATGACGATGGTAAAACACCGGGTGTCTGGGTTAACAAAAAAATGCCCTGAAGGTTTTGCCTTCAGGGCATTCGTTATTGAGCCATGATTAACAAATCAGGATGAGCAATTAGCTCAGAGCATTGATTGCGTAGTCAATGTAGGAGTTGGCTTCTACAGCAGCGTCGCCAGACAGACCGTGGTTAGCTTTGATGTGCTTCAGAGCTTCAACGTACCAGCTGGGGGAGAGGTCGAAGGTCTTGTTGATTTCAGACAGACCTGCGATCAGGTAGTCATCCATGGGGCCGGTGCCACCCACAACGAGGCAGTAGGTCACCATGCGCACATAGTAGCCGATGTCACGAACGCACTTGTCCTTACCACGCTGGTCAGCGGCGTAGTTAGCGCCCTGCATTTGGGTGGTGTAGGGGAACTTCTGGTAAACCGCATTAGCAGCACCTTGAGCCAGGCTATCAGCCTTCTCGGTCAGGGTGCGAGCAGCTTGCAAGCCAGCGCCAGCTTGACGCAGACGACCGAAAGCAACTTGCAGTTCGGTGGAGCTGAGGAAACGGCCTTGAGAATCAGCAGCGGCGATCGCTTCGGTCAACGGGGTCTTCATTGTTGAGATATCTCCCTAAGTTGCAATGCAAAAAGTTAGTTGAAATGAGGTCTGGAACAAATTCCAGAGACCGGATTTACTAAAACGCTGGATTAAGCAACAGCAGAAGCAGCGCGATCGAAGTAGCTGGAGAGCTCAGACATCAGGTTGCTGCAATCACCTTGGGTGATGTTGTTGCGGTCGTTAGCGATCGCGATAGCAGCTTCCTTCATTTTCTGAACGCCAGTAGCCACAGAACCACCGGGAACGCCCAGAGCTAAGTAGGTCTCACGCAGACCGTTCAGGCAGCGATCGTCCAGAACGCTAGCATCACCTGCGAACATTGCGTAGGTTACATAGCGCAGGATGATTTCCATGTCGCGGAGGCAAGCAGCCATGCGACGGTTGGTGTAAGCGTTACCGCCAGGAGCGATCAGCTGGGGCTGTTCAGCAAACAGAGAACGAGCTGCGTTAGCAACGATGGTGGAAGCGTTGCCGGTGATGCGGTTAACCACGTCCAAGCGCTTGGTGCCATCAGCAACCATGCCGCTCAGAGCATCCAGTTGAGAAGTGCTCAGGTAAGCACCCCGTGAATCTGCTTGAGAAACAACCTTAGCGAAGGCGTCCAACATAAACTCAATCTCCTAATCTGTTTGGTTGAGTATGGCTTAATTCAAACTGATATTTCAGTCGTTCTTTTCGTAGAGCCGCAAGCAGTTCTACATTTTAAGGGAGCCATCACTGCCATCACTTGCGTTCGGATTCTCCGATACTGCAATGCTCTGAACAGAATCTCCGATGATTTATGAGAATGACCTCATCAATCTGAGAACCCTACCGCCCGTTACCGATTTCGTGGCCCGGTTGGTTGATGGTGTCTTGGAGGGCTTCCAACATCTGTTTATATACTGGGGAGGAGGGGAAGATCTATTACAAATTGTGTATTCAAGCGCTTTTGTTACAAAACTCAATATCTCTATCAGGATAAGGCGCTGAAATGACCGAAAACAGTAATTTTTATAGGCATAAATGCTCAATCTCTGAAGATAAAAATTTAAGCGAATTGAACTCCCTCTGCATAACTTCATAAAGTTCTGTGACTTTAGGAATAGATTGCGATCTCATCCCTTTTTGCAATCGATCAGGTAGCCCCGATCGCACTCAAGCGTTAGGCTCAGGAAAGTAAGGTGAACGTTACATTTCCCTTAACACAAGAAAATAATTTTCATACAGGTGTAGATGATGGCCATAGCAACAACGGCTCAACAAGTTGATTCAATTTTGCTGCGGGCCTTGCAGGGAGAAGATTTGACGGAAGCCGATGGGGTTGTGTTGCTCGCTCAGCGAGATGCAGGAGCGATCGCTGCCATTCGCGATGCCGCCGATCGCCTGCGCCAGCACCAGGTGGGCGATACCGTTACCTACATCATCAACCGCAACATCAACTACACCAACATTTGCGAACAGCATTGCAGCTTTTGTGCCTTTCGCCGCGATGCTGACCAGTCGGGAGCCTACTGGTTGGGTGAAGAAGTCATTTTGGAAAAAGCTGCCGATGCCGTTCGCCAAGGCGCGACCGAGATTTGTATGCAGGGTGGCCTGAACCCCGAAGCGAAAATCGACGGGAAAGCGTTGCCCTACTATGTGCAACTGGTTCACCTGATTAAAGAAACCTTTCCCACCATCCATCTGCACGCCTTTTCTCCTCAGGAGGTTCAATTTATCGCACGGCAGGATGGACTGACCTATGCCGAGGTGATCGCAGCACTACAAGCAGCCGGAGTCGGCTCGATGCCTGGTACCGCCGCCGAAGTGCTAGACGATCGCGTGCGTCAAATCCTCTGCCCTGAGAAAACCAACTCCGCCGAGTGGCTAGAAATTGTCGGCACCGCTCACCGCCTGGGAATGCCCAGCACCAGCACCATGCTGTCTGGCCACATCGAAACACCCGAGCAACAGATGGCACATTTTGGGAAATTGCGATCGCTCCAGCAAAGGGCTCACCAACACAACTACCCCGCCCGCATCACCGAATTCATCCTCCTCCCCTTCGTGGGTCAAGAAGCCCCCAAACCTTTACGAAAAAGAGTTGGTCGCGACCAACCCAGCCTTTCCGACAACTTGCTACTCACCGCCGTTGCCCGCCTCTTCTTAGGAAACTGGATTCCCAACCATCAGCCCAGTTGGGTGAAATTAGGCTTAGATGGTGCAACCGAAGCCCTCACCTGGGGCTGCAACGACATCGGCGGCACCCTGATGGAAGAGCACATCACCTCCATGGCCGGAGCCCAAGGCGGCACCTGCCAAACAGAAGCAGATTTAGTCAAGGCCATTCACTCCCTCGGACGGCCTGCTCAGCAACGAGATACCCTGTACCAACCTGCCGCGAGTGCAGTGGAGAGCGTAGCGATCGCCTCCTAAAAAGCTATAAAGCATCCCATCCAACGACCCAACCCCGGCCTGATCCAAACCTCACCGATGCGAAGCGGCCTAACACCACCCCTGCAAAACCTCCTTGTCTAGGGGGCCTGGGGGAGGGACGCCCGTCCCCCAGTCGGGAGGTTTGGAGGGCGACGCGCCTCCAAGCCAAGTCTTTGCAACGCGTCTACTATTCCGAAAAACTAGGACAGACGCATTGAGTGGATAAAGACACTCAATGCGTCAGCCCTGATTGAAAAACTTAGCTAAATCCCAAGGCTTCGTCCCTGGATCAACCGAAAGCCGCCAACAAAAGACATCATCGCCACAAAGAAAGTCCACAGACTAGTCGGACGAATGACCAATCCACCGCTGGCGATCGCCAACACCATCGCCAACCCGATACAAAACCACCCCATCGACTGCCCCGATCGCCCAAAGAACGTCAGGCTAATAATCCCGGCCATCATTGATAACACCGTTGCCGCTGCCGACAGAGGCCGCCACCAGTAACCCGCTGTCTGGGTGGTGAAAATGATGTTTTGTCCCAGGAAGTAGACCCCAACCACAACCAGGCCCAGACCAAACAGAAATCTCAGACCTCGCATAAAAACACCATGACACTTCCTTCTTAACGTGCCCTTACGGGCTGTAGGGTTAACCAAAACCTGACGATAGCCCTGAATCCGGATCAACTGCGGCCAGAGTTTAACCGTGCTCGGCCAGAAATAAACCGCTTTCTATGGAAACGCTTTGGGAAAGAGCATTTTCGGGAAAAAAGTGAAAAAGCTGCGATCGCCTTAAAACAAAGGTTTGAGGACAATCGGAAAATAAAAATCGAATTTTTTCAAAAAAACTAAGTCAAATTGAAAAAACGTGCACACACCCTGTGTTATGCTTGTTAAGCGCAAGAGGAAAGGCAACGGGGCGTAGCGCAGCTTGGTAGCGCACCACTTTGGGGTAGTGGGGGTCGTGGGTTCGAATCCCGCCGCTCCGATTCTAAAAACCCTCTAAAACGAAAAGGACGAGCCTAGGCTCGTCCTTTTCGTTTTAGAGGGTTTTCGCTTATGGACGTAGCAAGACCTTAATGCAGTTATCCTGCTTGTTCTTGAACATCTCAAAGGCAGGTTTGATATTGTCCAGCGACATCGTGTGGGTGAAGACGCGGGAAGGATCAACCTCGCCGTTGGCTACCCGATCCAGCAACATAGGGATGTAATTCTGCCCATGCATTTGTCCCATCCGGAACGTCAACCCTTTGTTAAAGGCTGCACCCAGAGGAATTTTGTCAATTAAGCCTGCGTAAACGCCCATAATCGACAGCACACCACCCTTGCGGCACGACAGCATCATCTGACGCAGAACGTGGGGGCGATCGGTTTCCAACCGCACGGCCTGCTTCGCCTTGTCATAGATTCCTTCTGGCCCCATACCGTGAGCTTCCAGGCCGACCGCATCAATACAGGCATCGGGGCCTCGGCCTCCCGTCATCTCCTTGAGCATTTCTCCCGCATCAACCTCTTCGTAATTGATGACTTCGGCTCCAGCAAACTCAGCCGCTTGCCTCAGTCGTTCGGGATAGCGATCGATGCCAATCACCTTCTCGGCTCCCAACATCTTGGCGCTGAGGAGGGCGAACTGACCTACAGGCCCACAGCCCCATACCGCCACAATTTGGCCAGGTTGGATGTCGCACATATCCGCGCCCATAAAGCCGGTGGGGAAAGCGTCGGAGATCGGTAGTGCCTGCTCATCGGTTAGCCCATCGGGTACTTTGAACGCGCCGTAATCAGCGAAGGGTACACGAATGTATTCTGCGAAGGATCCAGCGTAACCGCCAAAGGCGTGGGAGTAGCCGAAGATCCCCGAGGTGGCATGGCCGTAAATCGCTTCTTCCATCCAGCCATTCGGGTTGGAGTTGTCACAGAGAGAGAACCGCTTTGACTGGCAGTAGAAGCAGTTGCCACAGCCGATAATGGAGGAAACGACAACGCGATCGCCCACCTTCAGCTTCTTCACCCCAGAACCAATCTCAACCACTTCTCCCATAAACTCGTGACCGATGATGTCACCCGGCTTCATAGTGGGGACATAGCCGTCGTAAATGTGCAAATCAGAGCCGCAGATGGTCGTGGCGGTGACCTTCAAAATGGCATCACGAGGGTTGATGATCTTTGGGTCGGGTGCGGTTTCGACGCGCATATCAGTTGGCCCGTGCCAGCAGGCTGCCTTCATGGAAGAATCTCCTGTAGAAATGTTGGTGGGAATAAGAATCGAGGTAAGAAATTATTTGTGTCGCCCCTGGCAGGTGGGTTGCCCTTCGATCGTGGCAATTTCCCCAGCTTCCATCAGCATCTTGAAGCGGCGCAGTTCGTCGCCCATACGCTGCTCAGCTTCTTCGCCAAAGAGTTTGGCGATCGCTGCTGTAATGGATCCTCCGGGTGGGCTGTACTCCAGCACCAACTTGACTTCAGTGCCCTGATTCATCGGTGCAGACTGAAAGCGAACAAACCCAGAATTTTGAATGTCAGAATCTTCTACAGAAGCCCAAACAATCAGCTCATTGGGGCGATCGACTACAATTTCCGCTTCCCACGTAACACCATTCTTGATAGGAGTACTGGTCACCCAACGGGAGCGGGTTTCGCTGAGAACATCAATGCGCTCAACGTGATACATGAAGGTGGGCAAGTTTTCGAGGTTCCGCCAATAGCTGTAGAGTTCCTCGGGAGTTTTCCCAAAGACGGTGACGGATTTTTCGACACGTACCTGATTGCTCAAGCCTGTGGTTTCAGCGATGCGATCGCCCAGACTCTTGTCTCCGGTGGCTCCATGATAGGCTAGGCTGCCACCGGCGAGGGTCAAGAGTGCGCCTCGGAGGGAGCGATCGCGCAGTCCAGCCAGGGCTAATACTCCACCACCAATGAGCGATGCCCATTTTTCTACATCACCTTTTTCATGGGAGCCATTGGAGCGCTGCCCCCCAGGAATTTGCTCTTCCATAACTATCTCTTGTCCTGTTGTGAGAAGCCAGGAATAGCCTAATCTTTTGAACAATTAAAACTCGTCCGTCTAGAGTCTTAAAAGATTTGTTAATTACAGATATATCTCGCGACCAATGCTTTGAACACTGTGAACTTGTACGGGCAGTATGGGCAAGTTTTAAGAAGCGAACCCAACATTATTGATCCCTGCTTTGTTACTAATTCAAGCTGCTCTAAAGGCCTGAAACAACCATAAATGGGATAGTAGCTGTTGTTCCAGCAATCAGGGTCCAAATGGTGAAAGCTTCCACATCATAGTGATGATTGAGAGATACTTCAATTTGGACTAATGAAAAGGGAAAAACAATGAGAACCATTCCGAAGATAAACAACATTCCGAAATCAAGCATGGGTTAACTCCCGCTGGGTGAACGAAGGGACGAGGCTAAACTAAGCACATTGAGATGAAGCTGCTTGTAGGCTAAGTTACGGCTCACCAGTAGCTGACTTTAAGCGAGAACTGAAGCAAGGATAACCAGACTCACGAACCAAATCAGGGTGAAACTGAGTTTAAGAAGTTACTAAGAACCTGCAAGTTATTTTCGATATTAGAGATCGTTATCTAAGCTGCGCTCTATCATCTGAGACAACTCACTTAAAAAATGCTGATCCCAGAGTCTATCTAAAGGGATTTATTTTTGAGCTAATAGGATTATGAGCTGGCTTATATAGGCGTTTGAGAATTTTGAGACAGGCGATCGCCCTCCCTTGTGGAACTATGACAACAGGATACAAACTTGTATTATTCGAGAGCCTGGTTAAGTTTTTCTATGCTAAGGCGATTTCCAGTAATGAAATTACCCCCAGAATGTTGGTGCTTTGCCCGCGAAGCGGGCAAAGCACCAACATTCTGGGTAAATTCTTATGCAGAAACCTCCTTAAAAATATTCAGATCTTCAAACTAGTTTTAGAGGTTGTTTTTCCATCTGCTTCGTGCACAGAAAAACAACCTCTAAAACGGACCTCAGCCGTTGGAGTAGCAACGCAAATCTCGTGTCCGACTGGTGCTGAATCACTCCATAAATTGTGGAATCAACCCCTGTCGGTAATCTTCTACTTCTTCTAGCCAGATATCGAGATACGCTCTAATCTCTCCAATCCGATTTGAGTAGAATCTCTCGAATTCAGTGCAGTGAAGATTTTTTGTTGGAAGGCTTTTTCCATAGAGAAAGCCACGCTCGAAAAATTTAAGCTGTCGCTGATTAAAGCGATGCTTTGGAGAATAAATAAACTCTGATGCAAACTTGAACAGCAGTAAATGATAGTGTCGAGCCTTTTCATCATTTCCCATCGCAAATCCAAGCACAAACGCTTCATTATCATGATTGATGCTTAAATCCAAAAGGATATACAAACAATCTTGATTGCCCGGTGCAATCTCACCTGGAAATGTATAGGGGCCAATAGAATTTTCAAGGAAGTACATTCTATCTAAAACTCTGGATGAGTTTTTACTATCAGAATGTTGTAGTGCGTCCTGCAAAATCCAATTAAAACTCCAGAGCTGTCTTTCTAGGCTAGTAACCATCGGTACACTCCTACACAATCAATAAAGAGGGATACAGAGCTTGCATAAAAAGTCAGGGTGGAATTCTTTTTCAACAAGCTGGCTACTAGAATCTGGCTAGAACTCATTGCCAGAAATATCAATCTATAACTGCTAATAGGCAGTTTAAGTGCCAGCAAACCGCCTCCAACAAGTGCATAAATGCTGCTGGAGATTTTCAAGAAAGAATTGAGGGAACAACAAATTCTGTAGCGGAAATAGGAGCGATGCTTAGGGTGTCGATGCACTCGATAGGCTTATGGGAGACACCCTGTGGTTTGAAACCTCTGTGGTAGGGCTGTTCTGTCAATCCCAACCACAAGGGGTTCAATCCGAATTTCACAAAAAGAGAGAGCAAAGCTCTTGCTCCTGCTCTCTCTTTTTGTACTCACTCTCTAGCCATTAGAGATCAGCTAAGCGGTATATCTAAGTGACCTAGGCAGCAGTAGGAGCGCCTTCGTGACCCTTACCGTTCAGCGCTAGCATGATACGAGATACGCCACTGGCAGTCAGGCTAATACCTACCAGCGTGCCGATAACCCAGGGGGCATTAAGGGGCCAACCGGTTCCAATCATGACACCCAGTACCAGGGTGACAATGCCATTGAACAGAACCCATCCCCAGTTGGGACGTGAGCGCAACTGATACGCCAATACCAGCTCCGAGATCCCTTCAACAAAGAAGAAGCTAGCCAGCAGTAGGGTGAGGGTGGCAATACCTTGCAGCGGTTGGGCCACTAACATAACCCCAGCAACCAGATAGAGCACGGAGAGCAAAAACTTCATTACGAAGCCGCCCTGTTCACGGGATTGGAAGGCGTAAACGAATTTCACCAGACTGGTACCGATGAGAAGCCAACCAATCCAGAAGGTAAAGGCCAAAGATGCGGCGAAGGGGAGGGTGATGGCAGCAAATCCTGAAACAACCATCAACACACCCAAAATGATGGAGCCTGTTGTGCTTTTTACAATGGGTTGCGACGATTTTTGAACAGAGGACTGGGCATTGTCCTGGGCTTCTGATGGAGCCATATCTTGCATCATGGGGCTGTCCTGCGTCATGGATAATAATCTCCAGTTTTTCCAGCTTTACGATGGGGGTTACGACTACAGCGTAGGTTCCAACACCGCCATAATTGCAGAATCTATAGGGGAGTTCTGTAGGCATCGAAAGGCAGAGTTTCAAGGGCTTCTAGGTCGTATTGCTTTGGGCGGAGTTGTGAGCGATCGCCCATTTTACCCGTTCTATTTAAGTTGAGCTGGCCTGATATGTTCCTAATAGGTATAGTGTGTAAAATGCGCCATATTTACTAACAGCAAAAGACCCTCTTGAAATAAAAAGAACTTACGCACTCTTATTGTGTGTAAGTCCTCATAAGCAGGGTCTTGCAAGTGGTTATAGCTTTTTCGATTTGTGAGGGATGAAGGAGAATTGTGGAGCACTGCTCTGCAACCCTCTCCCATCGTCACAAGTCGGAGGTGAGACTAAAAACGAGAAGAACTACTGAATCCATCCGCCTGACTTAATTTCTGGTATTACTGTCGTGTCATAACCAGCTTCGACAGTCCACCAGGAGCCTTGATTGCTGTGGGGCAGGCTAATGCGGTAGGTCGGAACTGGAACTGAATAATCCAACGTTTGCCCAGGAAAAATATGTCCAGCTTCTACATCTTCAACGGTGATGGTTTTAAGCTGGTCAGGATCAACGCTGTGAAACTGCTGGTCTTCCATAGGGCGATCGCCTTAAAAGAGGTTTTCGAGGAGAGTCGAATGTATCTAAATCTACTCACAAGATGAGAGAGATTCCAGAAAAACAGGGTCACAGTCCATCAGGCGCTTTCTATTAGTCTCAACAAAAAAGGGGACGTTCCACAGAACGCCCCCCCAAAAAGCTGCTAACCTTTGGCTTTTAGCCCACCAGCGACTTCACCGTTTTCATAATGCCAACGGGGTCAAGCCCCTGAGCGGGGAACTGTTCCCACAGACCACCTGCGCCCTCTTCGTGGGTGCCCAGGTACTTGTACTTGGGTGCATAACCCCGTTCCAACAGCCAGGAACCGAAGCGGCTACCCAGTCCAGTCTTCCGGTTGAAGGCTTCCACCACCAGAACAAAGGGAGCTTTGCCGATCTTCGCCATCGCATCCTCATCCACCACATTGAGGGTGGCTTTGTTAATCAGACCGACATCAATACCTTCCTGCTTCAGCCGTTCAACCGCATCCAGAGCGCGGTACACCGAATCGCCTACCGCAACAATGTAACCTGCGGTGCCTTCCCGAACCACCTCATCCTTGCCAGGAACAAAGGTGTAATTCTCCCCATACAGCTCCTTACCGTTGCTGTCGAGCAGAATCGGTGTCTTGGAGCGGGTGGAGAAGATGAAGCGCAGGCCAGGCTGCGAGAAGACCGTGTTGACACAGGCGGTCATCTGATTAGCATCAGCAGGGAAGTACAGTTTGGTGTCGTAGCCGTCATCCAGACCGTTGTCGGCAAAGAAGTTGTTAATACCGAAGTGGCAGGTGTTATCTGCCATATCGTCGATGCCAGAGTGGGAGAAGTGGCATAGCAGGTTGGAGTAATTCAACCGGGCCATGGTGATCTCAGAAATACACATTTCCAAGAAGGCGGCGAAGGTCGCGAAAATGCCCTGCTTGCCTTTCTGCATCCCGAAACCAGCGGCTGCCGAGAGGTTACCCCGCTCCATAATGCCGGAGGGGATGAATACTTCGGGGTGTGCATCGTGGATCTTCTTCAGACCACAGGAACCTTCCAGGTCGCTATCAACCACCAGAACGTTAGCCTTGCGCTCTTCCTCGCTCATCTTGCCAAGGATGCCGACGACCGCATCACCAAACACGTTACGGTTGGAATCCCACTTATCGCTGATACCCAGGAACTTGTAGTCATTCTTGGGTGCTTGAATATTCTTCAGATACTCAACTGCAGCGGTGTGGCCCTTCTGTTCTAGATATTGAAGTGCCAGCTTCACCGAGATGACGTCGTGACCGTGGTTCGAGCCTTCTAAGCCCTCGATACCCGGGCACATGGGGCGCTTACAAATAACGGCGATCGGGCCGGGAGTGTTTACGGCTTCGCAGATGGCGCCATAGAGGGCATCTACGTCCTCACCATCCACTTCCAGCACTTTCATGCCGTGGCCTTCCAGAGTCTTTCTAACGCTGTAGCCAGGAAGGTACTTAGAGGGGTGCCCTGCAATGGTTACGTCATTGTCGTCAATGATCAGCTTGATATTGATGTGTTGGGCAACAGCCAGCCGTGCAGCTTCAGAATCGTTCCCTTCTTGCTGAGAGCCGTCGGAACCCAGGCAGAATACCGTTTTGCCGGGGTTCGCTAGAGCAACGCCGTTGACGTAAGGCCACATGTGACCCAGACGACCCGAGCTAAACTCTACACCGGGGGTCAGTCCCAATTCGGGGTGACCGGGTAGCTTAGAACCGGAGGTGCGGTACTGCATCAGTTGCTCGGCAGGCAGAGCGCCCCGCAGCGTTGCGATCAGATATTGGGTACCAACCCGGTGACCTGCTTCATCAAAGAAGGTAGGCACAAACTTATCGGGATTGCCCCGGAACAGCGCATCCAGGATCATGACTTCGGGCACAGTGTCGTAGGGACCGCCTGTGTGGCCACCGACGCCCCGTGCGGCTCCAGTAGCGGTGAAGAAGACGATCGCATCGCGGCACAACTGGATGTTGGCTTTGAGAGCGGCGCGCTGATCATCGGTGAGGGTTGTTTGGGATGCATCGAGGCCTATTTTGTTGTAGGCGCTCAGATCGATAGGAAAGCTCGTAGTCATAACTCAATTCCTGGAGGTTGGCAGCATTTTGGAACCCTAACACCAGAGGCAGATCCGTTGAATCTGACGGCGGGCGGAGATAGGTACGCACATGGATGAGCGTAGCCTGGCAAAACCCCTCATCCCTGTAGCCTGAAACACAGGAGAGAGGAAGGCATGGGACATTTAGTGAGGTCAGTTGAACTCTGAGTGCTCAACGGTTCCATCTTTGTGGACTCGCTCACTCAGTCTTCTTTTCTCACCAGAAAACTACCCAAAGCTTTGGAAGATTGATAGGTAGACATCCCCCTCATAAAATCTCCCCTTGTTCAGAATGAAGGGTGAGGTGCACTTGTGCAAGGGGTTAGCCGGAATTTATTACGATAAAAACACGCCCTCAAAGGGACGTGCCTCTATCGAAAATGAATTCTAGTTAAAACATACTAGTACGCTGAGGCGGAAATCCATCACCTATGTTTTTGTGTAGGGTGCTTCGCACCCTACACAAAAACATAGGTTGCGAACTTAGGCCACAGCCTACTAGACGCCGTGGAACTTGCGGAATGCGAGGGTCACGTTATGGCCACCAAAGCCGAAGGAGTTGGAGAGTACCACATCCATCACCGCAGAGCGGCTCTGGTTAGCGATGTAATCCAGATCGCAAGCGGGGTCAGGGTTGACGAGGTTAATGGTGGGGGGAACTTGATTGTGGGCGATCGCCATCACAGCCGCTACCCCTTCAATCCCACCAGAACCACCTAGCAGGTGCCCAGTCATCGACTTGGTAGAGCTAACAGGCACTTTATAAGCGTGCTCACCTAGAGCCGTCTTAATGGCTGCCGTCTCCGTGGAGTCATTGGCGGGAGTGCTGGTCCCGTGGGCGTTGATATAGGTTACATCTTCTGGTTTTACCTCGGCATCCTTCATGGCCAGTTGCATAGCGCGGGATGCTCCTTTGCCACCGGGTACGGGAGACGTGATGTGGTAGGCATCACAGGTCATACCGTAACCGATCACTTCAGCGTAGATGTGGGCACCCCGGCTGAGGGCGTGCTCCAGTTCTTCAAGAAGCAGAATACCAGCGCCTTCGCCCATAACAAAACCGTCCCGATCCTTATCGAAGGGGCGGCAGGCATGTTCGGGGTCATCGTTGCGGGTGGAGAGGGCACGAGCGGATGCGAAGCCGGCGAAGGACAGCGGTGTAATTGCCGCCTCAGCACCGCCGCAGATCATCGCCTGAGCGAAGCCCCGCTGCACCAACCGGAAGGCGTCACCAATGGCGTTTGAGCCAGCAGCACAAGCCGTTACTGTACAGTTGTTTGGCCCTTTGGCCCCAATATGGATTGCCGTTAGCCCAGCGGCCATATTGGCAATCATCATGGGCACCATGAAGGGACTACAACGACTGGGACCACGGGTGAGGTAGACCTCTTGTTGGTCTTCCATCACTTTCAGGCCGCCAATACCGGTGCCAATGACGATGCCTACCTGTTCTGCATTCAAATCATTGATTACAAAATTAGCGTCGGCCAGGGCTTGTTTGCTGGCAGCCACCGCAAACTGAGCAAAGCGATCCATCCGCTTGGCTTCTTTGCGATCCATATAGTCTTCGGGATTAAACCCTTTGACTTCTCCCGCAATCCGAGAATCGTGACGGGATGCATCAAACAGGGTAATGGGCCCAATGCCATTGCGTCCGGCCAGCAACCCTTCCCAATACTCAGCAAGGGTATTACCGATGGGAGTAATGGCTCCCATCCCCGTAACCACAACGCGCTTAAGTGCAGAATCAGAGGTCGTCATGACACCAGCTAGATAGAAAAATTCAACCCTTACGCACGACAGCTAAGATCGAGTAGACGCGTAACAAGGTGTAAGCAAAATCGTCACAAATTAACAACGAGAAGGCAGCCCAGTCTCAAGTACGGGTTCAGGAATGATTTGGCAAACCAGCCAACGGCCTGAGTGGAAACACTTGAGAGGGCTGCTGGAATGAATTAAACCGTTGCCTTCTGGTTGATGTAGTCAACTGCCGCCTGAACGGTAGCAATGTTTTCAGCAGCCTCATCAGGGATTTCGATGTCGAACTCCTCTTCCAGGGCCATAACCAATTCGACCGTATCCAAAGAGTCAGCTCCCAAGTCATTCGCAAAGCTGGACTCAGGGGTAACTTCGCTCTCGTCTACACTCAGTTGTTCAGATACAATTTTCTGAACTTTCTTCAAAATGTCTTCGCTCATAGCTGACTTTTACCTACTCGACTTGCAATCTAGATGATCAAGCAGTGACCAACGCCGACGAGGCTGGCGGCAAGATTTAACGAGTACCACCAAGCCAGCGTTTAGGCATTTCTTCATCTTACTCTGTCATGCCACGCTTTCGATCGGATTCCCTGATGTGACGGGGAGGGGCGATCGCCCCAAGTGCCCACTTCCTATCCACAATCGGTATTTCAGATCTTCAGGGCCTATAAAATCCCGCTATATCTGGTGTAAATTTTTTGAGGCTAGTGTGATTTGTACGCCACATTTAAGATTCTGGTCAGTAGGCAGTGGTTTAAACATAAGGCCGAAAAAGCTGTGCTGCCTACGAAGTAGGCAGCACAGCTTTTTCGGCCTTATGTTTAATTGCGTAAAGGGCTTACTGAATGTCGGCCAGGTTAATGCGCGGATCGACGAACTTCAACAGCAAATCAGCCAACAGGTTACCCACAATGAGCAGGACGGCTCCCATCATCAAGCTTGCCATAACCAGATAGAGATCTTGAGCCTGTACCGCCTGCAAAATTAAGCGACCCAAACCAGGCCAATTAAAGAAGGTTTCTGTAATAAAGGCACCGCTTAACAAACTGGCAAATTCAAACCCCAGCAAGGTGATGAGTGGGTTTACGGCATTTCGCAAGGCGTGAACATAAATCACACGGTTCTCAGGCAATCCCTTAGCTCGCGCGGTTTGAATATAGTCCTGACGCAGGACGTCGAGTAATTGCCCTCGGGTAATGCGCTGGAGCCCAGCAAATCCTGTGATGCTCAGCGCAATGATTGGAAAGATCATGTGCCAGGCAATATCTAATATTTTGCCGAGGGGGGTGAGGTCGGCGTAATCGATACTGGTCATGCCACCCACCGGAACCAGGGGTGAGAGAAGCTGGGCCAGAAACAGGAGCAACAAGCCGGTAATCAGGGTGGGAAAGCCCTGGCCGATGTAACTCAGTACTCGAAAGACACGATCAATTCGCTGATCCTGGCGAACGGCCCCGATGATTCCCAGGGGAATGGCGATCGCCCAGGTCACCACAATCGACGCTAAGGATAGCAGCAGTGTAGGAGGGATGCGCTCTGCCAGAAGCGACGAAACCGGGCGTTGAGAGTAAATAAAACTCACGCCAAAGTCGCCCCGGCTAATAATTTGCCAGAGCCAGATGAAATATTGTTGGATGATCGGCTTATCCAGGCCAAATTGCTGTTCGAAGGCAGCCAGGGTTTCTGGCGAAATGCGGGGGTCTTGCCGCAGCACATCCAGATAGTTTCCAGGCGCCAATTGAATGATAAAAAAGCTAAGGGCTGAGGCCAGCAGGAGGGTGAGTGCTCCCTGAGCCAGCCGCTTCACAATATAGATGAAGACGTCGCTGCTAAAAAAGCCGAGGATCTGTGCCCCAACGTTTTGGAGCTTTTGCGATGAAGTGGAAGGAGTGGAGGTCATGGCAGGAGACAAGGCACGTTAATATTCCACCAGAGAAACCACGGGCACATCGGGCAGTTTTTCGCGGCCCTGAAGCCCTGTCAATTCAATAATGAACCCAAAGCCTAGCAATTCGCAGCCGGTTTGAGCGATCAGTTGGGCGGTGGCGGCAGCTGTGCCCCCCGTTGCAATCACATCATCCACAATCAGCACGCGGGCGGGAGGTGTTGCGGCATCTTGATGGATCTCCAAGCGATCGCTGCCATACTCCAGGGCATATTCGACGGAATGGACGGCGGCGGGCAGTTTACCAGGCTTTCGTACAGGGATGAACCCCGCATTGAGGCGGTAGGCCAGAGGTGTTCCGAAAATAAAGCCGCGTGACTCCATCCCCACAACATAATCAACCTGCTTATCCTCAAAGTGCTCGGCTAGGGTGTCGATGGTGTAGCGCAACCCTTCGGCATCCCGCAGCAGGGTTGTGATGTCTCGAAACATAATGCCTGGTTTAGGGAAGTCAGGGATGTCGCGAATCAGGGATTTTAGGTCCATAAAAGATTTTTGTGGATTGGGGGAGAAGGCTGGGAATGGCGTGTGAGTGGCTACCGTCTGCTCAATTTTTAAGTGTTGGGTACCCAACACTTAAAAATCAAATTTCAGAATTTTTGAAAAGGCCGAAGACCTTCCAAAAATTTATAGACCGTCAGGTGTGGAGTGGGATATGTCTGTTGAGCTGCATACCCAACTCCGCACCCCAGCCTTGAACCGGTATGTCGTTGCTGCTGCCATTAAATCATGCCCTTGTTCTTGTCTGCTTGACGCTGTCACCGGGATACAAGAGGCTATGCGTCTCTGTCCTATATATCTCTCGTAACCCACGAAAGTGGAAGCGCCTCTTTTTGTGTACATGAGTGCACAAAAAGAGGCGCTTTCATGGATTGTGAAGTTCTATAGGTTAGCTATTTAGATTCTTCTTCTAGTCCCGAAAAGTTGTTGAACCAGCCACGTTTGTGGAAGTACATGATCAGGCCTCCGGCGATCGCCAACATAATGGCCCAACATAAGGGGTAGCCGAAGTACCAGTTCAGTTCCGGCATATTGAAGGGGGAGACTTCGGGATTGAAGTTCATCCCGTAGACCCCAGCAACGAAGGTCAGGGGGATAAAAATACTTGAGATGACCGTTAGCAGCTTCATCACCTCATTCATCCGATTGCTAACGGAGGAGAGGTACACATCCATTAAACTGGAGGCGATTTCTCGGTAAGTCTCAACCATATCAAGCACCTGTACCGTGTGGTCGTAGCAATCCCGTAGATAAAGCCGCACATCTTCGCTGATGAGCGAACTACCGTCTCGAATCAGGGAGTTAATTGCATCCCGTTGTGGCCAGATAGCCCGCCGCAGAGCCAGGAGTTCCCGTTTGGTGTTGTGAACTTTGGCCAGAGTCTGAGGCGTGGGGTTAACAACGACCTCATCCTCCAATTCCTCTAAAATTTCTCCATAGGTTTCCAATACCGGAAAGAAGCCATCAATCAAAGCATCAATCAAGGCATAGGCCAGAAAATCAGCTCCTTTCTTGCGAATGTTACCCTTGCTCAAGCGAATCCGATCTTGCACCGGGCCGAAGCAGTCGTACTCTGGTTCTTCCTGTACTGTTAGCAAATAGCTGCGGCCCAGGATGAAACTGACCTGCTCACTCACAAACCCTCGCCCAGAGTCCTTCAAGGTCACCATTCGTGCAATCAGGAGTAATTGATCGGGATACTCCTCCACCTTCGGTCGTTGGGGCACATTCACCACGTCCTCCAACACGAGCGGGTGGAGCGAAAATACCTTGCCTAACCGTTGCAAAATATCCTCGTTGCCCAAACCCTTGACGTCGACCCAAGAGACAGACTCCGAGTCGAGAAATGGGATTGCTTCTTCGGGGGTTTCCAGCATGCGCCGAATGGCGGTGTGCTCTCCGTAGTCAATTAACGTGATGACCGGGGGTGGGGCGTCGGCCTCAATGGTGAGGGTTCCCGGTACTGCGCCTGGTTCGTTATAGGCAAAATCGAATAGGGAATCTTCGTCGGTATCGTCTGCCTCCAAGGTGGCGGGGGAAGACTTCGGGCGTACCAGGGTTTGCCCCCAGCGGCCAAAGGATCGGCTTGGCTTGGCGGACATAAAATTTAGGCCAATTGAATGTTTCCGTTATTGTATCCAGACTTATAATGCCCCCGCCATGACGACAAAGGGCCAGTGCTCCATACGCGCTCTTTTCTAGCTCAGGCTTTACGCATTCTTGTGATGGGCGAAGCACACCATAAGAATCGTAGGGCCTATGGCTATAAGGCTCGCTGTTCCCCTTCATCACGACCCATCGGTTTGAACCTGACCTCACAGTTCTACATCTAGTGGGCCTGCGTAAGTCCTGAGGGAATTTGTGGGCGATCGATAGGGATAACGGTGTTGCAGGAAGAGGGTTGCTTGCTGTGTGTCCAGCGGGGGGCTAAATAAGAAACCTTGCATTTCCTGGCAGTAAAGCGATCGCAACTGTTCCTGCTGAGCTATTGTTTCGACCCCTTCTGCGACAACATTAAGGTTGAGACCACGGCCCAGAGTAATGATGGCTTCGATAATGGCGATCGCCTGTGATGAATGCTCCAGGTCTCGAATAAAAGAGCGATCGATTTTCAAGCTATTGAGGGGAAACTCTCGCAGGTAGTACATCGATGAGTAGCCCGTACCAAAGTCATCCAACGCGATGCGAATGCCCATCTCCCGCAACAGGTGCAGCAGCACTCGGGCCACTTGCACATCTTTCATGAAAGCCGTTTCAGTAATTTCCAGTTCTAGATGCTGCGGTGAAAGGCCACTCTGTTGCAGAATGTGGGCGATTTGCTCCACAAGATTGGGCTGCTGAAACTGGTGAGCTGAAAGGTTAACGGCCATGCGTAAATCCGACATGCCCATGTCATGCCACTGTTTGATCTGGGCACAGGCGGTTTGTAACACCCACTCTCCAATGGGCACAATCAGTCCGTTTTCTTCAGCAAGGGGAATGAACTTTTGAGGAGACAGTAAGCCCAGTTCCGGATGCTGCCAACGAACCAATGCCTCAATTTGAGTAATTTGGCCCGTTTCCAGGTTGAGTTGGGGTTGGTAATACAGCACCAACTCATGACGCTCCAGCGCCCGGTGCAAACTGTTATCCAGGGTCAACCGTTCAGAGGCCCGAGAGTTGAGGGCAGCGGTGTAGAACTGGTAATTGTTGCGCCCCTGCTCCTTGGCTCGATACAGGGCCACATCAGCATTTTTCAATAGGGTGTCAGCATCCTCGCCATCCTGAGGGTAAATGGCGATGCCTATGCTACAGGTAATATGCAGGTCGTGATTATCCAGACGAAAGACGGGCTTCAGGACGCGGGAAATTCGCTGGGCCACCTTCGCGGCATCTTCAGGAGTCTTTAAACTCGGCAGTAATAAGGTAAATTCGTCACCTCCCCAGCGGGCAATGATGTCTTCATCTCGCAGGCATTGGGTTAGGCGCTGGGTCGTGAGCTTGAGTAACTGATCTCCCACCGCATGCCCCAGCGTGTCGTTGATAGTCTTAAAGCGATCCAGATCCAGAAACATCACCCCAAAGGTTTCGTTATTGCGCCGGGAGTGGGCTAAGCCAATGTCCAGGTGATGATCATAAAACGCCCGGTTGGGTAGCCCGGTCAACGCGTCATGGAACGCTTGGTATCGCATTTGGGCTTCTGTATGCTGGCGTTGAATGGCACCACCAATGCTGGCAGCGATCGCCACCAACATAGACTCCTCACTGGCTGTCCACCACCGCTCGGTATGGCACTCATCAAACCCGATGTAACCCCAAAGCGAGTTATTCACGAAGATAGGCACCATGATGATCGACCGGATATGGTCCCGGTTCAAGATTTCCTGTTCCGCTGCCGACATGAAGCGGGTAATGCCGATAACGGAGCGCCCCTGTAAAAATCGGTCATACCAGTGCGCCAGCCCCGCTTCCGAATAGGACAAGCTACACCAGTGGGGCAGCCCCAGAGCTGAAGGGACAGAGGGCTGGGTCCACTCATAGCGCAGGGTCATGGACACATCACCGTGGTCGGGATGGGGATGGTTTTCATAGATGTAAACCCGATCGACCCCCGCAGCCTGGCCTAAGATGCTGAGAGCTTGCTGAATCGCCTCTTCAAAGGCCGTATTGGTGAGCAAGTAGTGGGTTGCCTGAGCCACGCCCTGAAGCAAGTTATCGCGCTTAATCAGTTCTGTCTCGGCCTGTTTACGGCGGGTGATATTCTCGACCGTGCCTTCATATCCCAAGATGTTACCGGCTTCATCTTTTAAGGCTCGGGCGCATTCCGAAATCCAGATCACGCTGCCATCCTGGCGGTACACCTGGGATTCAAACCCCTGCACCATGCCCTGTTCTTCCATGATGCGTACAAATTCCTGGCGGCGATCGGGCACAACATAGAGCTGGTGGCTGATGTCGGTCAGGCTTTCCATCAGTTCTTCGGGAGAGTTGTACCCATAGATGTTCGCCAGCATCGGGTTAACGGTAATGTAATGACCTTCAACGGTGGATTGAAAGATGCCTTCAACCGCATTCTCGAAAATCCCCCGATATTTGGCCTCAGCTCGCTGTAGCCCTTCGACTGCTAGCTTTTGTTCCAGGGCGATCGCGGCCATCTGCTGCGCCATTTCCACCAGTTGAATTTCCGCTGCTGTCGGAGTATACGGCGTGTTGTGGTAACTGGAAATGGTGCCCAACACCTTGCCCTGAGAGCTGATAATGGGCATTGACCAGCACGCCTGTAACCCAACATTCAAGGGAAAATGTCGGCATTCCTTCCAGAGCGGATCTGTCGCGATATCGTGGCAAATAACCGTCTTCTTGCAAAACATCGCCGTGCCACAGGAGCCAGCCTCTGGGCCAATAGCTATGCCGTCGAGCAGCGCGACATAATCCAACGGCAGATTGAGGGAAGCTTTGTGGTGAAAGTGTAGCCCATCGGCATCCAATAGCGTGACGGCAACGGCGGTACCAGAATTTTGGCTCTGAATGGCTCGCAGAATCTCCGTCAGAGTTTCGGTGAGGGGGCGATCGCGCGCAATCATCTCCAATACGCGCTTTTGACCGCTGAGCAAGTCGCTAGCGGCCCGCCGCTCAGTAACATCTCTCGATACGGAAATGATTTCGGTGACGGTGCCTGTGGCCTCATCTCGTACGGCCCGGCTCAAGGTTTCTAACCAAAGGTAATCGCCGTTGTGATGGCGCACCCGATAGGTGTACGGGATGGTCTCGGCATCAATTTCCAGAATGGACAGAAAATGGCGTTTGACCTCAGCCTGATCATCGGGATGAACCAGGGAAAACATCGGTTGCCCGAGCAATACGTCAGCCGAGTACCCCAGCAGTGTGAGGCAGGCGGGGGAAACATAAAGGAGGTGGCTTTCTGTGCTGTGGCGTGAGATTACATCATTAGAATTTTCGGCAAGCAGACGGTAACGGGCTTCACTCTGACGGACAGCCGCGATCGCTCCCTGCCGCTCCAACGCCAGCGATAGGGCCGCCGCCCCAGCCCGGAGTAAATCTAACTCTGCCGGCTCCCAAAGCTTGGCTTCTACACAGTTATCAAAGCCGAGAAACCCAAAAAATTGGTCATTCACCAGCAATGGCAGGAGCAGAATGGCGAGAATGCCCTGCCCTTGAAAAACTTGCTGTTCATCTGTTGGAAATTCGCCAGGGAGACCGGTGTAAATCCGCCCACTGGCAAGCCTGGATTCTAGACGTGGGAGCTGGCTATAAGGCAATTCCCGTAAAGCTGGATTGCCAAGGTGAGGTTCAATGCCAGGGGCGCACCATTCCTGGGTCTGGGTCATGCAGCGCTGTCCCCGCCCATTGTAGTGATTTTCAAAGATGTAGACTCGGCTCGCGCTGGATACCTGCCCCAACAGGGCTAATGCCTGTGGATAAACCAGGGTGAGGTCTTCTGTCGCTAGCAATTGGTTTTGCAACGCTACCAACACACTCAGGTACTGCTGACGCTTGGCTAAGGCTTCCTCGGTGCGTTTTTGCTCGGTAATGTCTTCATAGGTACCCAGCACTCCTATGACGGTACCCGTTGCATCCCGGATGGGTACTTTGTCTACGTTCTGCCAGATTGTGCTGCCATCGGCCATTTGCTTTTGGCGCACTATGTTGAGTAACGGTTGATGGGTTTGAATAATCCAGCGATCGTTAGCCTGATAGCCTGTAGCCTGGTCCAGTTCCCATAGATCTTGATCCGTTTTACCAATGATCTCTTGGGGGTCTCCAAAACCGGCGCTAAGGGCAAAGGCACGGTTTGCTCCCTGATAGGCCAGGTTCGTGCCTTTCCAAAAAATGTGTTGGGGAATCGTATCCAGGATTAACCGCAGGAAAGCTTCTTTATCTTGAATGGCCCGCTCGGCCCGCTTGCGCTCAGTAATGTTGCGTACAGTGACGACAAAACTTTCTTCTCCATAAGGAGTCACACGGCCATCGAAGTAGCGAGTTTCTTCTTCGATTTTGAGTTGATACTCCAGCACCTGACTCTGCCCAGTAGCCCTGGCGATCTGCATAATGGTGCGGACCCCTTCCACCACATCGGCAGGTAAGATGTGATCCATCGTATGACCCACCAATTCCCCTGCAGGTAGGAGCAAGTCGTCCTCCCGTTCTGCCTGAGCATGCAGGTAAGTGCCCTGCTCATCAATCACAAACAACATTTCTGGAATTGCCTGGAGTAATTGACGAGCCTGAGTTTCACGCCTGAGCATGGCAGCTTCAGTTTGTTTGCGCTCGTTAATATCCTCAACCAGAGCAAAGATATAGAACAGAGTTCCATCTGCATCCCGAACGGCAAAGATGGTTAGTCGTCCCCAGATGCAGACACCATCTTTGCGAATAAAGCGTTTTTCCAGTTGGTATGAATCTCGAGTGCCGTTCAGCACCTCTTGATAGAGGGAGAAATCCGCGTCCAGGTCGTCGGGATGTGTGACAGTCGCAATGGGTAAGCACCGAGTTTCCTTGCTGGTATACCCGATCATCTGTTGATAAGCGCGGTTACACTCGCCCACCACTCCTGGAATGGCACTGCCGCATACCCCAATCACCGCGCCGTAAAATAAGCTGCGAAAGCGGGCTTCACTAGTGCGGAGGGCCTCCTCCGTCTGGCGTCGGTCGGTTGTGTCGGTAATGAACCCCTTTAAACCCGACACTTCCCCGCTACTGTCATAAACTCCGTACCCTTTCTCCCAGACCCAACGTTCACTGCCTGCTTTAGTCCGAATGCGATATTCCACAACATAGGGTTGGTCTTGAGCGATCGCCTCTCCAATGGATTGCAACACCTGAGGCAGATCATCCGGGTCGGTAATGGCATTGTAGCTGATAGTGCGGTCTGGGCCTGCCAGTTCCTCTGGAGTGTAGCCCGTGAGGGCGTAGCAGCCCTGGCTGAGATACTGCATAGTCCAGTCTGGATCTGCACTAGCCGCAAATACGATGCCCGGTAGCGAGTCAATCAGAGACATCAGTTGAGTTTGGCTGGCAGTTTGGCTTTCATAGGTTTGTTTGAGCCGCATAATCGGGCCTAGTTGAGCGGCGATCGCCGTCACCAAATCCACCAGGGCTGGATCCTCGGGGCGAGACTCAAACATAAAAAAGCAAAGAACGGCAACCACTGACTCAGCACGGTGATCAGATGAGGCAATGGCTGCTCTTGACGGCAATCTCTGACCTGCCAAAATCGGTACTGCCAACCCTGCTTTGATACCCAACCCCAACGCCGCCTGCAGCCGTAGAAATTCCTGAGGAGACTGCACCGAAACATCAGGAATCCATTCAGGTTGCTGCTGCTGCCAGACGCGCCCTGGCAATCCGCTGCCCCGCCTGGGACGGAACTCTCGCGTGATTGACCAGAACGCTTGCTCCTGGGGCGTCTCCTGGTTATGCCAGATGGCAGCACAGTAAAGGGTCTGTTCATCCTCGCTGGGCAACCAGGCCTCTCCAATACTCCAATCAGTTAATTCGCAGACTTGCTGCAAGACACTGTGGAGTGCCCCGTTAAAGTCTTCAGATTCTCCAATAGAAACTGTCAGGAGCCGCAAGAGTTGGGTCATTTCCAATGGGAATGACCGCTCAGGTTCACCCATAATTCACCTATGACGTTCAGCTTATAGAGATGAGTACACCGTTATGGTCCGCCCCCGACTTGGCGGAACGTAACGTTATATCTCAGCAGGAGTGCTTGTACTTTAGGGCGATCGTAAATAACACCGAAGGTTAGGTTACTCAATGGGCTGAACGTAACCTGCGGGGAACGGGGCTATTGCGGAATGGAATACTTCAGCCATCAGAACGCAGGTGCGTTAGACGAATCTTTCAAGATATATAAATAATTCCCAGATTAAAAAGGATATGAACCCTGATGGTTTACCGAAACCCATTGAGAGCAGTAGCATGCTAACTAAAGCTAATGTCCTAGATGCGTTCTCTCTCTGTTGTAACATTCAACACATTTGCGAGGATCATAGAAAATGTAAAGCTGTGTTTAAGTTATTAGTTCCTCGTAGATAAATTTGATAAAAACGAAATACTTCTCTGCGTCGATCAGTGGATGGAGTGGAAAAGATGCTCGTGTCCCTCCTACTACACGCGATCTAAAATTGGGATTTAAGGAACGTTGAAAGGCTGGAATATTGCTGTAGCTTTCAAGCATTTCTTTAGAGAGGAGTAGTTATAAAATTTCTTTGAAGCGTAAGTTTAGCCTATCCTTTCAAAACCCTTAGGACTGATGTAAGTCTCCTGGCCCATGTTTAGAGATGCTTGACTTTAGCTGCTTAGGATCACAAATAAAACAACCTGTCATTCCTGTTGTGGCAAAGAAACTACTCCCACAACAGGAATGACAGGTTATTAACCTCAGTTCGGGTTAAGGACGTTTTCGAATGCCGCGCGTTGCGCGGCATTCGAAAACGCTCATTTTGGCGTGCGCTTTGCGCACGCCAAAATGAGCACTTCAGCTTATCCCGAACTGAGGTTTATTAGATACACGAACCTGAGTGCTAGAGATTAGGATTGTGGGGCGATCGCTGTTGGCCCCAGATAGCGACATAGATGTGGGGAAAACACCTCGTAGATGATGGTGATGGGGCGTCCGTGGTGCCAGAACAGATAATGTCTGCCCCATAATGGCCCATCTTCTCCAAAAGCCTGGGCAAGTACGTCGTTATTGCCCAGATAAATTCCCTGGATATCCCGGTAGAGCTCAGTTCGCATTTTTGCGAGGTTAGCCCAAATCGGGAGTGAGCGATTTTGCAGGTAGTCATCCACGTGGCTGGCTTCCCACCAGGAGGTTGCGTAGGCGAGCCGTTGCCCAGATGCTGTTCGCAACCAAACCTGTCGGCGTAAACGCGGCCCTGGAATGACGCTTAACTGCTCGGGAGCATGGTCATTATCCATGCCAATTAACGACATATCGATGACATCGACTTCCGTGGGCTCTCCGGTTAGCAGTTGCAAGTGACGGGTGGGTGAGCCATCTCCAAGCAAAAGCATTTGCCACGCGGGTGCGAGTTGATCATGGGGTAAACCTCGCTGAACCCAAGACTCGCCCCCCTTCCAGAGGGGCGTCAGGGCATGCCAATCGAGGGCAGAGCGGTGATAGGGCTTTACAACAGAAGTCAATGCGTTACAAAACTTTAACGTCCTATAAGCATGATAGTATGCTCAGCGGGTTGTGGACAGGGGATCCGCATAAAGAGAGTGCGCGGGACTGACTTGTGATGTTAGATGCAGCAGACGAAAGCCGTCATGCTTAGCATTAAATGCGTTATACCCAAAAACATACTGCTAATCCATAAGCGGATCCCGTATCAGCAGTACACGAGTTTTCTGATGAAAAAGTTTGGAAAAAGGGGAGTAGGGCAGACTACTCCCTCACGAGACCTATTGGAAAACCACTGAGAATATAGTTCTTTTGTACTATCATGTCAAGCTCAAGGCTGGCGTAATTTTGTTGAGGTCCTGCAGGCTAGTACGCTGCGGCGGAAATCCATCACCTATGTTTTTGTGTAGGGTGCGAAGCACCCTACACAAAAACATAGTTTGCGAACTTAGGCCGCAGCCTACTAGTACTCGGCGGCATAAATAAGCCTATGGTTTAGAACGCCAGTAACTTACCCTTGAATGTCCATTGAAAGGGCTTTGCCATCGTTTGGTTGAAGTAGTCAATAAAGGAAA
>NZ_JAMPLB010000084.1:0-26818 GCF_039962325.1 Leptolyngbya sp. PL-A3
CTCTAACTGCTCCAGGCTCTCCGTCACCGTGACTTGAAAAGGACGTCCTGTCATCGCCCATCACCTCAAAGAGGACTCTTCTAGTTTGGCGCAGCTTCATATTTGTTTGGTATTAGGGGTACGAATCGAGTTCCTCAGCTTCCTTGTGGCGCAGAGATGTCAGGACTTAGACATTTTTGTGAGTGCTGTGCGAAGCACAGCACTCACAAAAATGTCTAAGTCCTGATGTACTGAAATAAGAGATTACAACTTCCCACTGATGAGTAGAACTATGGAATGGAATGCGGAATTATGGTTCCGGATCCCATTTCATAGCTCTACTCATCAACGCTAACCCCTTTGTTGCCATTTGATAACGACAACAAAGGAGCCTTAGGTTTCAAACGTTATTTTTTACGAGCTTCTTCTGTCTTTTCGCGATCGAGCTTTAGCACCAGCACACCCAAGGGAGGCAGACACAGATCTACAGAATAGGGACGGTTATGGAATGACCACTCATCAGCCCACTTACCACCCAGATTGCCCAGATTGCTACCGCCATACTCACGGGCATCACTGTTAAACACTTCCGAGTAGAAACCCCAATCGGGAACACCTACCCGGTAGTGGGCGTGTGGTTGAGGTGTAAAGTTACAAACTACCACCACATAGTCCTCCGTGTCCTTCGCCTTACGGATATAAGACACAACGCTGTGACGATTGTCATTGCAATCAATCCACTCAAACCCATCTGGCGTAAAGTCCTGCTCATACAGAGCCGGCTGATCCTGATACATGCGGTTCAAGCGACCCATGAAGTGCTTCAACTTCTCGTGCGGTTCATGTTGCAGCAAGTGCCATTCCAGGTCACCCCAGACGTTCCATTCACTCCACTGCCCTATCTCGTTGCTCATGAACAAGGTCTTCTTACCGGGGTGGGTGTACATGAACGTGTAGAGACAGCGTAAGTTCGCAAACTTCTGCCACTCATCCCCCGGCATCTTACCGATCATCGGGCTCTTACCATGCACGATCTCGTCATGCGAGTACACAAGCATGTAGTTCTCGTTAAAGGCATACATGATGCCAAAGGTAATGTTGTTCTGGTGGAACTGCCGGAACCACGGATCCATATGGAAGTAGTCCAGAGTGTCGTGCATCCACCCCATATTCCACTTCAGATTAAAGCCAAGCCCACCCAGATAAGTCGGCCAGGAGACCATTGGCCAGGAGGTCGATTCCTCAGCAATGGAGAGAATCCCTGGGAAGTAGCTAAAGATGACGTGGTTCACCTGACGCAAGAATTCCGCGGCTTCCAGGTGTTCACGGCCCCCATACTGGTTGGGTGCCCACTCCCCCGGTTCCCGACAGTAATCCAGGTAGATCATTGATGCAACGGCATCCACCCGAATTCCATCAATGTGATACTTATCCATCCAGAACAGGGCATTCGCCATCAGGAAGTTGCGCACCTCATGGCGAGCATAGTTAAAGACCAGGGTGCCCCATCCCTTGTGCTCCCCTCTGCGGGTGTCGGCATACTCATACAGGTGTGTGCCGTCAAAGAACGCCAGCCCATGCCCATCCTTCGGGAAGTGCCCAGGAACCCAGTCCAAAATTACCCCAATGCCGTTCTGGTGGCATTGGTCTACAAAGTACATAAAGTCTTGGGGCGTACCGTAACGGGAAGTTACCGCGTAGTAGCCTGTCACCTGATACCCCCAGGAGCCATCAAAAGGATGCTCCGCTACAGGCATGACTTCGATATGAGTAAAGCCAAGCTCTTTAACATAGGCGATCAGTTTATCGGCCATCTCCCGGTAGTTGAGAAACCGGGCTCCTGGCTTCAGATCTGCCACAATAACAGGTTCTGTCACGGTCCCATCGGGATAGACATAAGGATCGGCAGCAGAACCATGTAACCAGGAACCTAGATGCACCTCATACACTGAAACGGGGTTCGCTAATGGGTCTTTATGGCGACGCTGCTCCATCCAATCCTGGTCATTCCAGGTGTAGGTACTGAGATCAGCTACGACAGAAGCAGTTTTTGGCCGCACCTCCTGCTGGAACCCATAGGGGTCAGTCTTCTCGTAAATGTGGCCGTCGTAGTTCTTAATTTCAAACTTATAGGAAGTTCCCACCTTTAATTCAGGGATGAACAATTCCCAAATACCATTTCCAGTACGACGCATCTGGTGCTTACGGCCATCCCACCAGTTGAAATCTCCCAAGACCGATACGTTGCGGGCATTGGGAGCCCAGACCGCGAAGTAAACCCCTTGTACTCCATTGACTTCAGTAGGATGCGCTCCTAGCTTTTCATAAATCCGGTGGTGGTTACCCTCAGCAAATAGATGAATATCAAAGTCAGTTAATACAGGGGATCGATAAGCATAGGGATCATAGGTGACTCGCTCATGCTCCCCTTCTCGAATGCGGAGTTGATAGTTGCTCAGCTCAGGAATATCAATCTGGCATTCAAAGAAGTGGGGATGATGCAACGCCTGCATCGGGTACTCAGCCCGAGCTTCCGGTAACACCACAGATGCCGCACTGGCATCAGGCAGATAGGCCCTTACGCTCCAGACTGTCTTGTCGCCGTCCTGCACCGGGTGAGGTCCCAGAACTTCGAAGGGATCTTGATGCTGGTTCCAAACAATGCGGTTAACTTGATCTGGCGCGACAGTCATGGATATTGGATTCCTGATATATAAGAAGCATTCTATGAGCTGAACAAGCGATCGCGATCACCCAATGGTGCCATTATTTCTACGCCCATCGCTAGTTAAGGACTGCTTAGTCTATGCCTCACGAAAGAGGCTACGTTCACTGGATCGTAACTATCCAGGGCGATGGGGAGGACAATCGCATAACTCCTCAGAAGAAGGAGCGATCAGTTTAGGTATGAACATATGTTAACGACCTCCAACCATAAACACTATACAGACTCCTATGGATCTCTCCAATGGGTGAAACGGATTAAAAATCTACCTCTTTCTAAAAAACGACTCAAGCTGCTATTATTGGAGACCGCGGGCGATTAGCACAGTGGTAGCGCACTTCCTTCACACGGAAGGGGTCACTGGTTCGAATCCAGTATCGCCCATTCTCTCAGACCCTAGCAAATTCAAGCTTAAAGCCCCCTCACAGAGCTGCTTTTGAGCGATCGCCATTCTCAATAGCAAGACCCCTTCCTAGGGCGATCGAGGGTCAATTGGGGTAAATCGGGGTGTAATCTGTGATCACTTCAGCACACACACAAATGCCCCGTAGATCAACCGGAAACGTAAGTATACAAGTGCTTCGAGACAGGCTCAGGCTTGTCTGGAGTCATGGCGGCAAACGCTACTTTATATATTTAGGTCTAGCTGATGACCCAATTGGGCGGCGAATGGCTGAGAGCAAAGCCCGGATCATTGAAGCAGATATGATGACAGGCAACTTTGACCCAACTCTCAAGAAGTACAAGGAGGAGTACAAAGTTGCCGATCGCATCACTGTGGTAGACCTGTTTGCCAAGTTCATGGCTTGGAAGGAGAAGCGGCTTTACGCACGGACGATGGACAAGTACAAAGCTTGCCATCGCCACATCAGGCAATTTTTTGCCACACGGGCTGCAGTCTCTATTGGGGAGAAGGACGTAGAGAAGTTCCGGCGTGAATACTTGGTGAGCCAGCAGCCGGATACCGTCAAAACTTATATTGGTTACCTAAAAGCCTGCTGGCAGTGGGCAATCGTTCAAGATATCCTCACCGAGAATCCCTGGTCTGAAGTGGTGGTAAAGGTTCCCCCCAAGCAAAAACCCCAACCCTTGTACCGAGATGAGGTGGTGAAGGTGATGGAGGCTTTTCGGCGGCATCGCTATTACGGATACTATGCCGATTTCGTTGAGTTTCTGTTGGGAACGGGAATGAGGATTGGGGAGGCAATCGGCCTCAGGTGGTGCCATGTATCAGAGGACTGCAAGCGGGTTTGGATTGGTGAAGTCATCTCCAGGGGTGGAATAAGAAAGGAGACTAAAACTAACCGAGACAGAACATTGGTCATGACATCTAGGCTGCAAGCTCTGCTGCAACGTCGCAAAGCAGAAGCAAAGGGAGAGTTGGTGTTTCCTGCGCCTAAAGGTGGACCCTTGGATGACCACAACTTTAGAAATAGAGCCTGGAGAGCTGTGCTGGCATCGGCGGGTATTCCATATCGGAAGCCCTATATTACTCGTTCAACGATGATCAGTCATGCTCTGGCTCAGGGTATTAATCCGGTGGAGGTTGCTGAGCTGACCGGCCACGAGGTTGAGATTCTTTATAAGAATTACGCAGGTTTCATTGATGCGACGCCGAAGCTTCCGGAGTTGTGGGAGTAGTGGGGCGATCACTTTCAACAACTTGGACACATCAACAACATATTCATATAGGACAGCATAATAAAACTCACTTTCTTCTTGAAACTTGTGAATCTTTCGGGGCAATTCTATACGAGCTTCTAATTTGGAAGCCAAATTTTCAAGCGGATGCCTCACCCCGCCTTCCTGCATGCTGTGCGTAAGTTCTGATTGCACAGCCGTTTGCTATTCCAGACCGCGATCGCCCGCTCATGGGCTTGGGGATTGCTGCGGTTCTCAAGCCAGTCTTTGACCATCTCGGGATTATAGCGACACTCCCCACCGAGCAGGCGGAAGTAATGGATGCCCTCCGTCCACTCCTTCCGATAATCCTTCAGTGTGTCGGGGTGGACTCCGAGCCATTTGGCTGCCTCGAGCTTAGTCCAGGGGCGACCGTCCATGCGGGTATCGCGATCCTTAAGGATGTCGTCCAGTTGGCGGCTCAAGTCAAGCAACATTTCCTGGGTTCGAGCAATCATCTGTTCGGTGGTTTCAGCCATGCTTCCCAATAGTTCAGTGACAACTAAGTGACGATTTCAGAAATAAATTAACCAACAGCGATCGATTGCTCTTGTTGAAGCTGAGCTGTCACTTCATGCAGTTCGATTAGCTGATCTAGGAGATTGACTCGGTGGAAAGAAACACCACCTGTTTGGCTGATTAGAATTTGCTCGTAACCGATGCTTCTGGCACAATTTGCGATCGCTTGGATGGCATCGTGGATTTCGGATAGGGTTGGAGGTATTGACGCGGTTGTAATCATCAAGAGAGATCTCCTTAATCAGTTTCTTGAGAACGTAATTGAAACAGTTGAAAATTTTTCCAGTGGAATGAAGCTGGAGAAGGCGATCGCAATCATCCAGCGAGGTAGCAGGGGAAAATGGAATTGCAAGCAATAAGCCAAATTATTCGGACTTCTCCTAAAACATCCATCATGGGTACGTTTTGGTGAATTGCTACCTGAGTAATTTCCAATGGTGCTTCCAGCAACCCTCCCTGGGGACAGAAGGATATGGGACCAATCGCGTAAGGTGTAGTCGTCAAGATGGAGTAGTGATGGCAGTGCCACTGAAGGTCGCTACCCTGCCGGTAAAAAGTGTGATGGTGGCCTAGAAGCATATATTCCAGGTATCCAATTCGTCCTCGTAATGTCATTGGATGTGAGCCTCCAGTTTTTCAATGAGTCTTGTTAGCCGGTTGTATTCTTTGCGGCGTTGGTATGCCGCAATCGCGGCCTTATGCTCGGCACCACCCTCTTTGCCGATGTAGCTGCTTTTAATCAAAGCTTCAGCGTTGCCCTTGGAACGGGCTGGAGTGAACATGGGTTTACTCGATCGCCACCATGCCTGACGAAACTCTTTACCTTTCACCTTGCCTGTTTCGAGCCATGCACCTTGGGGAGCCAGTTCACCATCACGGAAAAGTGCATCACGCTTCATTTCCAGTTGGGCGAGTTCATCATGTAAGCTTTCGGCCCAGTCATTTTCGGAAACTGGTTTTAAGGGACCATCGCCAAAATCAGCAACCGAAACTTTTGGCTGTTCCAAAACGGAAATCTCCGTTTTGGAAACTGCATTAATGTCCACCTCAAACCCAAGTTTCTGGCAAACGCTCTCAGCGTACTTTCTACGCTGCTTGAATCTTGCCTTCGCAGTTTTAGAACTGATTTCTTGTTCTAGGGGAGAGGGCAGCTTGACCGCAATCATCTCGGCTGCATCGGTGCGATCGCCGTTGCAGCTGATTGACCGCTTAGCCTGCACTATTTGCACCTCAAACCCAAGTCCTCGGTAAAGCTCCAAAATTCGGGGGGTGGCTGCATTGCTGGCGACCACAGGGCAGGGTAGCTCTGCCAAGGCACGGGCCAGGGCAACTTGCTCAGGCCAGGGGAAACCGCCACTGGTATAAGACACGAACCCATTGCCCTCGGCACGGTATTCCTCCCCCAGCAGAGGCAACTGCTCGGGGCCGTCAAACTTGTCATAGGGGCAATCGGAATAAACAAAGCTATCAGCCGTTGCCAGTTTGAGAGTTTCCCTCCAGTCCTGACAGATAAACTGCCAGGACTTGGAAATGTTCTGATAAGGTTTCAGATCCTTGGGGTAGGTTAGGGTTTTGTGCTTGCCAAATGGCACATTAAAACCGCCACTCCGATTGAATCTGACCAAGCCATTGAACCCAGTCTTGACCAGGTAGAGAAACTGCTGTGCCGCGTCGGGAGTGTTGATGTTGCCATCGGCGATCGCAGCATTGAAACTATCCCGGATTGCCTCATAACATTCCCGCTCATTCCTCATGCTGAGGGTGATGGGTAAACCATCACACTGCACTTGCTGCCACAGATTGATGATGTGGGGGTTTGCATCCCCTAGAACCGCTTTCTCCGCTCGCAGTCCCAGGGCAACGTTACCCGCCCCGCAGAATGGCTCAATTAACGTGCGTGACGCGCACGAAAAATTTGCCCACACCCGATCTAGCACCTGCCAAATCCGAGCCTGACGCGATCGCCGTTTTCCACCTGGCCATTTGATAAAGCTTTCTGCAACCTCAGCCCTAGCTTTGTTTGCATCAAACCGCTCCTTCACTCCCTTCAAACTGCTTACTAGATCCCGATTAATAACTTTGGGAATGCTGGGGGCGATCGCTTCACTTTCCCCCAGAACCGGGGCAGGATTAGGAGCTTTAAACAGTTTCTCTTTGCGGGGTTTCTTAGCCTGCTTCTTAGCTTCCTCAGAGGGATAGACCGGATGGAGCCGACACTGAGAAACCTCTTTAACTTCGCCGCTATCAAACTCGACCAAAGCCCGCCCATAATCCAGTACTTCCTGCACCATGCCAGTGTTGGCCCGGTCCTCATGCCATACCCAATTGCCATACCAGAACTCGGCATAGCCTCGGGCTTTATTGCCGAGGTTGGGAATGGTGCCCAGCTCGCCGTCATCCTCCCACACCACATGGACGGTATTGCCCTCGACCCGCTGCACAATGGCCTGGTTCGTTGGGGTTGCATACCAGACGCGATCACCCGGTTGTGGTTCATCCTCAAACTGCCAGGTAAATTCAGGGCATTTGGGCGCTTTGCGCTGGCGGGGTTTCTGTTTCTTGTCACGCTTAGGGGGAGTTACAGTTTCACTCTCCCCTAGAACCGTTTCTGATTCGGTGGCTGCACTCAACCCAGCCAAAGCTGCCTCAATCTCAGCAATAGGATCTACTAGAGTTTCGTTGACAGTTGGAGTTACGTTGACAAGCTCTAATTGATGCACGGGAATAGGCCAGCGGCGATCGCCATCCAACTGAATTATCACCAATTCAGCTTTGGTAACCTCAACGACCTGAGTTTCTCGGTTCCAGATGTTGCGGTTGAGTTTGTGGATGGATTTTACACGGACGCGATCGCCCACATGGAACGGGCAACCGTTGACGCTGTTGCCAGAGCCGCTAGTATCAGGTGACTTTGAACGAGTTGGAGCAGGACCGCATACCCGAAGGTTTTCGATAACGGTTTGGGCTACTACTTGTTCCCCATCGATCTTTTTGTCCCAGAGTACTTTTGCTGACAAAGAGCGGAAGCCCATGCCTACTACTGGTTCATAGGTCAGCAGTTCACCATACCAGATCAGAGCAGGCATCTTGTGGGCTTCAGGCCATGCCGGGTTGTTGTTGTCCTCCTTCACCCGTTGCCCTGGCTTGATAGGAGCGTGTTCCCAGATGATGTCTGCGATCGCCTCCTCCATCTCTGCTTCAGTGCATTTGCCCTCGTATCCAAGGCGATGCCAGTTCAGGATTTGTTGTTGCCAATCTGGTTCTAGGGGAGATTCAGAAGGAATGGAAGGGGCGATCGCCTCAACCATTTTCCCTGGAACATCTCCAGCAGGGCTATCCCCTCTGCTGTCAGATACCAAAGTTTCATCCGCAACACTAAAGACGGTTTCCAGCACACCAGGTACATCCCCCGGAGTTCGTACACATAGCGGCGTATCAGGGGTAGTTCCACCCCCCACTGAATCGTTGCAATGTTCGAGCCAGGATTCTCCTAGGTGAACCGCAGAACCTGGGTGTAGCGATCGATCAAATATGACATGACTATCAGAAGTGACGACACTTTTCATGCGACCCCCCTTCGAGCCTGACGGACAGGGATGCTCAGGCGATCAATCTTCATGCCCAGTTCTAGAGGTGCCGAATCAAGAACAATTTTGGTGATGCCGTGAAAAGCCATTCTGGAATGACTGCCCATTACCACTACACTCCTACTGCGCATCTCGATATCAACAGCAGGAGACGGGGCATAGTTGACGATCGCAACATCCGGCAGAGTGCTGTGCTGATACTGAGGCAGGGTTTCTCCTAAAACCCTATTCACCAGAAATTGAAGGCGGAGCGGGGAGGGGTGGGTTGTCTCAACGTATTCGTGGGGCTTCCAGTTTAGGCTTAGCCCACACAAAGGCTGATTCGTGGAAGTTCCGTTAGGCATCTTTGGTGCCCAGAAACTTCCTGCACACCACTCGCGCAACAGGGCTAGCAGTTTCTGCTGCTCCCTCAAGCTGAGCCAGTTAGGGATGTGGCAACAACCCGGTCGAACCTGGGTTGTTTTGCGTTCAATTTGAATCAAACTTAGTTGGTTCATAGCAGTTCTGGCGACTCTTCAGAGTCGGGCTCGGATTTAGTTTTTTGTTTTTTTGGTGTGGGTTTCAATACATCTCGGATCTGTTGGTTAACCCACCAGCACTTGCACTTAGAGCAGTAGTCAGCATCCAGCCCCGGTGTTAAGCGGTGTTCGCAAATAATGTTGATCAGCTCCCCAAAAGAGTTAACAACTACGATTTCCTCAACCGCGTTGGGCAGCCCAAAATGATTACGCCAATGCTCGGGGTCACGCATGGCGATCGCTCCTCGACTGAAATCCCCACTCGGGATGGCGATCGCGCAACGCTTCAACTTCGGGAGTCATGCCAGCACGTACCAAACCTTTCAGCCTGGCTTGAATGAAGGCGTGATCGCTCTGCATAAATGCCCCCTGGCAAGCACCCTCTACCTGGAACATATCTACCCGTTCCTTGGGCTTAGGGGGCACAGTCTTCTTTTGGGGTTTACGGCCCTTCCGCAGGGCTGTAATGAACAATCCAGTAGGTTGCTTCGCCCATCCTTCCTCAATACCCTGACGAACGTATTCCAGGGCATTAGGAATGCGATCGCCGAATTTCCTTGCCGCTTCTTGGACGTCCTCATTCCAATCAATTTTCAATTCGACGGCGGCAGGCGGCGGGAAAAACTGGCCTTCTGCAACCCCTTGAACTGGAGAACAGGAGTGAGTTTCTAATGGTTGCTTCACCACCGACGTTGTTATGAATGGTTCGGATTGGTCGATCGGATTGGCGTTTTCCCTTTCCCCTAGAACCGCTTCCTCAGCTACTGCATCTTTGTTAGAGGAAGAGGAAGAGACTGAGTTAGTAGATGAGATCATGCGCGATCTTTCGCGCTTGAAAGACGATGTATCGTCCTTCAAAAACGTTCTATCGTCTTTCAAAGACGTTTTTTTGAAATTCCCACGCACCAAAGCCTTGAGCTTTTTTAGCTTCTCTAGATCAGCCAGATAATAGAACGTTCTGTTCTGCCCATTGCGGGGGTCTCTTCGACGATGAACTAACCCCAATTCAGTCAGCAGTTTGACCGCCTTTTGAATCACGTCCTTGCAGTGCTCACCATTTAATTCGTCATAGAGCGATTGCGGACTTGCTTCTATCAGCTCAAGTTGTTCAGACTCGATTTTCGATGGGCGCTGGCTACGAAAAATGGGAATCCAGAACCATGCTCGTTCTAGGGGGAGCTTGCAGGTCTCCAGTTTCCATAACGTGAAACGCTCGAAGATTTGGATTAGTTTTGCTGCACATCGCTGCACTGCTTTGGAAGCGCTGGCAGCGTGGGTGTGAATGATCGCCAAATAGTCACGATTCAGAATTGTTAGAGGAGCCGAACTCATGCTGTATGCTCCCCATCTGTTAGCTGAGCAACTGAATCTAGTAGGTAGAAGATCCAGTTATCAGAACCGAACTCCAGGTTGTGATACTTCTTCGCCCAGTCTTCCCGCACATCTCGATTGGGCGCGATCGCAAGCGACAGTTCCCGGTATGCCCGACAGCTCTCTGGGATGCCCTCATATAGGTAATTGAGAAACCATACTCGGCAGAGTTTAATAGCTGCCTGTTTGAATTCGAGGATGCAGGTAGAGAAGTGAAGCCTTAGGTAAAGCCGAGCATTGTGGGCCGTCCAGTATGCCTTTCTCCATCGGGTCTTAACTTCCTTCTTGAGTAATTGCTTTTTGATGTACTCAGCCCATTCCTTGCCACTGGCCTTGTTCTGATCCCGACCGAGAGCGATTAACTCCAGAAAGGCATAGGCCGAGTTAATTTCCTGGCAGACCTTAGTAGCGCGAGGATCAGGATGCCAACGAAGCATGGAGCGGCAATAAGCATCCTTGAGTTGAATGAGGCTAGTCAGCTCAGTTAATTCCAGGATGTTTAGGGCGTGTGTCAGGCTAAGCATTGCTACCCTCCTTCATGTGTGAAAGAGTATTGATTGAGGGGTAAGGATTGGGGCGCTGAGGCTGCTTATGGCTTTTAACGCAATTACCTTTGTTTAAACCCCTGTACCTTTTTAGAAGTACGCCATTTGCCGTAGCCAAAACATTTGTTTTATGCTCTGCTAAAGTAGCAAAAGCTTCAGCAACTGAAGTCATAATGAATTTGTCCTCTCTTTGGGGATGGAGCAGCGGGGGTACCTTGGCCGGGATACCGCTGCTTCTTGCTTTAAAAGGGGAGCCGTACTGGCCTTGCAGAAGCCGTCATGATGCGATCGCCTCGGGTTGTCTCTTGATTTCGGATTCCTGCTTTTTCCATTCGTTCCACCACCGATAGATAGTGTTGTGAGACACCTCTTCTGAGTAGCGGCGATGCAGTTCAGCAGGAGTCTCACCACGCACAAACCCAGCCATGACCTGAGGCTTCAGCTTTCGACTTGCAAGGCTCATTTGTGATTACCTAAATGTGAAGTTTGTGCAGTATAACGCATGCTGCATAGTGCGTGCAATATAAACTGCCTAAAAATATGCACCGTGTTGCATGATGAGGCAACTGACTTAGGTGTTGTGCCGTGGACTCAGAGCGATTTTATGACCCAGATGGACTGAAAGAAATTGCTCGGCTGATTGACGCTCACCTGGAAGACAGGCGGATTAGCCAGAATGAGTTTGCAAGTTTTGCTGGAGTTGCGTCTAACACGATTGGCGCTTTACGAAAACATCGCAAAAATCGACCAGGCGAAATGATAGGGTCAAAACCAGATCCAGACACCATCTTGGCAATTGCCCGCCAGCTTATAGAGCCTGCAACGGGGAAGCCTTTTGAACCCTGGGATTTAATATTATTGGCAACGGGAAGGTTACGGAGTCTTACTCAGACTACTGATCCTGAAAATATAGACAAAGAACCAGGATTTAGGAAAGCTAGCCTTGATACACAGAAAGTGGGCAAGGTTGCGGATGAAGTTGACACTAAGCCTTACGATTCTACAAAGAGGATTAAGGATCAAGGGAGTGTTAAAGTGGTCGCTCACAAAAACCGGAAAGCTGCTCGCATATTGCTAAAAGCATTGGGCGATCGCACCCTTGTTCAGGCATCAGAAGTTACAGGCATTCCAGAGGAAAGAATGCAAGATTTACTAGAGGGCTCAGAGCCTACCTTCAAAGAATATGGAAGGCTTACGCGATTATTTAAAGGAGACGGAGCAGCTGACTATTTAGAAGCATTTGGTTCTAATTTAGACTAATCCCTTTTTTCTCATAAGATTTGATCGCGCGTGGTGAATAGTAAGCCATTCGTTTGTCTTTTTCCCATACAGAAAAAGACCGCTCTGGCCCTTCAAAAAGTGCTGCCTTTATTAAGATCTGCTCTAAAAATGGCTCAACTTCTTCATAAGAGCCTTCAGGAATTGTTATTTTAATTCCCTCATTCTCAACAAATTGAACCAAGCTAAGATCCAGCAAGCTTTTTAGTTGTTCACTGGGGCGATCGCCCGCCAGCCAGGAGCGTAAAACTTTGGAAGCGTCGAATACCATGCGGAACTCTTCTGGATTGTTGCATTGGGTGGGAGTGATCGAGTGCAGGGGAACATAGGGAAACCAGGAAAGATTGATTTTAACTCCATCCAAGAGGAAGGAGCTGATCAACAGGGGCAGATGCTATGAGAAGAGGTAGAAGCAATAAATAAGGGGCCTCACTCATCGCCTCATTCTAGTGCAAATCTTCAATAAAATCCAATTTAAATCCTAAAAATCTCTTCATTATACGGTCGATAAAAAATTGTGTTAGCAGGATGATGTTTTATTGATTAATCTGACAGGAATATGGGCTGATTATTGTATTGCGATGCTTAGCTCGTCAACGGTGATTAATGTTATTAAATAATGCATTTAATGATTATCCTATTTAGTTGATTAATACCCTTCTGAATATTGCTGAACCTGGCCAGGCACAACGGTTCTCAAGCTTTGGAATTTTTTATAATGTTTGGTTTCAACCTCGAAAACTCTCTTCGTTTTACAGTTAATAGCGCCCTAAAACTAATAGAATTATGTCAATAATACAGAATTATATTGCTTAATCCAATAAGAATATAGGCTAAATATTGTATTGTAATGCTTAGCTCGTCAACGGTAATTGATGTTATTAGATAATGCACTTGATGATTATCTTGCTTAGTTAATAGCTAATATCCTTCTGAGTATTGCTATTCCTGGCTGAATACAACACCTCTTACGCTGTGAAGATTGTCTACTAATGCTGAATATATAGCTTAAAGCTACCCTGTCGAAGCCTGGATTTTGGTTAGTTTCTTTGGAATAGCCTTCATACTTAGTTAAAGGGCAATCCCTCGTAAATATTAATGCTATACTGCTTGTGCTGAATTTACTCTAGACGAAACAATCGGGCATAGAGAAGGCTTCTATTCCAAACCACCACTATGTCCTAGAGAAAATTTAGAGCCGCTTCTTCTTAACTTCAGGAATTCTAGGGGGAGTTGCGATCGCCATTGCCCCACTTAAAATAATTGGCCCTAACTTTTAATCCAATTGAATAAATCAAAATTTGGAGCCTGTTTTTGCAATTCAACAGTGGGTCATGTGACGATCGCTGCCTTTACTAAGTCATACCAATTTGACTAGAGTGTAGGGCAGATGGTTGTGGGGAAATGGCTCGCAGAGTCATTTCCCCACAACCATCTGCCTAATTTGAGCTTTAAGCTGGTATCACTACGATTGAGCCGTGATCAAACTGATTTCCATACAAAAGCCCCCTAGATTATCTGGGGGCTTTCTCTGTTCTAGGGGAGAGATGGCAATCGCTAAGACTCTCTTCGAACAAGGAAGTCAACCGTTGCCGCCTGACTTGCCACTAATTTAGACAGCTCAGAGACATTGGCAGATTGCTGCTGAGGCAACTGCACGTGGGCATTGATGCTATCTGTCTGCTTATCAATTGCCAGTAGAATGCGCTCTGCCAAGTTTTCTAGCCGGGTCAATCCCTCACTCACAACTCCAGCTGTTGGGTAACAGACTCCAAATTCTCGGCAACAGCGTCAAGCTTTGCCTGTGTACCCTGCTGCTGCTTTGCCAGCTGCTCCAATATGACTTCAATGCGGTCTAGTCGTTCTGTCATGGCGATTGTCTCATCTCAAGGCTCAGCGGTGGCTGAATTTAGACTAACGTTTATGGGGGGCACTGCCAACAGAAAGCCCCCATGCTGTGAGCTGGGGGCTTTCTGTTGAGAAGGACTATGGGGCTCTGAGATGGGCTAGTAGGGATGATCACCCTCTAACCTCTCCCAAGTACATAACCTGCTCCAAACCCACCCGTGGCAGCCACAAGAATGATGAGTATCTTCTCGGTCATCTCCTGATCTTCGCTCATCCCTGCATAGATAAGTAGAGCAGTAATGAGTAGAAACCCCACACCCATACTTAACCGCTTAGTTGTTTCAGTCATGGTCTACGGCTGAAGAAGCTCACTCTGTGGGTGGAAAAGCCACACATCACAAACACGCTTAGCGACTAAATCAAACCCTTCATACTCTTCTCCAATTCTGTCTTTCACCTCTGGAACTGTGGTTTCAGGATCAGTTCCAACAGAAATTAAAAGGTCTGCTCCTTCCTCTGCCCATATGAGGATAATCGCCCCACGGGGTGTATTTATTGTTATTAACCCGGCAATCATTGAGGGTGCATTCTAAGCAGCGTAAGCAATCGATGGATGCTTGAAATATCGCATCACGCGACTCGGCAACTTTTGAAGTTTCCGCAGGTGCGACAACACACGCTGCTGCAATTGCTGCTAGTTCCGCGTAGGCGGTTTCGAGTGTACTCCTTGCTTGACATCACAATTGAGATACTCCGCTGGATTCAACTGGGGTGAGTAGGGTGGCAGATACACCAACTCAATCGCCGCTCGATGTGCCTTTAACCATTGCTGCACAACTTGCGAGCGATACACCGGATGCCGGTCTACAATCCACACCAACTTCCGGTTTCGCTTGGCAATCAAACGCTCTAAAAACACAATGAATACTTGGGCGGTTAGTTTCCGAGTGTAGAGCATGAAACGAACTGTCCCCTAGTTGTCAATGCTGGCAATATAGTTGACTCACACCCTCTGGGTATTGAGTCGAATCTCAGGGGTATCTCCTTTGCGGGCATAACCTCGACCGACTTGAGAATGGGAGCGTAGCCCTGATTCATCTCCCCAAGCAATCTCTGCCCCTTGTCGCTTTGCCTTCTGCTCGAGGGTAGGATACCCCGTTTGCAACCATGCTTCAACCTCTTGAAGGTTTTGTTCATAGGCTCGCTTCAATGGCTTTTGGGGAGTCATTCCCCACCGCTTGAGATACTCTCCAACGGTACGAATCGGCATCACAACACCGCACAGTTGCTCAATTAAACACTCTACGGCTTGGCGCGTCCACAACGCACTGTCGATCCCCAACTTATTTGGGAAATGCGTTTGCATCTGCTGCTGCACCCCAGCTTCCTCAATGGCACTCAACGTGCGCCCGTCTCCCAGTTTGTGCCCTCGTGGCTGTTGTTCGAGCGCCGCATCTCCCACTTGCTGATACTGCTGCCACCACTCAGAGACCGTATTCCGATGCACGTCTAGATAAGCCACAACATCAACATTCCGCTTACCTTGCTGCTTGAGGCGAATTGCTTGTTGGTGTAGGTAATTCTGAGTGGACGGATTGAGCAGGCGAGCATCGGGTTTATTCATATCCTGATGCTAACAATTTCGCCTCTCCTCCTGCACCTTCTTACATTGCCGGGTTAATAAGTCTTCCCCTACTTCTAAATCAATCATCATCTTTCCATTACCTCCAATTTGAATCAACACTTGATAACTTCAGGCCTGGCGATCGCCCTCAATAAGCTGGCTCAGTGTTCGCTTACGACCCCACGGCACAATGTCACCTGGCTGTACTGCTTCCACACCTAATTTCTTGTACTGGTTCCACAGCAGCTCTTTCAGCTCATTTAGCAAGTCGCAGTAGTCAATATCGCCACTATCAAGGGCGCAATGCCATGCATAGTTGAGGATGTACAACTGATGCTGGCATGACTCTACTGACTCAGTCATGTTCAGCATTGGCACGTCTAACCTAGCCATGGCGATCGCCTCCCCTAAGACTTCCCTCAATCTCCTCTACAACTCCCCCCAGAATCTGCACAATAGAGTGCCGATACTCTGGCTTAAACTTCTCGCTGATACCGTGAGCCACAGGCAGCTCCACTGCATTCTTGTAGCCATAGTGGAGGCAGTAGGACTGCTCCAGGTTCAATAGGTCTGCTTGCGTCCACTAGGAGTGGCAGCGATCGCAGGCACGGTGGAATAGGAATTCAACTGATGGCTTTATGGCGATCGCCTCCCTTCCATTTCAAATACTTAGCAATCACATCGCAGTGACACTCCAACGGCGCACACCAGCAGAGTAGGGTTGGATCTGCTTCCCGCTCTAGGCTAGCCAGTGTCACCGTGAACAGGGCTCGGTCAGGAGCTGGCTACTTGGGAGCGATCGCCAGCTCCATTTCGGAGGCGATCGCCAACGCTGCTTCTTTTGGATCTTGGTCCTGCACTACTCGCCAAGATAACGGCGAAATGCTTCCACTACTGTGGTCCGCTCGGCTTCATTTCGCAGTTCAAAGGGATTTCCCAGTGCAGAGGCCCTATCACAGCGGATGCCTGCTCTGGTGGTGCGGAGGTTGGCAACAGTGATGGTCATGCTCCTGCCCTCCATTCATGTGCCCATTTAAATTCAACACCAGCCGCTAAGACAGCGCCGGAATCTTCAGAGCGATCGCCCACCATCAATACATCTATTAAGCCTTCACTTGATAAGCGGCAGAACTGCGAGATGAGATACATTAACATCCCCGGTTTTGGCTTGCGGAATGTGCCGTAATAATTCCGATATTTCTTGCCAAGATCTATAGGAGTGAAAACGCTGAAACGCCACACCTCATAACACTCAAACCCCTCAGCGTCTGGGCAAAGACATCCCCTTAGGATGTGTGGTGCTGTTAGGTGCAGGCAATAGCGCATTTCATAAACTGCCTTATCCAGCGTTTTATGCCTTGCGGCAACGCCTCCTTGATTGGAGACAATCGCCATCTTCCAGCCCTCCGAAGCGTAGTAATCGATTGCTTGCATTACCCCTGGCAGCAACTCTTGATCGTCCGGAGCTTGCACAAATCTTGCACCAGATTTCGGACGGACTAGAGTGCCGTCCTTATTCAAGATCAGGAGCTTGATCATGGGCGATCGCCCTCCACTGACGTTAATGGCTTTTGCTGAGCCGTGATAAAAAAGTAAGCCAACACTTTTTCATATCCCTCCCGAGCGCTAAGTGCATAACCCAGCCACAGGAAGGACTCAACATCATTCTTGAAGAACGTTCGCCATATTCCAACCAATGCCAAATCTGCGGGGCTTAGTTTACCGGATGGGTCGGAATATTCATCTAGCACTTCATAGATAGGGTTAGCGTTGCGGTCAGCTACCGCTTCTAGCACTCGGTTGGTAAACAACGCAGCAAAGTCTTTGTACTGCTCCGAGAGTTCTTCAATCATGGCGATCGCCCCCCTTCCACTCCAAATACTTAGCAATCACATCGCAGTGGCACTCTAACGGCGCACACCAGCAGAGCAGGGTTGGAGCTGCTTCCCGCTCCAGGCTGGACAGTGTTGCCATGAATAGGTTACGGTCAGGAGCCGGCCACTTGGAGGCAATAGCCAGATCCATTTCAGAGGCGATCGCCAAAGCTGATTCTTTCGGATTGTGACCACGAACAACCCGCCAGAGGTATCGGCGGAAGGCTTCCACCACAGCGGCCCGCTCGGCTTCTGTTCGTAGTTCAAAGGGATTCCCCAGGGCAGAAGCTCTGTCGCACCTAATACCTGCCCTAGTAGTGCGGAGATTGGCAACGGTGATGGTCATGCTCCTGCCCTCCACTTATCGGCCCACATAAACTCCACACCAGCTGCTAGGGCCGCGCCTTCGTCTTCTGGGCGGTCGCCCACGTACAACACATTCTGCGGAAGCATTCTTGGATCATGGACATCCATTGCTCTTACTAACATTCCACATTCAGGCTTTCGGAAATTTGGATAGGTTCTGCTCGATACCTGCGCCTCTATCCACAACCACTCTTCATCGCCAGTTTGAAGTCGCCAAATTTCATAATAAGTGCTGCCCTCCAAGTCTGGACACATGAAGCCATACTCAATTTTGGGAATTAAGTTCATGCAGTATTGCATCTCCTCAATCGCTTCCCTCAGCGTCTTGCGACCCACTGCAACTCCCCCCTGGTTGGAGGCGATCGCCATCTTCCAGCCATCCCAAGCGTAGCGGTCGATCGCCTCCTTCACTCCCGGTAACAGAACCTGGTCGCTGGGGGATTGAACGAATTTGGCCCCTGATTTCGGAGTCGTGATCGTACCATCCTTATCCAGGATGAGGAGCTTTGTCATTGGCGATCGCTCCTAGCTTCTCCTTCGTTGGCTGCTTGCCTCACGGCTAACTGCGCCCATCCACTGAAAATTTTTAGCCCTCTACGATGCTTCTGTACCAACATCACCCCTAATTGAGTGACAGGAATTTCAGCAAATTGTGGTTCACTTACCAGGAATGCTTTCGGCTCAAGGCCTGGAGCACATGGCTTATCAGCAACATGCTTTGTTGCTTGAGCAAACTCTTTCAGCGTTAATGCCATCAGTTCAGCAATGCGATCTGAATTGGAAATGGTCATTGGCGATCGCCTTCCTCTTCAATCACCCCCATCTCAAGCATGAGATGATCACGAGCTTCTTTTCCCAACGCGGCTAACCCTCGAACAACGCGCTCTAGCAGGTCTGAACGAGTCGTACTGTACTCGGCAACCATTGAATCAAGCAGGTCAGAAGCCGTGGGAGTCATTAGGAATTGCTTCTGCTTCTTAGTCTCGCCGTACTCTCCCGGCTTTGAGCGGTAATCCTTCGGCACTGCAACAACCATACATATACGCCTCTAATATCATCTTCTTTTAATAATAAGAACTCAACATCTTTACGTCAATATATATTGACATCAATATATGTGGATGCCATGCTTAAAACAGGAGAGGGCGATCGCCACCCTAGGAAAGTGCAAGCGATCGCCCTCAAATAAGACCCCTTATTAAGAGGCACTTCAATGTTAACTCAAGTTCTTCCCGCTCCTTCTGTTGATGTTCGTCCTGTGCGCCCAGTGCAAGTGGTTCGTTCCCGATCGCGCGGTCAACTCCCAGATCTTCGGTGTGCAGCATCGTCGCTCCTATTGCCGGTTGATGGCCTCTGAGGATCTCGATAGTCGTCGTGAGGGCAGCGATAATGTGTGCCGCCAGTTCGATGCTGTTGCTCCGTTCTAGTTGATCCAGTTCTAGGGGGCCGCGTGCCCCCACCTCCACTCACTACACATTAAGGATTTCCAGATGAGCAACGATTATGTCCGTAAGCAAATCCAGCGCCTCGACACGTTGAGTTTAATGAATAACCCCGCCGCTGTTGACGACTGCCTGTACCGAATTGCTTCCCACCTTGATCTGATTCTCCCTGGTGAGCAAGTGACAGATGCCAACCGAAGCGATTTCCTTGCCTGGGTAGAGCGCAACCGGGATGTGTACACACCTGACGATGGCACTGCTGCAGCCGTACTGGATAGCTTGCTGAGCTAATTCCCAATGGGGCGATTGCAATGGTCGCTCCATCACTCGACACATTTACAAGGATTACAATCATGTCTCAAGAACAGCTCGAAGCATTGCTTGACAAGCCTGCTGATGAATTGACCGCCGAAGAATGGCAGGCACTCAAAGCCTATGGCGCTGGTGCCCCGGAAACCGATTTTGAGCAGTGGGCCGAAAGTGCTGGTATCGAATGGGATGCCTTGGGTGAGGCGATCGCCCGTGTTCTGAGGGGTTGATGCATTGCAAAGGGGCATTTGATGCCCCTTCCATATCTTCATTTTGGTGTGACCTATGAATACCCAATCGTTGATCATTGAGCTACCCGCGCAAGTTCTACCGCCAACATTCCAGCTATTCGAAAGTGTTCGCGTGCTTCATCGCGATCGCCCTGCCACCATTATTTCCATGCGGTACATTAGCGCATTAACGGCCCTCAAGGAAGGCTTGGGGGAGTGGGGCTGGAGTTATGGCGTGTCTTATGTCTACGGCCTTTCTCCTGAGGATGCCCTCACAGCGCCAGAGGAAGAATTCGATCTCAGCGACAGCGACTTAAAAGCACTTGTCCCTACAACGTCCCCTAGAACCGAAGAGGTAAGCTATGCAGTTGACTGATTATCCCAATGCGATCGCTACTATCCAGCAAGAAATTCTCAACCTTTCCCGTCAGGCCCGTGAGCTGAAGGCGCAACTGTCGGAGCTGGATTCTGCCATCAAACATAAAGTAGCGTTTGACTCTGATCTGAAGAACGATCGTCAACGTGATGCCTGCATTGCCGAGTTCAGAAACTCTCCCAGCTATCGATCTTTGCAGGCAGATCTGGAGGTTATTCAAGACCAGCAGGCCCAGTACGAGATTGAGCTGGAACGGCTGCGTGGGCAGTTCACCGCAACGAAGCTGGAGATGCGCGAACGGACAGCTTTAGCAGAATTGCAGGTCGCTTTTAACTGACAGTTCTAGGGGGCTTCATGCCCCCTCAGTGCATCTCTGCAACAAACCTCTTAACCCCCACAGCCCCATGAAATTTGAAGCAGGAAAACACAAGACGGTCGAAATTTTGAACACGGGCGATCGCCCCCAAATTCTTCTCAGACAACGGCTTGGCCACGGTCATATTGAGGTGGTTAATATCGATGGCGTTGAGGATCTGGAGGCGGCGATCGAAGGACTGCAACAGGCCCGTGAAACACTGAAATCCCCCGGTCAGTTCTAGGGGAAGCGCACTTCCACAACCGCAAACTCTCACACCTGGAAATCATGACTACATATACGCAGGCGATCGAAAACTTAATAGGAATGATTGAGCGGATGTTCATGCCAGATGAGAACCTAATGAACGCTGCACAGACTATCAAACAATGTGTTGATGCTGAGGTTGGAGATCTGCAAGAAGCGCTCCTTAATCTTCAAGATGAGGCCAGCGAGTTACGCCGCATGAACAGAGTTTTGGTTAGCGATTTACACGACGCTGAGCGCGAAGTATTTGAGCTAAAAGATAAACTCTCAGACTTGGAGTATGAGGCCAGCCGTGAAGCTGTAGAACCTCAGCCCAGGCAACAAGCCCGCGAGGATCACACCATCTCTCACCTGCCCGTTTCATTCTGGTAATCCACGGCAATCGCCTTCCAGCCCTAGGGGGAGGCGATCGCAACCATCAAAAATTCCACAATTTTAAACGGAGTGAAAATGACTTACATCCCCGCCAAGTTACTAAAGGTTTTGCAATGGATTTCATTATCCGCGCACCGCAGGCTGAGCGGAACAAAGGTTCTGAAAAATATTCAGATTGGTAAAAATGTAGTGTCAGCGACCAATGGGGCGCTACTGCTCAACGTAGAGCTTCAAGGCCCTCTTGATAAAAACAATGAGATGCGATCGTTTTCTCCGGCAGCACTCAGCACCTGTATGTCTGATGAAGAGTATTACAAGCTGTACGACGAAGCGGAAGTTTTGCAAGGACAAGATCTGCGAGCTTCTATGGAAGGGAAGACAGGTGTTCGAGTATGTCTAGACGCGCAATTCCTGATGAAAGCTTGCGAGGCTGCAATCGCTATGGATGGTCGCATCCACCTTGAAGTTATTGACGGCGAAACAGGTGTCAAGTTCTGTTGTCAGCCCAATTCCGAGGATGACGGCTTTATGGTGACTGGGGTTTTGATGCCCATGATATCTCGAAAGGCCAGTCCGTGGGATTGGACAAAAAAATTGAAGTCGGACTGATCGCCATCTCGGTTCTAGGGGAGGCGATCGCACTCATCAAAAATTCCACAATTTCAGACCATGGAACTCGAAGAAGTTATGACCGGGCTCAAAGCCTGGTTTAGGCCAGAAGAACATAAGGAGCGAGATCTCCCGGGTGGGGGCCGCTGGTTCTATGTGCCCTGGCAGATCATCCGTGAACGGTTAGATGTCGTCTGTCCAGAATGGGAGGTTGAATACTCGACTCCTGTTTACATTGATAAGTTCTGCACCGTAACTTGCACCATCACCATTGCAGGCCGTAAGCGTCAAGGAGTGGGCAATGCTGAGCTTGAGCTACGTAGCAGAGAGGGCAAGGATATGGCACGGGGAACTCCTATTGAGCGGGCGATCGCCGATGCGTTCAAAACAGCAGCGGAAGCCTGGGGAGTTGCCCGTTATCTGGATGAGCAGACCGACCCTAAAACCAAAGCTGCATTCATCAAGTACATGAACAGCTCCGGTGATGGTCGAGCTTCTACCTACAACCTACAAAATGAGGGCAGTCTGCCACAGCGCGATCGCTCGGCCTACAACAAGCCAGTGCCGCCCAAGGGACCACCCAAATCTAAAAAGCCTGTCAGTGCTCCGTCTGCACAGCAACCCACCCCGCCAGCACCACAAGTAGACATGAAGGCTAATCAGCAACGTGCCGAAGCCCTATGTATGTTACTAGGATGCAAGGTGGAGGAATTAGGCAGCATTGCCACTAACACTCTGAACAAAGCGCTTCCCCTGCTGGATGAGTCAGAGTTTCGCCGGGTGCGATCGCTGGCTCTTATCCAATGGGGCGAGATGCAGCGGCCCGACATGGAAGTACGCAGACACTGGGGCGCTTTCTGGAGCCAGGAGATGACTTCAGTGGGTGATGCTGAGCTGTTCCATCAGTGGTGCGATTATCTCAACCAGCAGTTGGTGTAAGGGTGCGATCGCCCGTATTTGTTCTCTAGAACCCATTAGTGACATACAAGCGACCGAGGTTAAAACCAGATTTAGAAGCTAAAGTAGATCCTTTGCCGTCTCGGTCGCCACGCTGACGATGACCCAGTGAAGGTATTGGCTACAACATTGAAGGATGGCAACAGTAACCCGCTGGAAATATTTTTTGATTAGTACGATCGAGTTCAATAATAGTTTGGGTTCAGACAAAATCAAGCTTTACTCAAAGCCATGTTCTTTTACCTAGATACCAATCGCTCGTTTAGGAATTGTACAGGATCGCAATCTTGAGGTAAGTCAATAGGTAGCCCTGCGATATTAAGAATTTCAGATTTTAAACTGACTCTGAGTATAGTTTTTTTATCATCACCAATTTTTTCTAACTTTATGGTACCCGCATCTTCACCCAAAATTCTATTAACAGTATTTTGTAAATCATGATTGTTAGATGTAGCAAGTCGAACCATCGCAGGTGCGACGACTGACAGTATTAACTCTTTAATAGCTGCCACTTCATCAATCTCAGGAGACCGTGCAGCAAAACGAAGTACTTTAAGAATATCTTCATACTGTTGAGTAATCACACTTTGCTCAGATTCAATAATGGAAACAGCTTCTACTTCAGCATATTTTATTTTATCTGCTCTCCTTGATATATCTACAGGGGTATTTTGATAATAGTTCTCGATAGTTCCACGACGCAAAAAGAAGCAGCCAGCAGCTTCGAGTATATCTAACAAAGCTATAAGCCTATGGCGTAAGCCAATCCATTCACATGATAGAAGTGATGAGGCTTCAGGCTCTGACATTGCTAATAAAACAGCTACAGCAGAGCGTTTTTTACGTATTTCAATATTTTCTTCATTAACATCCACCCAGTATGAGTGTTCTTTGGCTTTGCTACTAATTTCATCCCATCTATTATCAATCAAATTAGCAAGTGCATCTTTTACTTGATGTACATAACGTATTAAACTTTCATGCCCTTGCCGTTGTACTAGTTCTTCAGCTTGAGGATCACCGCTAAAGATCGAGACTAAATTGTCTGAGTCAGTAAACCCATCCAGATCTGCCATTACTACAGGGCACTTACCTATCAGCTTCATCAACTTCGCAGCTCCAGGCATTGAATCTTTACTTAAAGTTGGTAAGACTTGGCTGCCAGCAGCACCTAAATATAAATTATATTTTTGTTCAAGAGCTTCAGCAATTAATGCATCACTTGGCCCTTCAACAAGTAAAGGATGAGATGTAAAAAATACATCTTTGTATGCACCAATTTGTGACACAAAAGCTTTAAGTTTACGATTTTTTAGAGTGTCATTGTCAGGGGAAATTTGTCGAGGTGATTCATTAGCATCAATCGTGAAAATAATATTTGAGATATCTTCTACCGTTCTGACACTGATCATGCTTGTGGAGTGTGTTGCAATAACAATAATTTTTTTGCAGGTTCCACTAGGATCACCCGAATAGGCTTTCATCTCTCGTAGTAGGAAAGCTTGAAGCTGAGGATGAAGAGACAACTCAGGTTCGTCAACTAAAAGAACGCCTATTTTTTCATCAAAAATAGAAGTCAAAATAGTTATGACATGAAGCAGTCCGCTTGCCTCCATTGACAAAGAATATGTCCCCTCCCCAATTCTATTGAAATCTATATTGAGGCCTTGCGCAGTCCACTGAAATTTAATGTCTCGTTTGAAGAGAGCTCTAAGTCTTTCACGGATCTTTACTTGTAAATCTGGCCTATTTTTCAAAGTATAAAAAGCAGAAGCGGCTGTCTCAATTTTGTATTCTCCACCCTCTAAAAGATCTAACCGTATTCCTTGAGGTACTCCTTCATAATACGGTTCAGAGCGATGGCGAGTATCAATTGCTCGATACACATCCAATGCAGCCAATCGTGCGCTAGATAAATATTTTACGTGACGGCTACCTGCATATTGGGGGAGGACACTTTTTAAGTGCCGTAGAATTTGAGACTTTCCCGATCCATTAGGACCTACGATTTGTGTTAATCCAGAGTACAGAGTAATTGATTGTGCTCGCCCTTGGAATAAATGTGGAGTAGTAAATTTAAGCTCTATGGGAAAAGGCATGAGAGTTGTCTTTAATCGCTTCCATCCCAAATCCTAGCTTACAGAAGATGTAGTAGGTAAGCATGGCGGTAACAATCAATGTAGATCCCAGTACAAGTAACGCTGTAGATAGGCTTTGGAGAGTTGGGACCAAGCGATTGTCCATACATTCCGGAGACCAGCTACAGCCTCCATTTGAGCAAAGGTTTTCTTGCCGCGATCGCTCAGACCACAGTAAAACCCCGCCAGGGCAATGAGCGGGGTTGTGAATAGGATGCTTCGACCGTGTTCAATTCCGCTTGCCATAGGTCATATGGATGAGGTGTGGATGAATACTGTGGATATGGGTGTGGACTGAGAGAGGTGTGGACTGTGGATGTGGATGAGTGCGGATGCTGTCCACGGCCTAATCCACTGGGTTCCACACCATCCACACCTATCCACAGTCCACAGTGAGGATGGGCCTTAAAAGCGGTATTTGAGGCGATCGCCCTCTCCATCCACAGCACCCAAACCCTGGCTTGCAAGTTGACGAAAGTAGCCTCGGATTACCTCCGTCGATACCTTGCCCTCCTTCAAACTGGGAATACCCGATCGCACTTCCCGAGCCGTCACCCAACGGTTTTGTCGATGGGCAAACTCGGCGATCGCCCTCAGTTCTAGGGGAAGCTTCACCAGTTGATCGTCTGGGGCTGTGGAAGCATTGGGGCTCGCCTCGTAAAGCCGCTCTAAAACCTCTGCGGTCATCTCAAAGGGATTAGCTGGTTCAGGCTGTTGCTGAGGCTCTACTGGGGCGGGAGCCGCAACCTGGGCCGGTGTTTTAGTGGCGATCGCTTCAATTGGGTATTGCTGCTGCAAAGTATCGAGGTACAGCCAGTCTGGAATTGTGATGGTCGTTTCGTTGTGCCCTGGTCGGCTGATCCTCACTTCAGCAGAGCGGGTCTGCTCACCCCAGGGTGTTTCCCCATATTGACGAGTGAGCTGGATTGCAGAACTATCCAGCAGCTCTCTCACTCCCTCAATGCCCGCAAAGCCACCAGACAAGGTTTTGGCATGGTTGATGAGGATTGGAGCAATGCCGTGTTTATCAGACTCGCTCAGGGCTGTTCTGACCAGGGATTGACCCAACCTCTTGTGCTCATTGGTGTATTGCGTCAGCTCATCAATCACCAAACTTTGGCGATCGCCGCCCATGGTGAAATTCTCGACCAGATCCGTGTAGAACTCTTGAATGCTTTCAAAGTTGCTCCCAGCGCCAACAACCCGACCATCAAAAATCTTCTCTCCATCAACGTGAGGTGTTACTGCAATGGTGGGCCATCCCATCAGGTAGCTACGCAGGTAAGCGATCGCCGATGCCAGAGAGCTTTTCCCAGTCTGCTGTGGACCACTAACCACCAACAGTTTGCACATCAATGCATAGCGCAGTTCAGGGCAATCCTTCACTAAGCGTTGCCAGAGCTGCCACTGCTGCCCGCTCCATTGCTCCGAAATGGGGGGTGCAGTAACGTCCACAGCTGTAACCACAGCATCCACAGTCTGTTGTGTCTGGGGTGTGGATGCTGTGGATGGAGACAGCAACGGATCAATCACGGGCGGCAACTGAGCCAGTACACGCCGCTGAGACTCATTCAGGTACCGCTCAATCCGTCCATTCTCGATATCATCAAACGCCTTCTCCCCCCGCTTAACCTTATCGACCATATACCAGCCACCCAACAGGCCCACGGCGATCGCCAATGGACCAGAGGCCAGTACAGAAAGGCAGTAACCCACACCCCCTAGGGTTGCTACTAGTGGGTCATCTGGCGTGAGTATTGCCATTTCAGGTGGAGCATTTCAGGCCACCAAGGACTGGGTTACAGCCCCAGACCCTCCTAATCGATGCTTAGGTCGTTTAGATCGC
>NZ_JAMPLB010000085.1:0-26733 GCF_039962325.1 Leptolyngbya sp. PL-A3
AAACTCCTGACCTCGGAACTCGACAAGATTTCCCCTGAAAGGGTTGCGTCATTGACGTCCTACGATTTCATTCTCGAAGCCCTATTTGGCGCAGCTTCATATTAAAACGGTATTACTCACTGGTGGAATAGTCCTTCTTTTGTTCTTCAAATGACTGAGCCAATTAACTGCCCCCATAGCTGATCATCCGCCCCCCTACCTATTCCCCCGACCACTGTCCCGTAACGTTAGTGGATCCGCTGTAGAACCGCACCAGGAGAAATGGGAGGATGGGTCATAGATTTTCTATGTTCAGCCGTGCCGGGTATCACCCTGCCGTGCCTTTTTTGTGGGGATTGCTAGGGTAGTGGCGATCGCCTCCCCATGCGACAATCCCAAAAGCAAAGGTCTTGATTTCAGCCCGTATTGCCTCACAGGCTGCGGGCTTTTGCCTTGATGGTGTGCCCTCACACAATCCTCCTCATCTTTTTGTTTAATAGATTTATCAAAATATATTTAGGTTCTATTAATGAATTTAGAGGTGAATGAGTACCCTCTGTGGCTGAGTGGCCAGCCGCATGAAGTCCGTAAAGCAACTGGCTTTGTTGATTACTATCTTGATCTTTATTCATCCCCTCGAATGCCTCAGGATGAGGCTTATATGGGCGGATGGGATGAGGCAGACAAAATAGGGGCCAAATTTAAGAAGGGAACCCTACCTTCGTCAAACCTGCCGTAGTGTAACTGCCCGACAGGGAATCCTAAACCAAGTACTTTAAGGGTCACCGCTGTCGATTCAACAGCGGTTTTCTTCTGGCGATCGATTCACACAAGAATCTCACAATTGCTCTGTTTAATAGATTTATCTAAATATATCTGGGTTCTATTGATGAATATAGAGGTAGATGAGTCTGTTGGGTGGCTGAGTGCTCAGCCCTCTCAAGTCCGAAAATCAGCCGGATTTGTTGATTATTATCTTGACCTTCATCTATCTCCTCGAATCCCCCAAGACGAGTTTTATATGCATGGATGGGATGAGGCAGTCGCAAGAGGAATTAAAGCCAAAAGTAGAACCTCACCTTCGCCAACTCCGCTGTAGTTCAACTGACCCACATTCCTCACCTCTACCGGCAGTGAGGTAGTTTTCTAGTTGCATTGACCCCACCTATTTCAACTCATCACGAGAAGAATAGGTTATTCTGTACTTTTTCTTGGCTGAGAAATGGGTGAAATATTACTGACAGACGAGGACGCTGAACTACTGGTAAGAGGCTTGGAATTGCTGTTAAAGCGTGTGGAAAGTGAAGAGAACTTCGCTTCAAAGCAAGCTCTTATCCAGTCTTTACTAGAATCTGTTCAGTCATTGTCCGATGTTGAGCGAATGACAGCGATCGCAGCCATCAATAAGGCTCTGGGCGAGATAGCCGCCGAGTTAGAATCGGCGGACCACAACACACAGCTTTGATGTTGCAATCGCTTCTTCAGGAATCCATCCAACTGTACCTATAGGTTTTACTGCCGTGAGCCTGTGGCGGTTTTTTGTCGGTGTATGTTTTTCTTAACTGTCTTTAGGTAGACTGAACAGGAGAAAACTTACTGCCGCCGTTCATTGCTGGTGATAAGCCGTAATAGCGGCTTTTTTGACGTCTTTAATTATTAACAGTGTGAATATCTTGTAGAGGTTCTTGTCAAGCAGGTTCTTCTGCCGTGATCGGTTCCCGTGCGACAATATCAAACAGATGTAAAACATCTGCTACTGAACCCGCTCCCAATGGAGTGGGTTTTCTGCTTTGACTACCACTCTTATTGACCCCCTAAAATATCCTCTAGAACCGCAGTAGAACAACAGAAACTGCGCCCTGCTGTGCGATCGTCCCCCCTTACCTTAATGCTCATTTTTACCCTTTCGACCTGTTTAGGAGGGCTTTCTGTTGGCGATTGCTGGGAATCCTAAGCCAAGTACCTTTATAGGGGGCACCGCTGTCAATTCGATAGCGGTTTTTCTTTAGGTATCCCCACCGATTGGCCTTGACCGTTGCTGCCGAACTACTCGTGATTTTGCTGTAGGGTTATGCCTGATATAGGTAGGAGGATGGACGTACATGAAAATCTTCAGCCCTGGCCCTAACGCCGGGGCTTTTTGTTGGACAGTTCCAGCGCCTGCTCATTATTTGTCACAGTAGGGCTTCTGTTGTGCTCGCCCCACAAGATCCTCACAAAGAAGAGTTTGAAATGCAGAACAATGCCAGATCATAGATTCAATGGCTTTGATATCAGGAGCAATTGTGCAGCTAAGCCTTTAGCTTTTCTACTGGTAGAAGGATGAAGGTACTTAACGTGCTTAGGGAACACTTAATTTAGAAGGATGCTCTGTTAGCAACTTCCTACTACTGAAAAGCTTTTCTTCATACATAAATTTATAAAGCCAAGAGCTTACTTAAAACCAAAATCACGGTTCGACCAGATAGACAATTTAGTCAACAGGAAACACAATGTGTGCTTTTGCAATTGAGTATGAAGCTGAGAGGCTAAAGGCACTTTATCAATACCAAATCCTAGACACGGATGCTGAGGCAGCATTCGACGACCTAACCCAGTTAGCAGCACAGATTTGCGAAGCACCAATTGCTCTCATGAGTCTCATTGATCGGAAGCGCCAGTGGTTTAAATCCAAAAAAGGGCTAACTGTTTCAGAAACTCACCGTGATCTAGCCTTCTGTGCCCATGCCATCCTACACGAAAAACCTTTCATTGTAGAAGATGCCCTAGAGGATGAGCGGTTTGCAACCAACCCCCTGGTCACGGGTGAGCCGTACATTCGGTTTTATGCTGGTGTTCCACTCATTACTCCTGATGGATATCCACTTGGTACCCTTTGCGTCATTGATGATGTATCCCGTCAACTAAGCACTCAACAGATCAAACACCTTGAATCACTCAGTCGGCAGACGGTCAATCTGCTGGAATTGCGGCGGAACTTAGCCGACCGACAACAAGTAGAAAGTCTGCTAGTTGACCAGCAACGCGTTCTGGAAATGATTGCAACTGGGACAGACTTAAATGAGGTGTTAAACACACTAATTCTTGCCATCGAACAGAAGTCTCATGGACTGCTCGGTTCTATTCTACTGCTTGACTCTCAAGGAACCCATTTACGACACGGCACCGCTCCGAGTTTACCAAACGATTATTTTCAAGTTGCAGACGGATTACCCATTGGTCTCAACCACGGTTCTTGCGGTCGAGCAGCATTTCTAGGGGAACCAGTTGTCGTTTCGGATATTGCTAGCGATCCTCTCTGGGCAGAATACCGCGATTTTGTACTCTCTTACAATTTACGCGCGTGCTGGTCTACCCCAATTTTCTCCTCAACAGGTCGGGTGTTAGGCACGTTTGCCATGTATTACCAAGAACCCCGTAGCCCAAATACCTATGACCAGAAATTGATTGAGATGGCGGTTCACTTAGCTGGAATTGCGATTGAACGTCAGCAATCAGAGGAAAAGCTACGTCAGGATATGGAACAACGTCAGCAGGCAGCAGCTATCACTGCAAGGCTTGCAGCAATTGTTGAGTCTTCAGAAGATGCCATTATCAGCAAAACATTAGAGGGTATTGTCACTAGTTGGAACGCTAGTGCTACCAGAATCTTTGGCTACTCTGCTGAGGAAATAATAGGTCAATCGATCAGGTTGCTTATTCCTGATGCTCGGTTGGAGGAAGAAACCGAGATTTTGAATCGGCTTCAGCGAGGGGAGCGAATTGAGCATTTTGAGACCGTGCGAAAACGCAAGGATGGAACGCACATTCAAATCTTTCTTTCTGCTTCTCCCATTAAAGATGCAGATGGACGAATCATCGGTGCATCTAAGATTGCCCGTGATATCACCCAGCATCGCCAGGCAGAAGAAACACTGCAACAGTCATTGAAGGACCTGTCAGACATTAAGTTTGCTCTAGATCAATCCTCAATTGTCGCCATTACAGACGCTCAAGGAAGCATTTCTTATGTTAATGACAAATTTTGTGAGATTTCCCAGTATTTCAGAGGCGAACTAATCGGGCAGAATCATCGGTTGATTAACTCTAGTCACCACCCCAGAAGCTTCTTTCAGCAGATGTGGGCAACTATCTCAAAAGGTCAGGTCTGGCAGGGTGAGATCCAAAATCGGGCAAAGGACGGCACTTTCTACTGGGTAGACACTACAATCATTCCATTTTTAGACGCTAAAGGTAAGCCTTATCAGTATGTCTCTATTCGGAATGATATTACCCGCCGAAAGCAAACGGAGACGGCTCTGCGAGAGAGTGAAGAGCGACTATACTTTGTTCTACAGAATATGCCTGTAATGTTGAATGCTTTCCATGCTGATGGCACACTTGCTGTTTGGAACCAGGAATGCGAACGCGTAACGGGTTACAACGCAGAGGCCGTTGTGGGCAATTTCAGTGCCATGGAACTGTTCTACCCAAATGCGGATTACCGGCATCGGCAGATGAATGATTGGAAGAAGTGCGGTAATGACTATCGTAACTGGGAGTGGGACCTTACCTGTAAGGATGGCAGCGTGAGGACAATTGCCTGGTCTAGTATCTCTGATCGGTTCCCCATTCCTGGCTGGGCAAATTGGGGTATTGGTATTGATGTGACTGAACGCAAACTCGCAGAGAAGGTGCTACAACAGCAGACCGGGCAAGAGCGGCTGTTACTGAGTATCGCCAACCGGGTTCGCCAGTCGCTCAATTTAGATGAAATCTTGAATACAACGGTATCTGAAGTTAGACAATTTCTTCAGACCGATCGGGTGTTAATTTATCGCTTTGAACCTGACTGGAGCGGTACGGTTGCAGTTGAATCCGTTGGTTATGGGTGGTTACCAATATCCAGTACTAAAATTCAAGACTGTTGTTTTCAGGAAGACTCTTGTCGGCACATTTTTGAGCAGGGATATATTCAAGCACATGCAGATATCCATCATGCTGGGCTAACACCTTGTCATGTTGAGCTTTTGTCACAGTTTCAGGTAAAAGCAAATCTTGTCGTGCCAATTTTACAAAACAATCAACTCTGGGGATTACTCATTGCCCATCATTGTTCACAACCCCGTCCTTGGCATACAGGAGAGATCAACTTGCTAGAGCAACTAGCAACCCAGGTCGCGATCGCCATCCACCAGTCCAGTTTGTACCAGCAGACTCAAACGGAACTGGCTGAGCGTAAACAGGCAGAACAAAAGATCCGTGATCAGGCTAATCTTCTGGATGTAGCAACGGATGCCATTCTGGTGCATGGCTTGGACTACCGTGTTACCTACTGGAACAAAGGGGCTGAACAATTATATGGATGGGCAGCAGAGGAGGTTTATCACAAATCTGTCAAGCATTTGCTGTATCGGGAGCCTCCGACCAATGAGTCAGACATTCATCGAGCCGTTTTGAGCAGGGGAGGGTGGCAAGGAGAGTTGCATCAATGGACGAGGGATGAGAAGGAAGTCATTGTCGAAAGCCGATGGACACTCATCTATGATGAGAGTGGACATCACAAAGCAATCTTGATAGTCAATACAGATATCACTCAGAAGAAACAACTGGAGCGGCAGTTCCTTCGGGCCCAGCGGATGGAGAGTATTGGTACCCTGGCAGGGGGTATTGCCCACGATCTAAATAATTTATTAGCCCCCATATTAATGGCAGTTCCCCTCTTGGAAATGCAGCTTCGCGATCCGTCTGACCCCAAAAGCCGACAATGGCTAGACATTATAGATAGTAGTACTAGACGAGGAGCCAATTTAGTCAAGCAAGTCTTATCCTTTGCCCGAGGGATAGAAGGAGAGCGAGCGCTCTTAGAAGTCAAGCATTTAATCTGGGAAATCAAGCAAATTGCTGAAGAAACCTTTCCTAAATCAGTAATGCTCTCTACCACCGTACCGCACGACCTCTGGACAGTTTGTGGTGATGCGACTCAGTTACATCAGATTCTGATGAATCTGAGTCTCAATGCTCGGGATGCGATGGTTGATGGTGGAATGTTGCAGATTAGGGCTCAAAACATTAAGTTAACCGAAGACTCGGCTCAATTGCATATTGATGCTCAAGCGGGGCCCTATGTCAAAATTACGGTCTCAGATACAGGAAGTGGAATCTCGGCTGACATTATTGATCGCATCTTTGACCCGTTCTTTACCACGAAGGAGATGGGTAAAGGAACTGGATTGGGACTTTCGACAGTCATGACAATTGTTAGAGGACACTCTGGATTTGTTACTGTAAATAGCCAGACAGGCAAAGGTACAGAGTTCCAGGTTTACTTGCCTGCAATCCCGGATCAAGAAACATCAATAGATAGTGAACAAGAGCTATGGGTAGGTCATGGAGAACTCATTTTATTAGTTGACGATGAAAATGCAATTCGGCAAGTGACTCAAGCATCATTAGAAGATTATGGCTATCGAGTTTTGACAGCTTGTGATGGAATTAAGGCAGTTACTCAGTTTGTGCAGCAGAAAGATGCGATTGACTTGGTACTAGTTGACTTTATGATGCCATCAATGGATGGAACGGCAACCATTCAAGCATTGAGAACTATCAATCCCCAGATTAAAGTTATTGCCATTAGTGGGCTCAGTACAAGCAGTCAACTTGCTGAAGAGATTCAAGTTCAGAATTGCTTGACAAAACCATTTTCAACTCAAGATTTATTGACAGCAGTGCATCAAACTCTCAACGCTCAGCCTAGTCAAGCTCATTCTTAGCAGTTCTTGCTTCAAGCAGATGTAGATCTAAAGACAACCCAATAGTAAAGCTGATACAGTCATGACTACATTCAGCTTGGATTGTAGCTCCTAGCTGCTCAATTTTCTTTTTGAGGTGTGTTTAAAGCGGTGCGATGTAGAAAGTTTTCTACTTTTCAGACATCCTCTAAAACCAATGTTTATAGCTATATCCTGGAAGTTTCTTCAAAAGTACCTTTCCCTCTACAAAGTTAGGTCATTTTAGGCTTCAAATTATCCTAGTTTTGCCTCATTTTAGGTACATTTTATAAATGTAATAAAGTCTATTCAAATGTTTAAATAGAATTCTCTTTCTACCAGCTTTTAGTATGAAGTGATAGTAATTATTCTATTGCGTTGATTTAGTGGTAGATTATTTCATTAACCAGAGTTAAAAAGAACTTGAATAAACAGTTTTGACAAAGAGATAGTTTAAGACATGTGACGTGATAGAGAAGCCTAAACGACTATGGGAAAGCTATGGGCAACAGTCTTTTTAGCTCAGAAAAATTTGCATTATGCCAATAACTACAGCAACTCATGTAATGCGCCCTGAACTTGGTGATTTTAGTAGTGTCGTCTGCTTTAAAGCCTTAGTAACTGGCACAGAAGAGGCTTTGGGAGAAAAAGCAGCAGCAATTGCTCTTATTGCCGCTGGGAGAATTCGAGGTAAGCAATTAGTAGAACAATTAGGACTAACTGGAAAAAATGTTACGGCTGAGGAGGTAACGGTAATTCTTCAAAAAGCCTTAGGTTTAGAAGGAACTCGTTTATGTATTATCGATAAAATTGTTAATGATAGTAATGTAATTTCAGTCTATTGTCGTGAAACAATTTGTTCCATGGGTGAGGTCGTCGGTTCATCTCGTAACTTAACCTATACTTTGGGCACTATTCAAGGCGCTCTTGAGCAAGCTATGGGTAAACGTTTACGTGGTAAGCAAGTTGAATCTGTTTTACGGGGTGGTAACCATGATGTAATTTCATTTGAAGTTATTGAGTAGCTATAGCAATTTCTAAGCTAGTGAGGTAAAAAGAGTTTAGAGTATCGTCTCATACCTCACTAGCTAGAAGAATTGCTATGCATGGTATTCCTAAGAAGCTCTATAGCTATTTTTGAGAGGTAGAACTGGCAAAAATGATGAAATACTTTGTCGGCAAAAGATTGGCTAATTTACAAAATTTTTAACTTGAGAACCTCAAACAGAAGGCTCTCAGTGTTTTTCATCTTAGGATTTCCCTGAAATCTCTCTATAGCAATTCGGCTTGCTCCCTTCTAGATATACTGAGCTTAAAGCTCAAACTACACAAGGCTTTAGGTCTAGTAACTTTTCAGAAATCAAATGGAATTTCTCTAGAGCCAAACTCTTTTATTATTCTTAACACTAATTGAGATTTTATCTACCCTATATAAGGAACTTTAAGAGGGAGTTCTCTAACTTTAGACGCTAGGGGACATTAAGCAGATGCATTTTCAACTGTCATAACGCAAAAGCACTCTCTTCAGTTTCATACTAGGCGGTAGTTTATGTTAAAAAAGCTTTCTCTACAATCTCGGTTAGTTAGCTCATTTCTACTTGTTGGCGGTGTTGTACTAGCCGTTGGAGCAGTAGGGTGGAGAAGCAACCTTGAGTTATCAAAACACATTGATACTTTAGGTGATAACAGCTTGCCCAGTGTAAATGGTCTATGGAAGGTGAATGAAGGTCAGACTCAAATCCAATCTGCCGAACGAGCATTATTAAATTCAGAACTGAGTTTGGAAGAAAAACGTACTCAAATAGAAGCAATAAGTTCTGCGTGGGAGCAAATTGATGAAGGTTTTAAGTTATACGAGGCTACCTCAAGGACGGAAGAAGAGGACAAGCTTTACCGTCAATTTCAGCAACAATGGAATAGCTGGAAACAGGATCATGAAAAGCTTTTGGGAGCATATCAACGGTTTGAAAAGCTAGGTATTTCAAATCCTTCTCAAATTCAAGTTGAGCTGTTGCGTACAGGAAATACAAACTCATCAGAACTATCACGAGCAGAAGATGCTGGTAAATTATTAAGGCAAGTACAATTGCTTGCAGTTGAGGAGAATGATGATAGCTTCCTGGCTGTAACCAATTCTCTAGTTCAATTGATTGATATTAATGAACAAGTCGCTGCAGAAGCTAAAGAATCTGCTCAGGAAAGTATAGAAAGTACAAACTTCTGGATCTGGATTGGAATGGTTTCAGGGCCTAGTGCAGCGATTATTTTAGGTGTATTTCTTAGCAAAAAAATTGCGAAGCCCTTAACTGCCAAGATTGGAACTATTGTCGGAACAATTGTAAGCTCTTCTAGTGAAATGGTAGCTACTGTGGAGCAGCAAGAGCGCATAGCAAACAGCCAAGCTGTCTCTGTTAACCAAACAACAGCGACAATGGATGAACTAGGGGTATCTTCCCGACAATCAGCAGAACAAGCCGAGATCGCAGCATCAGGTGCTCGTACCGCACTATCGGAAACAGATGCAGGGACAAAAGCAGTTGAGGAAACGTTAATAGGAATTGCTACTCTTCGGGAAAAGGTTGATGAGATATCGAACCACATTCTGCAACTGAGCGAGCAGGCTAAGCAGATTGGAAGCATCACTGGATTAGTGAGTGATTTAGCTAACCAAACCAATATGTTGGCATTAAATGCTGCAGTAGAAGCTGTTCGTGCGGGAGAACAAGGTAAAGGCTTCGGAGTCGTTGCGACAGAAATTCGTAAGTTGGCCGATAGAAGCAGAAAATCTGCTGAGCAAATTAGCCTTTTGGTAGGGGATATTGAAGGAGCAATTGGTTCAACTGTAATGGCAACTGAGCAAGGAAATAAGACTGTCGAGCAGGGAGCTGAAATTGCTGAAAAAACAGCGATAACCTTCAATAGAATTAAAGAGGCTATTAATAATGTCTATCACAATAGTCAGCAAATTTCACTAACGGCGAAACAACAGTCAATTGCAATTCAGCAAGTAGGAGAGGCAATGAATGCATTGAACATTGCCGCTCAAGAAACAGCTGCTGGTATTAAGCAAACAAGAGTAGTTTCTCATAACCTTAACGAAGCTGCTTCGGATTTGAAGACAGCTGTTTAACTCATCCAGTTACCTTTAAAGCGTGAGTAATTAGGGATTGGGGCAATGGGAGTAATTATGTACGCCATCAAGGTGTGATTGAAGGGGTGCGATTATACATCGCACCCCTTCAATCACACCTTGATGGCGAAGATGATCAGCGCCGTAGAAGAGTTTTGGTAGGAAAGAGCATTGCTACGAGTGCCTCCTCTCATGGCTGTAGTAGAAGATCCTTATAGAACCCATTTGAGATCTCATCCTGAAACTACAAGCCTTGCAGCTAGCTGGGTTTCTCCATTTTCTGGCAAACAACAGTTTTGCCAGGCAAGCTACACCCTTGATTGCAGAGTAACGGCTTCTCTCAAAGCCAAGTATTACGGGAAAAGATGTCAAATGGGTTCTATAAGTTTCGTCGATTCTAGAGAGATAACGGCACTATCCTTACCTCACTGAATTTACCGCTAAAGTAGCTAACCGACCAAACAGGGGGGTAGACACTTGCTATAGAACTGTTTAGTACTGCCACTTATTTATGAGGGAATAATCGATTTAGTGTAACTTTGAGATGCCTATTACCGAGTGTTTCTGAGAGGACTTTTCTATGCCTCTTTCTACTAGTGCTGCCCAGCCCTTCCCTGCTTCTAATGGACAGATGTGTTCTGCTTTTCAGTCCCTACCTCCTTACGGCTCTAGAGGTCGTCCGGGCGCTTGTGAGGATACCTGGAATCTTGCCATCTATGAAGCTCAAAGTCGGGTGCTAGAACTGGTGGCAAAGGCACAACCCTTAGACCGATTGCTAAAGGTGCTAATTACTGAGATTGAAGCACTGTCAGAAGCAAGCTGCTCCATTCTGCTATTAAACGAGGCAAAGACACACTTGGTACTGGGGGCGGCACCCAGTTTTCCCCAAGGCTATCAAGACTTTTTGGAGAGCGGGCTACTCATTTCACCGAAAGATGGCACCTGTGGACCTGCCATCTTTCGGCGGCAATCAGTTGAAGTCTTCGACGTCAGCACAGATCCCTTGTGGGACTCTTGCCGTGACATCCCTCTCTCCTATGGCTTCCATGCCTACTGGTCAAGCCCGATTCTCGACGGTGATGGAAATCCTTTGGGCACCTTTGCAATGGTCTATTCTAAACCCCAAAATCCCACCCGACTAGACCGACAATTAGTCGCGGCTGCAACCTATCTGGCAGGAATTGCGATAGAACGGCATCGGGCAGATGAACAACTAAGACGACTCAACACAGACTTAGAGTTACAGGTGAAACAACGCACTGTTCAACTTCAGCGATCGCTGGAGTGGGAAGCTCTCCTGAACCGTATCACTGACAAGGTACGAATGAACTTGGATGAGGTACAAATTCTTCAAGCCGCCGTTCAGGAATTAGGACACATATTGGGAGTTCTTGCCTGTGAAGCTAGTATTTATGACCCCACTTCAGGCACTCGCACCGTCCAGTATGAATATTCAGTACTGCCCTCTCGAATTGGGCAGGTAGAGGACTTGTCGAGCTTCTCTCAATTCCCTACCTGCTGGTTACAAGCATCTTCCCCCTCCTCTGAAAGAACTACAGTTGTCATCTGCTTGATTGAAGATGAGCAGCGCATTATCGGAGATCTATGCCTCTTTAAGTTCTCTGAGGAAAACTTTGAGGAAGCAGAGATAGCTCTGACCCGTCAGGTTGCCAATCAATGTGCGATCGCCTTAAGACAGGCAAGACTGTATGCCGCTTCTCAACAGCAGGTAAGCGAATTGGAGAGACTAAACCAACTCAAAGATGATTTTCTCAGCACCGTCTCCCATGAATTAAGAACCCCGATTACTAATATCAAGATGGTTGGCAGGATGTTGCAGACCAATCCTCCTGAACCCCAGCGGAAAAAGTACCTCGACATTCTCAACTATGAGTGTCAAAGGGAATCGGAGCTGATTAATGACCTACTAGATCTACAACGGCTAGAATCCTCTACAGCGGAATTAGAGAAGACGGATCAGCTAAACCTCACTGAGGCGATCGTTTCCTTAATTGAACCCTTCCAAGCCAGAGTGCAGCAACGCCATCAGCAACTCACAGTCAACCTGCAACTGGGACTTCCGCTCCTCGTGACCCATAGCTCTAGCTTTGAGCGGGTATTATCGGAACTGCTCAATAATGCCTGCAAGTATACCCCAGCAGAAGGGCGTATTGAAGTAGCTGTAAAGCGCTTTCAGAGTGGGACTCAATTCATTATCAGAAATGAGTCTTCTATTCCTTCCGGTGAATTAGAGCGCATCTTCCAGAAGTTCTATCGTATTCCCCATGCAGATCCTTGGAAACAGGGAGGCACTGGGCTAGGGCTGGCCCTGGTCAAAAAACTTGTGGAACGGTTAGGGGGAACGATTGAGGTAGTGAGTTGTAGGCAGTGGGCTACTTTTATTTTGATGCTCTGAGTTAAGTGTTTGTCAACAGCTCTAGAATTCATTCGTCTTAGCGTTGAAAGACGAACAGGTCGCTGGGAAAACTATCTGCTCTTTATAAAAGAGCAGACTTGTAAGATATCTACTGCAACTTCTTCTCAAGTCTGAAAAATAGCTTCGGAAGTATTTCAATTCATGCCGTGGCTATGGCTGCCGAATGCACATGAACCCATTTAATGTATTAACGAGGTCAAACAGAGTGTAAACGACACGTAATGAGGGGTTTGATATAGAGGTAAAGAGTCGATTAATTCTCATCTTTAGCTCATTAATTCTAAAGAGTGAGGAAACGGTATTTCATTATTTATCGAAAGGTAGATTTTAAGGAAAAATGCGGGTTTCTATCCCCCCATATGGGATTGAATTTTCAAAGAAAGCGAGTTTAACTACTGCATTGAGTGTACACCCGTACAACTCCAGGCCCAGACATTTCATGTGGGTCAGTCACACCTGATCCAATGGATATCAATAAGGATGGATTGCATGAAAAAGTCTTGGATGCTGTGGATGGCGATTGCCTGTTCCACTACCGTTACCCTCCAGAGTTGCGCCACCTCCACCCCCCAAGCGGAAGCTCCGGCTGCGGGGGACGCAACCACTGAAACCGCCACAGCTAGCGACGAAACGGGAACCCTGGTCATTCGCGCCAACGGGGAAAATTTTGTGCGCCAGGGGTTTGTGTCGAAGGATGGCTGGGAGATCAGCTTCGAAAATCTCTATGTCACCCTGGCGAATATAACCGCCTATCAGACCGATCCCCCCTTTGATGCAGAGGCGGGTACGGAACTGAAAGCGGTTCAGGAAGTGACGGTAGCTGAACCGCAGACCGTTGACCTAGCAGCAGGGGATGAGACCGCCGAGCCGATTCAGGTGGCGAAATTGGATGCACCCGCCGGACGGTACAATGCCCTTTCTTGGAAGATGGTCAACGCTCCCAGTGGCTCAGCGGCGGGGCATACCCTGATGCTGGTGGGAACCGCTGCCAAGGATGGGCAAACGGTCAAATTCACCATGCGGCTGGATGAGGAACTGGCGTTTGTGTGCGGCGACTTCGTGGGGGATGAGCGCAAGGGGATTCTGGAAGGCGGCAAAAATGCCGACCTGGAAGCTACCTTCCACTTCGACCATCTATTTGGTGATGCGGATGCCCCCATGGAGGATGACTTGAACCAGGGAGCGCTGGGGTTTGAGCCATTTGCGGCGATCGCCCAAAACGGCACCGTTGATGTCACCTCTGCTGATCTGCAATCCCAACTCACCTCAGAACAGTACACGCAACTGCTGGAAATCCTGCCCTCCCTGGGGCATGTGGGCGAAGGGCATTGTGAGGAGACAACCTTGTCATGAAGGCGTGGTGGATCTTGGCCTTGGGGCCATTGGGAATGGTGGGAATGGCAGAGGGGGCGATCGCTCATGGAGCCGTTCTCACTCACAAAACAACCCAGGCTTACGAAATTATTGCCGCCTACGACAATGGCGATCCTATGAAGAATGCCCAGATCGCTATCTTCTCCCCCAATGACCCCGTTGTTCCCTGGAAGACGGCCACGACCGATGAGGAAGGCCGGTTCCTGTTTTCTCCCCCTAGCCCCGGCAGTTGGGAAGTTCAGGTGCGTCAGGCGGGGCATGGAGATCTGTTGGTCATCGCGGTTGATGATCCAGCGACAGCCCAGACTGACGGGGCAGCAGCTCAGAAGGTGGTGCCTCAGACGGAAGAGGCGACTGCCCCTTCGGGCACCATCAACCCTTTGCAGAAGGGCCTGATGGCTGGGTCGGTTATCTGGGGCTTTGTGGGGACGGCCCTATTTTTTTCGCACGGTAAGAAGAGGTAACGTATGCATGTCCCCGATGGGCTGCTTCCTGCCCAGGTTTGTGCAGGTGGCTATGTCCTCACTGGCTTGGCCACCTGGTTTTCCCTGCGGCAAATCAACCGCAAGGAAAATCCCCAGGCAGAGGTGCCCAAGGCGGCATTGCTCACCGCCGCGTTTTTCCTGGCCTCTTCCATCCATATCCCTATCCCCCCTACCAGTGTCCATTTCGTGCTGAATGGGCTGATGGGGGTCATGCTGGGATACTATGCGTTTCCGGCGATTCTGATCGGGCTGTTATTTCAGGCAGTGATGTTCCAGCATGGGGGGCTAACCACAATGGGGGTGAATGCCACCATGATGGGAACTTCTGCGTTGCTAGCCTACAGCCTGTTTCGCCTCTACCGGATCGCAAAACCCTGGTTGGGTGAGGCGGGATCGCGCCTGCTCTTCGCCTTCCTATCGGGGGCTGTGGGGCTGGGATTGGCAATTCTGATCTTTCTGGTAATTGTGCTTACGACAATTCCAGCAGATTTTGATGCAGGGGTTGAAAAGACAGCCATCTATGGTCTGGCCCTGGCCCATGTGCCCATGATGCTGATTGAGGGCATCTTCACCGCCATGCTGGTGGCTTTTCTGCAAAAAGTGAAACCGCAACTCCTGGAAGATGCGTGATTCGATAGCTTAATCTATGCGCCTTAACTTAGACGAATACGCTTACCTCGACTCCCCTATTCACCGCTGGGATGCCCGCACCAAACTGCTGGGGCTGATGGCGGTAATCTTCTCCTTTGCCTTCGTCCGCAACCTGAGCCTGGTTCCGGCCATGTTAGGGGTAACAGCACTGGTGTATGGCCTGTCGCGCTTGCCGCTGTCGTTTCTGCTGACACGACTACGGTATCCCGGCTATTTCATTTTAGGTGTAGTGCTGGTGCTGCCGTTCCTGTCGGGATCGACGGTGCTGTGGCAGTGGGGGTTTTTAAGCTTACGTCAGGAGGGATTGCTGGCGATGCTGCTGATCATTGGGCGGTTTCTCTCCATCATTACCCTGGGGTTGGTATTGTTCGGCACAACGCCGTTTCTATCTCTGGTACGGGCAATGCGATCGCTCGGTCTACCGCCCATTCTAGCGGACATGCTGCTGCTCACCTACCGCTACCTGTTCGTGCTGCTGGAAACCCTCTCCACCATGCAGCGCTCCATGCGTTTACGCGGCTTCCATCATCACAGTCCTCGCGATCGCTGGTTCAAACCCGACTGGAGGCGATTGCAACGATTCGCTTCACTGATGGGTACCCTCTTCATCCGCGGCTACGAGCAGTCCGATCGCATCTACACCGCTATGCGTCTGCGGGGGTATGGTTCCACACCCAACCGCGTGCCCTATCGCTCTCCCCTTTCCGCCGAAGCAGGAACGCGATGGCATCGGGTGGGCTTGGCAATCGCCCTCCTCACCGCCATGAGCTTTGTCATTGCCGAAGCCTGGGCCTGAAGCCCGATTAAGTTTTGCTCGCAAAGTAGGTGTTTATGGTTCTCGAATCCGTTGCAGTCAGTCCATCCGTGAAGACGATTGAAATTTCCGGGCTGTGTTTCTCCTATCCTGACAAGCCTGATGTCTTGCGGGAGGTGAATCTCGTCGTAAATCCGGGCGATCGCCTCGGAATCCTGGGCTACAACGGTTGCGGTAAAACTACTCTATTCATGCTGATTTGCGGCGTCCTCACCCCCACCACTGGAGACATCTTTCTCATGGGGCAACGCGTCAAACCAGGCCAGTTTCGTTCCGACATTGGCCTGGTCTTCCAGAATCCCGACGACCAACTCTTCTCCGCCACCGTCTGGGAAGATGTAGCCTTTGCCCCCGAAAATATGGGCCTTTCCCCAAAAGAAGTTGAAATCCGCGTTCAGGAAGCCCTTACCCTTACAGGCACCACCGCCCTCCGCCAACGACCCCCGCACCACCTCTCCGGTGGTGAAAAACGCATGGTGGCGATCGCCGGCGTCCTCGCGATGCACCCCGAAATCGTCATCTACGATGAACCCACTGCCAACCTCGACATCCGTTCCCGTCGCCGCCTGATCCAGTTCCTCCACCAATCCCAACAAACCTTCCTCACCTCCTCTCATGACTTGGAGTTTGTGCTGGAAGTGTGTGATCGTGTCGTTGTCCTCAATGAAGGACGGATCGTAGCGGATGGACGGCCCCGGCAAGTGATGGGCGATCGCGCCCTGATGGAAGCCAGCGGCCTAGAAGTCCCCCACTCCCTCACCCATCTTCATTAACTGAAACCCCTGTGGTTGGGACATTACATACAATGTTCCTACCACAAAATACACTGAATAGAGAAGAAAATTAGTGATGTGTTCATGTCACCAGAATCCGAAAACGACAACAAACATCGAAAGCCTAGAAGTTTGACCGCATTTAGATAGAGATAACTTCTCTTGTCTACCTTACCATTCGCCGGCTTTTGCGACACAACCACTAGAAGAAGGCACAAACCGCACCATAAACCAGCGGTTGAGCGATGGATAAAATTCCTCAAACTCTACAGATAGCTGCTCAACTAGAACCTGCTGGTACCGTTGATAGAGTTTAGAGTTAGAGCTAACCTGGAAGATATCCCACAGCGATTTGTGGATAAGATTGGTGCGATCACCCCCAGATAGTTGAGCAGCGCTACGATTGAGGTGCGTACAGCACCCATTTAAGTCAAACGCAAAAAATGCTTCTTGCTTCTATAGTATTCTCTATAATAGAAGCAAATTTTACTTCAGATATTTGAAGTTGTGGAGGAGCCTGTACTTGTGGCTCTGTTAGTAAGCTTTTACCATTTGCATTAAGCGAACCAAGTTCCATAACGGAGTTGCTCTACAGAATTAAAATAAAAACAAATTCGTTTAGCGAGCAACTAAGCTAGCAATCACCGAGACAAGACGTTCAGGTTCAATCGGTTTGGCAATATGCTGTTGAAAACCGGCAGCTAATGCTTGTTGCTGATTAATTTCTCCGGCGTAGGCAGTCAAGGCGATGGCTGGAATTTGTCCACCTTGTTCTGGTGGAAGTGCCCTCACCTGCTGCATTAGCATATAGCCATCCATCCCTGGCATCCCGATGTCACTCAATAGCACTGCTGGCTTTATTCGAGGAATCATAGCCAATGCTTCATCCGCAATCGCTGCAGTAAGCACTCTTGCTCCCGCTTGCTCTAACACAAATGCAATAAACTCTCGTGAATCGGGTTCATCATCCACAACTAGAACTTGAATCCCGCTCAAATCAGACAGCGGCTCTGACAACGGCCTATTCTGATGGGTAATCACCTGACTCGGCATAAGTGGTAGCCCGACAGTAAAGGTTGCCCCCAGGCCTAGTCCAGGGCTTTCGACTCCTACTGTCCCTCCATGGAGCTCGACTAAGTACCGTACGATTGCTAGCCCTAATCCCAGCCCCCCAAATTTGCGGGTTGTTTTTGAATCTGCTTGACGGAAGTAGTCGAATACATAGGGTAGGAAGTGAGGCTCTATTCCTTGCCCGGTATCGCTGACCATTATCTGGGCGTAAGAGTCCAAGTACTCTAAGCGAATGTTGACTTGCCCCCCTACTGGTGTGAATTTGACTGCATTGGAGAGTAAGTTCCAAATCACTTGCTGTAACCGCGTGGGGTCGCCTTGAACCAGAGGTAGGTCTGATGCAAGACTTACTTCTAAGCTGATTGATTTGGTTTCTACCGCCAGTCGTACCGTTTCCACCGCAGCCTTGATGATGGAGGGCAAATTAATCGAACTAACATTCAAATTGAGCTTGCCTTGGAGAATCCGAGATACATCGAGCAAATCTTCAATTAATTCTGCTTGCAGTTGGGCATTACGTTCGATTGTCTTTAATGCCTGCTGGGTTTTTGCGGGGTCTAGACTGCTACTTTGCAAAAGCTTTGACCACCCTAAAATCGGATTAAGAGGAGAGCGTAATTCATGGGACAGTACAGCCAAAAACTCGTCTTTCATCCGGTTTGCTTGTTCGGCTTCACTCCGTGCCTCCTGCTCCCGTCTCAACAGATTCTCCCGCTCTTGAGCAGCCCTTTTTTGTTCAGTAATGTTTTCAGCAAAGATGATGATTCCACCAATCTCGTTGTGACTGGCATACCAAGGTAGAACTTCCCAGTGTAGCCAGAATGCAGAGCCGTCTGAACGTCGGTAATAGTCCTCTTTACAACGCTCTGTAGCACCGGCTAAGCATCGCTGATGCACCTGCCGCCAGTGTTCAGGGATATCAGACATAACTTCATAATGTGATAAACCCTTGAGGCCGGTATAGCCTGGAGCGTATTCTTGCATCCAACGCTGACTTGCAAAGAGATACCGCATCTCTCGATCCAACATTACAACTGCGACAGGAGTATGTTCAATGAACCTTTGAAGTGTTTCATTGTTTACCTGTTCTCTGGCCAAAAGTTCTTCTCGCTCTATTTCAGCCTGTTTGCGAGGAGTAATGTCTAAAAGTGAAACTATCACTCGGTCATAGGATTCAGAAGGAGATGGAAAAGTAATACTAAACCAAATATATAGTCGCTGACCCTGCAAAGTTTGTAATACAGTTTCTGTAGCAAAGTGCGTTTCTCCTAGAGCAATGGCTAGTAATTCCTCAATAAACGCACTATAGGTTTCAGGTGTGAAGATCTGGTTTAATGAGTTCAATAGTTGTGTTTTAGTTTGGGCACCAAATAGTTTTAGGGATGCTTGATTGACATCCCGTATACGCACCATCTCAATTGCCTGTTGTACAAACTCTGGATGCTCAGTAAAATATTGGCGGAAATCTTGAACTTCTGCCGTTTTAAGTTGATCAATTGCCGCTTTTACCTCAGAAAAGTCCTCTTCCCAAATCGAGACATTCATCGCCTCGAAGATGTAACGGTAACGTTGCTCTTGCTCTAACAAAGCTGTTTCAGTTTGCTTGCGCTCTGTAATGTCTCGAATGATACTCAGAACTACAGGTTCACCATCAATAATGGCACTCTGAGCACTCACTTCTACAGGAAATTGGTGGCCATTTCTACCTTGATGTATAGTTTCAAATAATATTCCGTTCTGAAGTGCCTGCTCAAACTGCTGAGGAAGGACTGGTAGAGTATTCGGTGCCCGTAAATCAGAAAGTTTTAGGGATAGTAACTGAATACGACTATAACCATAGGCTCGCTCTGCTGCTTGATTTGCCTCTATAATGCGTCCATCTTTATCTATAAAGAGAACAATATCCCGGCTATGTTCAGACAAGAGTTGGTAGCGTTGTAATGTTTTCTCTGCCTGTTTTCGGTGCGTAATATCGAGAGCAATCCCTGTCATTCGCTTTGGATTTCCATCTTCGTCCAAAAGGGTTTGACCAATTGCTGTTAGCCAACGTTCTCCCTGTGTTGGGTGAAGGATACGAAATTCAACATTCAAATCGCTTTGCTGTTCTAAGGCTGTACGAGCAGCACGGTCGCATTCTTCCCGGTCTGATTCTACAACTGAGCCTAGCCAGTTTTCATAGGAGGATTGAATGACGGATGGATCAAGACCATACAGGCGATAATACTCTTCCGACCAGGTAACTTGATTGGTTGTAATATCCCAGTCCCAAACTCCAGCATTAGCTGCTTGTTGAGCAATCCGCAATCGCTCTTCACTCTGTTGTAAGGTTTCCTCTGCCTGCTTACGATGAGTAAAGTCGCTTACTAGTGCCACAAAGCCTTCAATGTCTCCCTGTGGACCAAAGCGAGGAACATAGTAAAAAAGGGCATCCCGAACGCCTTTCTCCTTATGTACAATTTGACCCTCAAATGCCACTGCTTGACCTGCAAGTACCTGCTCAACATAAGGGTGAATGGTCGTATATTCCGAGTGGTCTAATACTTCCCAGAGATACTTGCCGTTTATTTCTGCGATAGATATCCCAAACCATTCTTCATGTTGCTGATTGCTGAAACGGTAGCGCTGTTCAGTATCAATAAACGAAATTAGAGCAGGCACAGCATTTGTAACTAAACGCAATTCTGCTTCTCGTTGTTGTAAAGCGGTTTCAGTCTGAATTCGTTGGCTGATATCGAGTGCTACTCCTGCAAGTACTTGCTGCCCCGATGCCTTGAGGAAGGGAAACTTAAAGGACAGGTAGCTGTGCTCCCCATCCTCATGATAAATACTTTCCAGCATTTGCATGGGCTGACCGCTGCTCAACACAGCCTTGTCATTCTCATAAAACTGCTGAGCAACGGCAGATGGCAATAATTCAAAATCTGTTTTACCAAGTAACTCCGATTGAGGTCGTCCATAGACCCGCTCAACCCAAGAATTTGCATAGAGGTAGTGCCCTGCTTCATCCTTGATAAAGGCTGCAATCGGACTATAATCCATGAAGCTTTGGAACAACTCTTGGCTTTCTCGCAGAGCTATTTCCGTTTGCTTCTGTTCTGTAATGTCAAGCGTGACACCAACCAAGCGAATTGGTATGCCTTGGGAGTCATAGACTAATTGTCCGCGCGCAATCAGCCAGTGTAGGCTTCCGTCGGGATGATAGCAACGTTTCTCCACCGCATAATCTACTCGCTCCTCAATACAACGCTCGATTGCAGCTTTGACAGTCGAGCGGTCTTCAGGATGCAGTGCTGAAAACAAAGTTTCATATGTAAACTCTGCATCAGATGGTAAACCAAAGTTTGCTTTATGCTGTTCTGAACAAGTGAAAATTCCTGTAACAAGATTGTTTTCCCAAGAGCCAAGTTTTGCAGTTTGTAAGGCAATTCTAAAGTGCTGTTCTTGTTGTCGCAGTGCCAATTCTACTTGCTTGCGTTCGTCTTCGGTATGCTTACGTTCAGTAATATCGCTAAAAGAAACTGCAATACTACCGTTTAGTCTCACCACAACATGGCGAAACCAGCCTGTTAGGCCCTTACCCTCGTGCAGTGTTTCAAACGTTTGAGAATCGCCAGTTTCGGCAACTGTAACATAGCGTCCAAAAACACCATTGGTTTTACAATCAGGCAATAGCTGCAATAAACGCTGGTCAATTAATTCTTCTCGTGCGCAGTCTATACCGTTTGCAGCAGCTGGATTGATATATTCAATTGTAAAGTCAGCAATCTGCCCATCCGAATCCTGAATGCTTCGTAAAATAATGAAGCCGTCAGGTGAGGCTTCCAAAAATAACTGAAACTGAGCCTCGTTCTTTACCAGGGGAGCAATTTCTATATTTTCTGGAGGAGGAAACTGATTAGAAATTGCAGTATTTTCCTCAGTCATCGAACACCTGACTCTATATCCGTAAAATATTGGTCTAATAAAGCTTGGCCCTTCTCTCGATGTTCAACAGTAGATGAATGGCTTAACTCGCTGAGCATCATCTTGATCTGTTTGAGTGCTAAAGATGAGGGTTGAATACGACCGTTTTCCCAACGATTAACTGTACTAAAGGCAACTCCTAATGTTTCTGCAAGCTGTTCTTGGCTTAATTGTGTTAATTGCCGAAGTTTACGGATGAGATGGCTCACTTCTGGCTGTCCAAGTGCAACGGTCTTCTTTCCCATAAAAATATAGATAAAGCAGGTTATATAGCAAATGCTATATAACATTCTGGTTATTCGTATTGGCTCGTCTATCTCTCAAAAGGAAGAGTTTTAGCTGGGCCAGGTAAAGCAAAACTAAGAAAAACAGTTAGCTTGAGCGTCTGCTGCAAAGTATTAGCACTGTTCAGCGCTAATACTACCAATGCATTTTCAAGGCTTCAGGCAGTTCTTCCCCAACCTCTGGATATGCTGCCCATTGCTCATGGCACAATTCACGGCAATGATCCGATCCACGGCTGCACCAAATCCAACAACCGCGGGTCTTTCCTGTGGAGCGCTCGCTGTTAACCGAAGTAGCCTCATCTTTATGGAAAATGTGACAAGAGGGGCTTATGGGTATTACCGCTCATCTATTTCCATTCGTAGAGTCCATCTGAGCCGTTAAGGTGGAGGAGGATTCGCTATTACAAACATTGTTTCGCTGTTCATACAGTGCTTCTCGCACCATCTGTTGTATTTCAGAACGAGCTTGCCCATAAGCTTCTGCGGCACACCAGGAGCGAAGATATAAAATCGTTTTTTCAGGGCTAACAGACGCAACATGACAGGTCGGTTTTGGATCGTTCAGTACCAGGGGGTGCGGTTGAATCAGAGAGAGTAAGTGGATAATGGTTGAGTTAATGGGGCGATCGCCAATATCAATTTCTAGGTCCACGCGGCGAGTTCCCATGGCAGTTAAATTTTTAACGGTTCCAGAAAACAAGTTGTTGTTGGGAACAATAATTTTCACATGGTCGGGTGTCAGAATCGTGGTCGAGAAAATACCGACACAGTCTACAACACCCGTTACACCTGCCGCTTCAATGGTGTCTCCGGCTTCAAACGGTCGAAAGGCAACCAGCATAATACCTGCGGCAAAGTGAGAGAGTGTATTTTGCAGTGCTAAACCAACTGCTAGCCCCGCTGCACCGAGCACAGCGATAAGGGTTGTCGTTTGAATCCCAAGGCTATTGAGGGTAGCGATAATCCCAACCAGCAAAGTTAAAAATTCCAACGCCTGGATGAAAAATTTGCGTAGAGTCGGTTCTACCTGACGCAGTAATCTACGAGCCGTGCGGCCCACAACGTTGATGCCAACGCGGGTTAAAATCAAAATCCCGATCGCCCATAGAAGCTTCAAAAGCATCTGGAATGCGATGTCATGCAATGTTTGTCCTGCGAAGAAAGTGATTGGAGATTCAGTTTGTGCCAGAAACGTGAGAAGCAAGGGATCCATCAGGTCTATATGGGTTGACTTGGAAAACAGCTTTCATTCTAAGGGGATTGAAGTGGTGTGATGTAGTGTCGTCTTTTGCAAGGTGACTCATGGGTTGGCCTTGGCCTGGAGAGTCGTGTTGTTTGCTCAGGTGTGCTCACTCGCCAATACTGCACAGCGTCAGAGTACTTACCCCAGGCAAAGCGATCGCCTGCTACCGATATCTATGGTCTAGCAGCCACGCTCTATACCTTGCTAACAGCACAAGTGCCTGTGGCTGCAACTTTGCGCGATCGCCTTCCCTTGGCCACTCCCCGGGAGGTGCGTCCGGAAGTCAGTGCGATGGTAAGTGCCGGTGTCATGCGGGGCTTGGCTATAGAACCACATCATCGTCCTGCCAGTATTGATGAGTGGTTAGCGTTGCTGCCGAATACGGCGGTCCAGGCGATGGGGGAAGTGATACCGATGGAGACGGTCAAACAGAACGCAACTGCTTATCCAAACAGCCACATGGCAACCTTGGCTGTCTCTCCTGCTCATTATTCGATTCAAACTGAAGCGGAACCCGTTGTTGCGGCCTCTTCGAAAAGGGGGAGAGTACGCCCCTGGCTCCTTGGGCTTGTCGGGCTTGCTGCCATTGTTCCTTTTGGGTTGGGCTATGCGCTGCTGCGCTCTCCACATTCATCGAGCGATCCCACAACACAAATGCCTGCAGTGGACTCTTCCGCGCCTTCACCTAATGCTACGGAATCTGAGGCGATCCCAGAAGACGCTGAGCCAGCATCAACTCAAGCTCCGACAGCAACCGATGATTCTGCTGATTCCCCAGAAGCCTCATCTTCTGAAGAGCTAACAACAACAGAGCCAGTTCCTCCCCCACCTGCTGAAACATCAGCTCCTATAGAGACAGAGCCAGCCCCGAGGGAAGCAGAAGTTACCGCCGAAGATACTGAGGCAGTGCGTAGAGTCGAGGAACAGGCAAGAGAAGACCGGAAGCGTGAAGAAGAACAGGCGCGGGAAGCCCAACGCCGCGAGGAAGAACGAGCCAGGGAAGCTCAGCGCCGCGAAGAGGAACGGGCACGCGAGGAGGAACGCGGCAGGAACGAGGAGCGAGGAGAAAGACGAAGAAAAAATTAGGGTAGAGCAGTACTTGCACTGCTCTACCACTGCTTGAGCTATTGGCCGCAAACAGGCCCAGTTAGAGTACCAAGGGCTACGTCTGGCCCTTTCACCGCGACACTGATGCTTCCCTCAGTGACCGTTCCCGATAGGGTGACTGAGAACACGCCATCGACAAAGCCACCCCCCGGTTGCCATTTGATGCCGCTCAAACGGGCATTGGGATCAGGGTTAACCAGTTCCCCATTGGGAGAAGAACTGACAACTCGAGCGCAACTGGGTAGTTCGAGCACCCAGTTACTCAAGTCTTGGGCAACAGGCAGTTCCTCAACCCGGTAGCGCCAGGTGGATGTGCTGCCGCTATAGGAAACGCCCAGGAAGGTGACGCGATAACCATTGGAAAGGGTCACAACATCAACGCTACTGCTTGCCTCACCGGGTTCAGAGGGGGAAGGATCCGGAACCGAGGCTTCATCATCGTCCTCCTGCTCCTCATCCACATCGTCCTCGTTTTCCTCGAAGGGGCAACGCAACACCACATCCGACGCTTGTCGGGTTCCTCGAATTTCGCGAATCGCCACCTCCAATTCGCTCAGGCGGGCCTGCAGGCCGCAGTAAGCAATTTGAGTAGATTCCAGTTGGGCGATCGCCAGTTCACGCCGCTCCTCTAACTCGCGAATTTCAACCTGGATTTCTTCGCGTTCGATTTCAAGGGTGCTGATGTCACCCCGAATCGCGACAATGGATTCTTCCAGTTCTACGCGCTCTTCCCGAAGGGTTTCCAGGGTGACAGTGGCTGTCTCAATTTCGGCTTGCAGGGACGCTAGGCGAATTTCGGCCTGGTCGCACTCCGCTTCGAGGGCGGCTAATCGTGCTTCGGACTCTCGAACCTCCACTTGAGAGCTTTGCAGTTCCAAACGAACTTCTTCTACGTCGGCTCGCAACGAAACGAGTTGTGCTTCTAGGGTCTCTTGCTCCTCATTGAGAGCAACGAGTTCGGCCTCAGTTGTTTCAATTTCGGCATTGATAGAGACTAGGCGTGCTTCGGATTCTTCAATCTCGGCGCGCAACTCCACAAGCCGCTCCTCAGATGTCTCAATCTGGCCTCGGATGCTCACTAACTGAGACTCTAACGTTTCACGCTCACTGCGCAAGGCAACCAGGCGTTGCTCAGCGGTTTCAATCTCTGCTTGCACAGAAACCAACTCAGCTCGGTATTCTTCAAGCTCCAGCCGAACTTCGCTTAAATCTTCTCGTGAGTCCTCGAGATCAGCGCGAACCACTACCAGTTCCTCTTCCAGACTCTCTCGCTGTAATCTTAAGGTTTCCAGTTCAGCTTCCGTGGTTTCAATTTCCGCTTGAATGGAGACGAGTTGAGCCTGTGTTTCTTCGAGCTCAGCTTCGGCCGTTTCCTGTTGCTCAATCGTCGTGTTACTTTGCAACTGAAGCTGCTCTAGCCGTGTCTCAGCGATTTCAATTTCGCTCTGCAGTGCTGTTAATCGCGCCTGTTCCACAGTGAATTCACCGTCTTCAGCTGCTTCCAGCATCGTGAGTAATGCATTTACTTCAACGTTGTCTGCATCTAACTCGCGGGCTTGGCGAAGGGTGGCGATCGCCTCCTCATACTCCTCCAGTTCTAGCAGTGAAAATCCTTTGAGAGCCCAGGCATCGGCATAGCTGGCATCGAGAGCGATCGCACGGTTACAAGCTGTGATGGCATCTTGATAACGCCCCAGTTTGTAAAAAGCTGTTCCCTGGCTCACCAGGATGGACGTCGAGGTTGTGCTGGCTGCCAGTTGATTGTAAAAGGTTAGGGCTTCCTGGTACTGCTCTAAGTCATACAGCAAGGTATCGGCAATGCGTTTGGGAATGATCGTGCGCACCAACTCCTGCTCGTAGTTAGACTCTCCTTGTAGGGTGAGGGCTTGCCGCCATACGGCTACAGCCTGCGTATACTGCTGCAGGTTATAGAGTGCATTGCCTTGTTCGTAGAAAGCTTGAATGTAAGTGGCATCAATGTCAGTTGCCCGCTCATAAGAATCTGCAGCGTCTTGGTATTGCCCCAACTGGCTAAAACCCATGCCGCGCCAAAACCAGGCCGATGCAATGTTAGGGTTCACATCGAGGATACGGTCGAGAAGCGCGATCGCCTCCTCATAATCACCTGCGCCCTGAGCACGGATAACCTGTTCCCACAGGCCATTCAAGGTAGGGGAAGACTGAGCTGTTAGGATTGCATTGTCACGGCCCTGGCGATCTACCTCGTCCAGAGCGAGAGCATTGAGCCCCAGAACACTGGTTGCTGCAAACGTTGTTAAGGCAAGACTAACCTGAAGCGGTAGTTTTTTCATGATGAATGCGATGGTGAATAAGGGAGCCATATAGGCTGCAATAGCAGGGCGTTAAAGCAAAGCTTTAGGCCAAAAAATGGCGAATCCCTGCTTAAAATGCCCACCAAGCCCTTAAAAGCACCAATATCTATGCAAATCTAGTGGTCTGTCAGCTTTATTTTGAGGGGTAACTAAACGATAATGGATGAAAGCTCGTCTCCCCCTTTAACAGCATGGCAAAAAAGAAATACATCGTAGCTCTGACTGAGCAAGAGCGAGAAACATTAGAAAAACTGACGACGACAGGCAAAACCTCAGCCTACAAAATGAATCATGCCCGGATTCTGCTGAAGGCCGATATCAATCAGGGGGAAGGCGG
>NZ_JAMPLB010000086.1:0-26087 GCF_039962325.1 Leptolyngbya sp. PL-A3
AAAAAGAAAGTTCCAAAACCCGAACGGCAAAAAGACAAACCTCATGTCTCCACTGCTCGATTGCTGAGTGAATCGAAATCTAAAAAAGATAAAAAAGCACCTTGAAAGGGCTGGAGTATTGTCTTAAAATCCCGGAGAAAACAAAATACACCTTGTAGGAAACGACAACACATTAAGCCCCCCCGCAAACAAATGTCGAAGCACTACCTCATCTTCATTCATGGAATTGGTCAACTCAAAAATCAGGATGCTTCTTGCTTGGGTTACAGCCAGCTTTGGGAACTTCTGATGAAACAATCTGGAAAGCCCAAAGATGTATTTGAAGAGCAGTTCGGAAAAATTGAAGTTGTTTGGCATGTTGATCAACTTCAGAAGGCAGAACAAACATTGTTTGATCTAGCCTTTCCTGACTTAAAACCCGAGATGTCTACCTTTAAACCAGCCATGTCTGGTCCCATGGATCGCCTTCGGGAATTCATGACGTTTTTTATTGGGGATGTTGCTGCCTACGTGTCTGAGGATGTGAACTTTATTCGTCGCACAGTTTGGGAGCAAATTTGGTCATACCAGGAAGCGGGTAAATCCTTTCAGCAGCTTTTGGAAGAAGGCGCAACTTACAGCATTGTTGCCCACTCTCTCGGAACCATTATCGCCTTTGACTACCTCTTCCATCTCTTCAACCCTAACGGCTCAGAGTTGTTCGTTCCCTGTCCAGATGAGCAAAAGCGACCTGAGGATAAGCATCTCACCGATAGAAAGATGGATGCGGCGAGGGAGGCCAGCAAACAACTTCCTCTTTTACAGAGCAGTTTTCGGCACTTCTTTTCGATGGGTTCGCCCATCGCCCTGTTCTTTATGAGAAAGGGCTCTCTGTGGGCAGGAGGAAACCCCTTCCAGACGGTTTACAACCCTGTGCGGGAGAAGGGCCGTATCTGGTTTAATTTTTGGGATAAGAATGATCCCATTGCCTATCCCCTGGAACGGTTGTTTGCACTGAACAGGGAGCAAAATGACGAATGTAAGCTGAAGGATATTCCAGTTAAAACCTGGTGGGTCTTGAATGCCCATGTGGATTACTGGAAGAATCGTACCATTGCCAAAGAAATGATCAACTGCCTTAAAGACGACGAGTAGTTTCAGCCGATCGCAAACGAGCATTTTGAGCGTGCAAAGCCCATCCAAAACGCTCCAGGACCCAGAGGGCGCGACACGTCCTCCCTCTGGGTTCTGGAGCATAGTTGTGATCTACTGAGTTTGCTTGCTGTGCACTTATCCCTCTGCTGTAGGCTCCGTTTCCTGGGGTTGATTTAACTCATTAAGCAGACCGCTTTTAGCAACGGCTTGTGGATAGACCAGCAGGAAAAATCCCATCCAGGCTAGGACGGGAATGGCAACTAGAAGGGTGAGCCAGATCAGTTTGAAGAAAAACCAGCTACCTGTAATCAGGCTAAGTCCTGTCAGGAGAATAGACCAGGGCTGGCACCACCAGGGCTTGTAATCCCATACTGTTTTTGATTCAGCCATGTTGGTTTGATTTTGTGTCGGTGGTTTTGAAGTGGGGTGGTTGGAGAGAGCGATCGCGCCTCCAACCACCACCCTTTGGATTCCAGAAACCCGGTGTTTCTACAAACACCGGGTTTCTTAGTCCCTGCTAAGCAGCGGTACGAATAATATCCGCCAGCATTTCCACCATTTGATCAATGTGGTGTTTTTCGATGATCAGTGGGGGCGAGAGGGCAATGATGTCTCCCGTTGTACGGATTAGCAGACCCTTTTCAAAAGCACGGATGAAGCAGTCAAAGGCCCGTTCCGTCGGTTTGCCGGGAATAGATGCCAGTTCAATACCTGCCACCAGACCCAGGTTACGAACATCAATCACGTGGGGCAGATCCTTCAAGGAATGCAATGCCTCCTCCCAGTAGCCCGCCAAGTCATTGGCCCGCTGGTATAACCCCTCTTCCTCATAGATATCCAGCGTGGCTAGAGCCGCTGCACAGGCTAACGGATGCCCGGAGTAGGTATAGCCATGAAACAGCTCGATCGCACTGTCTGGGCCATTCATAAAGGTGTCGTAGATGCCTTTACGAGCAAACACGGCACCCATGGGAACCGTGCCGTTGGTAATCCCCTTCGCCACAGTAATCAGGTCTGGCTTCACATCAAAATATTCTGTTGCGAAGCTGGCCCCCAAGCGACCAAACCCAGTAATGACTTCGTCAAAAATCAGCAGAATGCCATACTTGTCGCAGATTTGCCGCAGCCGTTGCAGATAACCCTTCGGCGGAATCAGTACCCCAGTCGAACCTGCCACAGGCTCTACAATCACGGCTGCAATGTTGCTGGCGTCATGGAGGGCAACGATGCGTTCCAGGTCATCAGCCAAATGTGCGCCCCACTCGGGTTGGCCCTTGCTGAACGCCTGGTGCTCCAGGTTAAAGGTGTGGGGTAGATGATCAACCCCTGTAAGTAGGCTGCCGAAAAACTTCCGTACAGTAGGGATACCGCCCACGGAAATGCCGCCGAAGTTCACACCGTGGTAGCCTCGTTCCCGACCGATGAGACGTTGGCGGGTGCCTTCGCCTCGGGCACGGTGGTAGGCGATCGCAATCTTCAACGCCGACTCGACCGCCTCTGAACCGGAGTTGGCATAGAACACATGGTCATAGCCCTCGGGCAACTCTTTTACCAACCGATCTGCCAGTTCAAAGGCTTTGGGGTGCCCCATCTGGAAAGCGGGAGCATAGTCCAGGGTGGCAACCTGCTGACTTACGGCTTCGACGATTTTGGGACGACAGTGGCCTGCATTCACGCACCACAAACCCGCCGTTGCGTCTAACACCTGTCGGCCATCTACCGTGGTGTAGTGCATATCCTTGGCAGACTCAAACAGGCGAGGCTTGGATTTGAATTGGCGATTTGCCGTAAACGGCATCCAAAAAGCTTCGAGATCTTCCCGTGTAATGGCAGGGGAGGTTGGGCGAGTCAGATCTTGCACCATAAGAGGCTAATCCAATTACTTTAATTTTATGGTTGGCTAAATACCGCAGAAAGAGCAGCCGTGGGCCGCCCACAACCCGTTCCTGATCAAATAACTAGGGCGGGTATCGTCATTCTACCCCTGAGAAAATCGCTGCTGGTGTTGGGAGTGAGATTGGTTTGTAAACCTTTACAGGTCATCCAAACTGTTAATATTCAACGCACTTAGATAACTGGAAGTGGAGCGTTAACGCTCCACTTCCAGTTATCTAAGTGGATGCCATACTAGAATGGATCGTCCGATGCCGTTCCCCGGGAAGGCCACCTGCAAAAGCGACACCCGCCGAAATGTTGTTATCAACAGAATCCAAAGATTTTTACGTCAAAGATATTGATGAACAAACCGGTTCAGGTTTGTTTGCATCTCGTGAATTCAAGCAAGGTGAGGAGATTTATCCGTTCGATTACTGGTCACAGGAAGTGATGCCGATGCATATGAGCAATCATTCCTGCAATGCCAGTGGGTACTTTAACGACAATGGGATGTTAGAAGCCACACGGGATATTCATTTAGATGAAGAAATCACTTTCAATTACTTAAAACACCCATTACCCGCATCACCTTGGAATTTCAAATGCACTTGTGGTTCTGAACATTGTGTTGGATGGGTACAGATGCCGGTGCAATCGGAATGATTTTTTCCGCAATGATTAAACGGAATTGCCTCAGCACGTTGTACTGAGGCAATTCCGTTTAATCATCACCAGATGCGTTGCAAATCTAGAACAAACTCAGGTAGAACGTCTTCTCCAGAGAGACTTGCAGGAGATTCAAGAATTTCCATGGGTTGGCCAAGGCGATAGATTGCAACCCTCCGTGTTGCCGGATCGATCAACCATCCTAAAGCGTTGCCATTTTCCTGATACTCGCGCATCTTGGCCTCACCCGCTTCCCACGTGTCCGTTGGGGACAGCAATTCAATGAGAAAATCTGGGCAGAGGGGCAAAAAGCGTTTGCGTTGCTCAGGGGTCAGCCTATCCCAGCGTTCCTGGGAAATCCAGGCGGCATCGGGAGAGCGATCTGCTCCATTCGGCAACTTGAAACCTGTGGAGGAATCAAAAACGACTCCGAGCCATGTCCGTCGATTCCAGAGACCCAACTCCAAGTTGAGGTCAGAGTTACGTTTTCCGGTTTCACCTCCCGTTGGCGACATAATCACCAATGCTCCTGTGGCGGTGCGTTCCAGCTTCAACTCAGGGTTATCCTGACACAGTTGATAAAACTGCTCGTCAGTTAACCGCACAATAGAATCCAGTTTTAGGGTTAAGGCCGTCATTTTGTGCGATCGCGCCCACTCACAACCTATTTCTATCAGTATCCTAACCTCAGTTCGGGATAAGCTGAAGTGCTCATTTTGGCGTGCGCAAAGCGCACGCCAAAATGAGCGTTTTCGAGTGCCGCGCAACGCGCGGCACTCGAAAACGTCCTTAACCCGAACTCAGGTTATCCTATTTCTTTGAGGGAAGGGGGGTGAAAGCCCCCTTGAGTCTGAGCCAATTAAGGCGTTGCTGGCCCCGGAATCGTTTCAGCCGGATCACCAATATCAGAGGTGTCGTTTTCACCCAGAGTATTCTCCAAGGGGCGCACAATAGCGGGAGTCTCACTGTCCGATGGGCGGGTAAAAATGGCGTCCAGAGCTTGCTGAAGTGTTTCAGCCATCACGATCTGGTTACCGTAGGCGACAATTACCCGCACCAGCGTTGGGATCTGGTTCTGCTCTGCTTGTAAGTACAACGGCTCGACGTAGAGCAGCGATTCTTCGATAGGAATAATGAGCAAGTTACCCTGAATCGCCTGGGAGCCGCGTCGGTTCCAAAGAGAAATTTGCTGGGAAATAACCGGATCTTGATTGATTCGGGCTTCAATTTGCTCCGTACCAAAAATGAGTTTTTGCTTAGGGAAACGGTACAGCAAGATTTTGCCGTAGTTCTGGTTGTCCGATCGCGCCGCCATCCAGGCGATCAAGTTGGTACGCTGGGCTGGTGCAAAGGGGTTGAACAGCAGAAACTCCTCATCGCTACCAATGGGTAGTTTCATGATCAGGTAGTAGGGTTTGACCGGCTGTTCCTCAGCACCGTAGATTTCGTTGGGCGATCGCCACTGATCTTCCCGGTTATAAAACACCTGGGGGTCGGTCATGTGGTAGACCATCAGTTGATTTGCCTGAGCGTTGTAATAATCTTGTGGATAGCGAATGTGTTGTAACAACGGCGCGGGCATTTCATCTAAAGGCTTGAACATTCCCGGTAACAATCGATTCCATGTCTGAATAATGGGATCGTTGGGATCGGCAATGAAGAACCAGACCGCACCATTGTAAGCATCCATTACGACCTTGACGGAGTTGCGGATGTAGTTGAAGTCGTTACCCAATGGGTCCGAGTAAGGGAAGCGATCGCTCGTTGTATAAGCATCCATCACCCAATACAGATAGCTGGGGCTGGTATCGAGGCCGTCTCGTAAGGGCTGAGGACTGTTCTGAGCGGGCCAGTCTCCCAGGTTAACCACTACAGGGTAGGGGTCGTTGTCGTAGCGGAGGAAAGGGGCGATCGCCCGCACCCGTTCGGCAATGTTGCGTCGAAACAGAATCCGCGTTTGCGGCGTAATATCGGCACTGAATAACATACGCCAATCCCGCATATGCTTGGCATACAAAACCCTTCGCCAGTAAGACCCGATGGGAATTCCCGCTCTCCCGTCATAGGCGTTGTAGATGTTCTCGCTACCGCTGGGGTAGTCTAGCTCCGGAACCCGCGTTGGAGCCATGACATAGGTATTGGTTAGCTCCCCAAAGTAGATGCGTGGATTATCTGTGGGAATGACATCACGGATGCGCGAGTCGCTGACATTCTGCTCCACCCCTTCCACAAAGTAGGCGGGCAGGCCCCCTTCCGCGGCCGTGTTCACCGGGCTGAGGGTGAAGCCGTAGCCGTGGGTAAAAATCAGATGTTCGTTGACCCAGGTTTGGGCATCGGCTGGCACGGAGTTATAGTCCAACTCCCGCGAAGCGATGAGTACCTGGCGCGATCGCAACTCTCCATCCTGTTCACTGGGCAGCACATAACGATCAATATCCGCCGAGGGGAATTCATAGTAAGGGCGAATCCGCTGGAGTTGGCGGTTGGTTTCTAAGAGCGGACGGGTATCCCACAGACGAATGTTTTCGGTGGTCAGAAGGTTATTTTGTAAATCAGCCTGGGTCAGGTTGGTCTGCGGATCAAACACCGCACTTTCGATTTGATCCAGCCCAAAGGCTTGTCTCGTGAGAGCAATGGTTCGTTCTAAAAACGGCAACTCCAGGGTCAATTCGTTGGGCTGCACCACAATCCTCTGGATCGCCACAGGTAGTAGGTAATTGGCAATCACCATTAATCCCACATATCCTAACCACAACGCCACCAGAGTTCGCATCCCCTGCCAAAAAGGAGATTTGGCCACAACCCCTGTACGAAATCTCTGTTCCGTGAAAGGCTCTATTCGGGTTAATTGGATGCGTTGGGCATGAAACAAGAGCAGCAGGCTCAGCAGAGCAGTGGCGATCGCCAAAAACGTTGCCGCCGGTAGACGCACCTTCACATCCGTAAAGCTGGCGCCATAATTTACCCCGGACGGTGAAAACAGCAGTTCATAGCGATCTGTCCAGGTGCTCAGGGCAATAGCTAGCAGGGTCAGGGCCGATAACGTATAAAGCTGATGCAGTTGTGTTTTTCCAAACCCCAGGAAACGGCCATCACTCAGGCTATTGTTACCCAGCATGTATACCATTGCCACCGCCAGGGTCGTGAGAAACAACAACCCCAGCACCCAAAAAATCAGCAATTCTAAGAACGGTAACCGAAAAATGTAAAAGCTAAAGTTGGCGTTGAGTACGGGATCCGTTTCGCGAAAGGGTACTGGGCTCAACGCTGGCAAAATTCGCAGCCAATTCTCTGATAGCACTAACGCAAACCCCAGGCTGGTGAGCAGAGAACTAACCCATAGAAAAATACTGGGGTAGAGCAGGAGGGCGACTGCTAATCCTAAAACCGTCGCTAATTGCCACGGCTGCTGCACTACCGACTGCACTAGCTCCAAAAAAATCGTAGGCTGCACCCGTACCGGGAGCTGAGGCACCATACTGGACAATTCCAACCGGGGGTGCCAGTGGCTTGCCGCAATTTGCCCGTAATAAAAGAGTGACAGGCTCACAATCAAGCTAAACCCAAAAGTCAACGGCAGTAGTCCACGCAGCCGCAACCCTCGCTCTGGCGATCGTTCCGCCACATCCTGACGGCGACGATGGGCGATCGCCAAATTCCCCCACAACACCGCCAAACTAACCCCAAAAACCAAAAATCCCACGCCTCCCTGCGTGAGCACCCGTGTCCGAAACATCTGCCCATACCCGTTCTGCTGAAACCAGAAGGACTCCGCCAGCAGAGAGGTCAGCACATCTAGCAGTAACAAGATGCCGATGACGCCGGGAATCAGCAGGAGGCGTATGCGCTCCCGGCGCTTATCAATCTTAGTTGGGGCTTTAAGGCGATCGCGACGGTTATCAAAGGCGGGTGCTTTAGAGGAACGAGACATCGGCGGTGAGTCCGGAGGCGGGTTTTCCTTCAGACTAATACTGAATGGAGGAGAGGGGTAGGTAGGTGGTGTTTCAAACCTATAGATGGAGTTTTGGAGGAAGAAGCCCTTCGAGCCTCTTCCCCAAAGCCATATGAGCAGGTTAAATTTTTCTCACCTGAAGGCGAGAAAAATTTAACCTGCTCAAGAATTTTTCAAACAGCTTTTAAGGGCGCAATACGTTCTCAGCAAATTGCCCCTGCACATTACCGGCGGGAGCATACTGACACACCACATAGAAGGCGTTGTACCGAGTCCCATTTAAGGTTGCAGTTCCCTGAGCCGTACCACAGCCAAGTTCTGTACTCCCCTTCCACACAACCTGGGTGAAGTGTCCAGTCTCAGGGGAAAAGCCTGGATTCCCGTAGTCGTACTTTGAAACTTCGTCATACCAACTCTTAACGGCCCCGTTAGCGAGTGTTTCCGCGTCTATGGAAGATGCCGTCGTGTAGGAGACGTACAAATTCTCCCCAACCCCATTCGTGCCGCTGTGTTCAAATTCCCCGGTGGCGGCCAGGCGATCGGCCCAGCGTTGGGCACTGGTGTTGAGAGCATTGCTCGAAGTCAACGCAGGCGCATGATGGTTTGCTCGATAGGTGTTGTGTTGGGCCAATGCATCACTGCGAAATGTCGCTAGATCAAGCGCAGATTGTCCATTCACCTGCCCAATGCTGAAGCTGCCCAGGAAAATGCCACCCACCAGCCCTACGAGGCTTACCCCAATTTGTTGGCCCATGAGAATCCTCCTTTCAAGACCTTAGAACAGCTTTTTCAACTATCGCTAAACATCATTGAAGCGAACCGAGCTACAGAAGTTCCCCTGGGCAGAAAGCCGCATGGTGCGATCGCCCCATTCTACCGATCCAACACCTGCTGCCACTCGCGTACCGCAAAGGGCGGCACGGGAATCTCGACGGTTTCGCCCCCCGTTACGGATACCTGGAGCCAGAGCGATCGCCCTGTCTCAAAAGCTTGCACCACAGGTATCACATCATACTCACCGACATTTGTTGCCAGGTTAGGGTCAAGATTTGATTCTGCAAAGATATCTGGAGCTTCCCATGTGTGGCCGTTGCGATCGCTAAACTGGAGCGATCGCGGATGCACCAATTCCGTCACCCCCGGAAAGCCAACCAGACGCAGGTGAATCGATTGCACCATCCCATCCTTCACGCGTTTGTAGAATACCGTCTGCCAGGATTGATCAGACGCATCCCGTAGGGCTTGCAGAGAGCGATACATCACCTGAGTACCCACTTCGGGATAGGTGTGAATGGTTGCGATCGCCCCCGGCAAAGTCGCCGCAAATGCCCCATTCACGCTGGCAAACCAGCAGCACAACGCAACAAGCCATCCCAAATAAGGCTTCATTCGCGCCCATGCTATTCGCTGCATCATTCTGATTCCTTCAAACTTCTTTCGTTTTAGAGTCATCCGTAACCTCAGAATAATGCGGGTTCATTACAGGAAATGCTTGGTCGCCGCCCATTTTCCGAAAATTGTGGGTAAAAGCTTTTTCAGATAGCAAAGGAGCTTCTGCGGTAACAGCAGCCCACTTATTATGGGTTGTCTTAATAAATTCATCGAAGGTCTCTGACTCTGGCGAAAGCAGAACGAGATTAGCCTCCATTTCTTTCTTTAGGGCTGACAATTTAGTGGCCGCATCTAGATGCCGGGCCGATTGCTCCGCGTAGTTTAAAAAGGTTTGAAGTGAGGCTAACGCGGCTGCCAAAATACTGGTCAATCCCAGAAAAATTCGGAGTGTGACCGATAGGTTCTCTTCCGTCAGGGAAGCAAAAACCCCTGTCCCTACAACGGCAGACAGCACGACAACAGGAATTCCCAGTAACAAATGCAACTGTTTGAGACGACGTGCATCCTGATAATGCCCCGCCTGGGCTATGCGGATGCGCTTATACCATTTGTGCAGCAAATCGAACTTTTCTTCTGTAGTGGGCATTCCCAATACACCGTAGGGAAGTACGACAAAATCATATCCAATTCCAAATAGTTTTAATTTTGCCAGCAATTCTCATTTGGGAATCCAGCCTAAAAAACCTCGGTTTGGGATAAGCTGAACCGCTCATTTTGGCGTGCGCTTTGCGCACGCCAAAATGAGCGGTTTCGAGTGCCGCGCGTTGCGCGGCACTCGAAACCGCCCTTAACCCGAACTCAGGTTAAAACTGTTCGCCTGAGGCAAGCAGTTTTCGAGCTTCAAAGCCAAGAGGTCATGCCCGTAGAGCACGACCTCTTGGCTTTGAAGCTCACAATAAGAATTGCTGTCATTTTGCTGGCTTAGCGCACGCAACATTAAAACGCTAAAAAAATTGCCCCATTTCTGAGGCAACTCCATCATCTAGTCGAGGCTGAAAGGTTTACAAATACTGGAAATACCAAAACATTTTTACTGCGCAGTCATTGGCACGCGCTCAATGGGATAACCCGCAGCCTGCCAGGCTTCTAGACCACCCCGCAGTTCGGTCACTCGATTAAATCCAGCCTGCTGAAGTTTGGTGATGCCCTCGGTGGTCTCGGCATCAGTGCCGCCGTAAAGATAAATATCGCGACTTTTTACCAAACTCTTACTAGCCTGTTGCACCAGGGAATCAAGCGGCATCGAAATGGCACCCATGATGCGCTTTTGATTAAATACATCGCGACGGCGGACATCAATAATTGTAAAAGCAGGTTCGCCCCAGTCAAGGCGGCGCTTTAACTGAAAGACACTCGACTCGGACTCAATCGACGGCGATACAGCAGCAAAGACAGCGAGGAGTGACATATAGGTAGAGAGGATCAAATAGTGTGAGTAGCTTTTCCCTACAGCTTAATGAAAGTTCACCAGAGGTGCAAATTAATGTTACGGAAGCTGGATAAAGTCTTGACTTTGTAGCCCCGGCTTCTATTTCTTAAGCACGAGCATTGCTGAGATTACATTTGCAGGCTTCGAGACCTGCTCTTCCCCTGTATTAAAAACCCTTAAGCTTTCCGTTATATCTATCCAAAGGCCAGCAACCTTATACCCATCTGGTTGCATAAAGTAAATGGGGAGCGGTATGGCATACCACTCCCCATCCGACATATTTACAATCGTGCATCGAATAACCTGTAATTCTTTGTATAAGAGGAGCAGCTTCGCCGCCCCTCTTATACAAAGAATTACAGGTTGTTTTGTTTGTGAGCCTTAAGAGGTATTGCTCTAAAGCAAATGCTCTAGGCCGTAGACGAGAGACTTCAGCTCAACAACTTTCCGAATTGCCAGCAGCACTCCTGGCATATAGGAAGCGCGATCGCTCGTATCATGGCGCAACGTATAAACTTGCCCCGGTGCACCAAAAATCACTTCCTGGTGAGCCAGCAAACCCGGTAGACGAATACTGTGGATGCGAATGCCGTCCTGAGTTTGCCCACCCCGAGAACCAGGTAAGGTTTCTGCCTCCTCTACGCTGGGTGGATTGTAGGGCTTGCCAAATTCTTCTAGCAGTTGAGCAGTTTTAATGGCTGTGCCGCTGGGTGCATCAGCTTTTTGGTTGTGGTGTAACTCAATAATTTCGACGTGATCAAAGTAGCGGCTAGCTTGCACCGCTGCCTGTTGCATCAAAATCACCCCAATCGAGAAGTTAGGAATGATGGCCGCTCCTGTGCTGGCCTTGTCGGCAAACTCTGCCAGGTCTTGCACCTGTTCGGCTGAGAGGCCAGTGGTGCCGATAACGGGACGGACTCCGTAGGCGATCGCCGCTCGCACGTTCTCATATACCGTATCAGGATGGGTAAAATCTACCATCACAGGTGTGCCCCGCTCCTGAGTCGCCATCACCAGGGTTGCCTGCAAGTCGTTGAGGATGGGAATCTCTAGTTCGCCCAATCCAGCCACTAGTCCGACATCCTCACCATTTAAAGACGGGTCACGCTCTACCGCTCCCACCAAATTCATATCCTTGGCCTGGGAAACCGCCTTCACGACCTCCCGCCCCATCTTGCCTGCCGCCCCAACGACGACGACGGGGATTGGCGCTTCCGTTGGCATAATGCTTAGTCCTTCATAATTACTAGAGGCATTTTATAAGGGAAGGATTGCTTTTGCGTGGACAATGTCCATGCAAAAGCAATCCTTCTCCCATCGCATTTCAAGAAGAGCCAAATGGGAGTTTGGATCTTCAGATGTGAATTCCCACGGTGACACATCTTAATTAGTTTCTGAGTGGTGTTTCGCACCACTCAGAAACAACAGCAATTCTCATTTTGAAAACAGGCCCGAAAACCGCGCGCCTTCGCGCAGTTTTCGGGTATCAAAGCCAAGAGTTCACGCCCTACGGGCGTGAACTCTTGGCTTTGATACCGATACTGAGAATTGCTGGCAGAAACAACATTCTCTATAGATGTGAATCCCCACTGTGGCACAATGGGAAATGCTGTTTAAGGTTTGTATCTGGGGACTTTCGTGACTTCCACCGCTGTATCTGGGCACAACGCTTCTAGCACCCGTCGGGCCGTATTCCCGTTCACAGCAATTGTTGGCCAAGAGGAGATGAAACTGGCCCTCTTGCTGAATGTGATCGACCCGAAGATTGGCGGGGTGATGATCATGGGCGATCGCGGCACCGGCAAATCTACCACCATCCGCGCCTTGGCGGATCTACTTCCCGAAATTGAAGTGGTAGCTGACGACCCCTTCAATAGCTCGTCCACGGATCCGGAAATGATGAGCGAGGAGGTACGGCAACGCCTGGAGGCGGGCCAAACGCTACCCCTGGGTCGTCGTAAAGTACAAATGGTTGACCTTCCCTTGGGTGCCACCGAAGACCGTGTTTGCGGCACCATCGATATTGAAAAAGCCCTATCTGAGGGGGTGAAGGCGTTTGAGCCTGGTCTGCTAGCTAAAGCCAATCGTGGCATCCTCTATGTGGACGAGGTCAACCTGTTGGATGACCACCTGGTAGACGTGCTACTCGACTCTGCTGCCTCTGGTTGGAACACCGTAGAGCGGGAAGGGATTTCCATTCGTCACCCGGCTCGGTTTGTGCTGGTCGGCTCCGGTAACCCAGAAGAGGGCGAACTGCGGCCTCAACTGCTCGACCGCTTCGGGATGCATGCCGAAATCCGCACTGTGAAAGAGCCTGCTCTACGCGTGCAAATTGTGGAACAGCGCACAGAATTTGACCAGAATCCTCAGGCGTTCCTGGCTCAATATCAGACTCAGCAAGACGAATTGCAGCGGCGCATTGTCGAAGCTCAAGAGCGGCTTAAGTCCGTTACCATCGACTACGAACTGCGGGTGAAAATCTCTCAGATCTGCTCTGATCTGGATGTGGATGGACTGCGGGGTGACATCGTGATCAACCGCGCGGCCCGTGCTCTAACCGCCTTTGAAGGACGCACCGAAGTAACGTTGGACGACATCCATCGGGTTGTGGTGCTGTGTTTGCGTCACCGCCTGCGGAAGGATCCGTTGGAGTCGATCGACTCTGGCTACAAGGTACAGAAGGTATTTGGTCAGGTGTTTGGTGTGGCTTCTGAGGAAATGGTGCAGAACGGGGTAGCAGCTCGCTAGCGATCGCCTGCCCCCTGGCCGTATTTATCCTAACCAGATTGTGTAGTTGAAAGGGTCATTTTTTCGTGCGCTTTCGCACGAAAAAATGACCCTTAAGATGTATGGGCAACACCTTCTAGGTATAAGCCCTCGATGCGTTAGAAATTGGGCTGGCTGAGGTAATTGCGATCGCCCCACCGAGGAAACTCGATCGCGCGATCGCGCCCCTGTTGTTTGGCCAGGTAAAGGGCTTGATCAGCCTGGGTTAGAAGATTATCTGGACTCGTCTGAGGACTTGGGACAAGGGCGCTGATCCCAATGCTGACGGTGATAGAAGCACTCACCTTCGATTGCGCATGGGGAATAGCCAGGTGTTGAATGGCATCTCGAAGCCGTTCGGCTACACGGATGGCCCCTGGGACATCGGTGCGCGGCAAAATAATGGCAAACTCTTCCCCGCCATAACGAGCGACCAGATCGGTAGGGTGCCGAATGATCTGGCCTGCAGCGGCAGCAATTTTGATCAGACAAAGATCACCGGCCTGATGACCATATTCATCGTTGTAGAACTTGAAATAGTCGACATCAAACAGGATGAGGGAAAGGGGTTCCTTCTCCTGGGAGAGGGTTTGCCACTCCTGTTGTAGGCGACTATCGAAGTGGCGACGGTTGGCAACCTGAGTCAGGCCATCCGTTTGAGCTAACTGCTCCAAGCGCAGATTTGCACAACGCAGCTCTTGTTCAATGCGCTTGCGATCGCCAATATCTCGAATCAAAAACAGCACTTCATCCGGGCCACAGGGCATAATACGAACTTCTTCGTATTGCACTCCACCCTCAATACAATGCTCCTGCTCATAAACCTGAAGCTGTCCTGTATCGAGAGCTTGAGTGATGTAATGAAGATGCCGCTTAGCCACATCCGGGGGCAACGATTCCGACAAGTTCCGGCCGATGGGATCAAAATCCTCGGGGAGGAGATCCGTTAGGGCATTAGTTTTGACATAACCCAGGTACGTTCCATCACGACGGGTGCGAAACATGAGGTCGGGAATCGCCGTCAGGATAGCCCGGTTATGGGCTTCGCTCTGCTGCAGTGCCCTCTCCATGCGTTTGCGATCGCTAATATCCCGCACAATGATTAACACCTCATCCTCAGCGGTTTTCACGATGCGAACCTCTTCATCCCGCCGGTCATTCACAACCTCAATCTGATATTCATCGATTTGTACCGTACCCGTGGCGATCGCCCGTTGAATCAGCCTCAGACGGGATTCGGCGATCGCCACCGGCAAATATTCATGCAGTTTCTGCCCCTGCATCATGCTATCCGTCTTCAGAACCCTTACTTCTCCATCGCTGAGCCGTTCGATGTAGGTACCATCGCTCTTTAAGCGCACTAATAAGTCAGGAATTGCACTGAGAATTGCCCGGAGCGTTGTTTCCCGTTGATGCAAGGTGGCAGCAATCTGTTGCCGTTCCTGAATTTGCTGTTCCAGAGCCAGGGTACGCCGTTGCACTTGCTCTTCAAGACGGCGATTGTAGCTCGCCAGAACCCGTGCAGCCTCCTTACGGGTGGTAATGTCTTGCAGCGCCACAATGGCGTGGGAAATACGACCGTCTTTCGACAAAATTGGCGTGGCCAGCACCTCCACCTGAATGCGACCACCCCCTTTCCAATGAATTTCTACATCCTCTTCTACAACCTGTTCACCCTTCAGTGCCCGTACGGCCGGCAAACTTTGAGGAGGGTAGAGTTGCTGACTGCTGGTCCGGTACAGGTCGTAAACAATATTTTGAGAAACCATCCCAAAAGTCTCGGCGCTGGGATCCATGGCACTGGCGAGCCCCAGCACCCCCTTAGCTGCCCGGTTCAGGTAAGCAACAGCCCCATCCGCGTTGTGCACAATCACCCCTACGGGAATGCTATCGAGAAACTTTTCCAGATTGGCTCGGCTTTCGTTCAGGTCAGCATTTAAGGCTTGCATTTCATAGAGCGACAACTGCACCTGATTCGCCATTTCCCGGAAGGAAAACGCCAATTGACGTAACTCTAGAATTGGGGTTGAGGGCACATTTAAGTCAAACTCCCCCTGAGCCATCCGGTTAGCCGAGTCTCGCAGTCCCAGAATGGGCTGCATAATCCAGCGGGTCGTGCAGACCCCAAGAGCGATCGCCCCCAACAATGCAAACCCCGTCCAAATAACGGTTTGACGAATATTTTCGTAAAGGCCACCTGTCAGGTCATGGGCGGGAATAACGACCACCACTAACCAATCCAGCCCATAGCGATCGCGATAGGGAAACGCCTGGGCAAAATAGCGTCGATCTAGCATGGGGCCAGAGGAAGCAGCGCGATCGCTTGCGAAGGTAAATGTTTGGGGTTTCTGAATGCGGTTCAGATTGCCCCACTGTTGTACGAGATGTCGGGTTGCTCCGTGAATGACGGGATCGGGGCTATCGATAGCAGCCATGAGGCTTGTACGATTACCTTCGGACGGAGGCACAAATGTTGCCTCCTGGGTTGAAGTCGCAATTAAGCTGCCCGATCGCTCCATCAAAAAGACTTGCCCAGAGGACGAAAAGTTTAAGCCTTTGAGAAACGAGCTGATCTGTTCTACTTCTAGATCAACCCCTAATACCCCGGCCAGGCGGTTGCCTTTATAGACCGGCGTAACTGCCGTCAGAGAGCTCATGGAGGCTCCCAAGCCTGAATAAATGGGAGTCCAGCCCGCAGCGTAACCCTCCATAGCCGTTCGATACCAGGGCTGGGTACGAGGATCCCACTGATCCTGCCTGTAAATTCTGCGAGCGGGATGCCCGGAGGCATCGATCACATGCTCCTGCAAAGTACCGGGGGCCGGGGTATCCATCCGGGCCACTACTTGGGAATCCTGGGATAAGGTACTGGAACCTGGACTACGTTCTAGACGATTAACTCTTTGAAAGAGGCCAATATATTTTCCTTGGGTATTGGTGAAATGAACCGAGCGGAGCCAGTCCAGTTCTTGCAACTGCCGATAAAAACGACGTTCAAACCCATCCAGGTCATCCGGGGAGAGCGAGCCTTGCTCCAGGTCAACGCGGCTCATCGTGAGAAATTGGTGGGGTGCTTGCAGGTAAGTGTTGAGGCGATCGCTCACCCGCTCGGCGACCTCATTGGTCAGAGCATAGGCGAGTGCCTGAACGGCTTGTTGGTCATTGCGATAGGACACATAAGCCACCAGCCCCACTATGCCCATCACCTGTACCAGGAATGGCACCACGAGCACAGTCTGAAGCGGGACGGTGTAGGTGATGTACTGGAGTAGGATGCGCTGCAAGTTCTTCAAGGGTGAACACCGGGTAGGCAATATCCTGCCGTCGCCTGTAAATATACTGGGCCTTATTTCTATGCTCAGGTTCATTATGCCCAGACACGTAGATGGAAAATCAGTGGATTGTCCTCAGAGCAATCTTTTCACAACGTTTCCCAACCCCTCGCTTTTTGTTGGAATGTTGCAATAGCAAAAACAAGACAGACGCATTGTTGTGTGTGATGTGCAAAGCACATCACACACAACAATGCGTCTGTCTCAAGGTGATTGAATGTAGGCCCTTTAAGGTTAAGTCGAGAGAATATAGCGATCGCGACCCTGTTGTTTAGCTATGTAGAGGGCGCGATCGGCTTGAGTAATCAGATCCTGGGGTGAGGTTTGCAGCGTGGGAACGCAGGTGCTAATGCCAATACTGACAGTTACCACAGGGCTCACCTCTGAGCAAGCATGGGGCACCGCCAGGGTACGCACAGACTCTCGCAAGCGTTTAGCAACCCGCACCGCACCCTGCATTCCTGTATTAGGAAGGATGATGGCAAATTCTTCGCCACCGTAGCGGGCGACCAGATCGGCAGGATGGCGGATAATTTGCTGGGCGGCCTGGGCAATTTGGATGAGACAAAAATCCCCTGATTGGTGGCCGTAGAAGTCGTTATAGGGCTTGAATTGATCGACATCAAACAGAAGCAGAGCCAGAGGTTGTTGCATCTGGTCTGCCTCCTGCCAGGATTGGGCCAACCAGTGATCGAAATGGCGACGGTTCGCAACTTGAGTCAGGCTATCCGTTTGAGCCAAATACTCTAAATGGTCATTTGCCTGCCGCAGCTCGGTTTCATAACCCTTGCGATCGCTCACATCCCGCACCAGAAACAGCACCTCATCCGAGCCGCAGGGCATCACCCGCACCTCCTCCCAACGCAGGTGATCGTCGATGTAGAGTTCCTGCTCGTACACCTGTAACGCTTGCATTTCCAAAGCGCGCTGAATGTAATACAGATGCCGTTGCGCCATCTCAGCCGGCACACAGGCCAGGAGGGATTGGCCCGTGGGGTCAATGTCCAGGGGCACAACATCCGTCACACTCTTGCTCCGCATATAGCCCAGGTACGTCCCCTGACGATCCACCCGAAACATTAAGTCGGGAATAGCCATCAGCATGGCTTGATTACGGGTCTCACTCTGGCGCAGTGCTTGTTCCGCCTGTTGGCGCTCCAGGATCTCCTGCTCTAGCGTCAGAGTACGCTGCTGTACCTGTTGCTCCAGACGATGGTTGTAGCTGGCCAACATACGCTCGGCATCCCGCCGAGCTGTGATGTCTTGAAATACGACCAGGGCATGAGTAATGCTCCCCTGGCCATCAAAAATTGGGGTTGCCCGCACTTCCATCGCCAGACGCACTTCCCTACGGGCCAGTTCAATATCGTCGATCATGGTGTATTCGCCACGCAATGCCCGCGTTCCAGGCAGACGATCCACGGGGTAGGGGAGCGAGGTGCCCTCCCGGTAAAGCCGATGAGTAAAAGACGTGGCTGAGGGGAATTGGCAGGTGAGCAGCCGTTGAGCAACCTGATTCATGTAGGTTACAGAACCATCCGGGGCCTGCACCACCACCCCAACAGGGATGGCGTTGAGAAACGTTTCCACCTGCCCCCGACTGCTCACCAGTTCGGTATTGAGCGCCTGCATTTCATCGGTAGAAAGCTGTAGCTGGCTGGCCATCTGGCGGAACGCAAACGCCAGTTGTCGCACTTCTAAAATTGGGGTCGAGGCAATGTCTAAAACATACTCACCCTGGGCAATCTGATTAGCCGCATTGCGTAGGCTTAAGATGGGTCGGGTAATCCATCGCGTTGTATAGAGGCTGAAAGCGATCGCCCCCAACAGGGCCAGCAACGACCCAAACACTGTATGACGAATGCTCTCCTGAATCTCAGGCATAAATTCGGAGACTGGAATCACTGTCACCACTAACCAGTCCAGTCCATAGCCGTCGTTATAGGGCTGTACTTGCAAGAAGTAGCGGGGTGCCGGGCGGAACTGCTGGTGTGTGCGATCGCCTCGCAGCCGTAGCTGCTCAGTCTGCTGAATCTGGTTCAGATCAGGCCAATGGCTCTGGAGAAGGGCTGCCACAGCATGGGTTGGGGTACGTTTGGGGCTGCCCCAGCGGGCCTCTCTCAAATCAGGCGTTGGGGCCTCTACCGCAACAGGCTTCATCCACAATGGCTCATCGGTGGAGCTAGCAACCAGATGACCTGAGCGATCGAGGATAAACACCTGCCAGGATTCTTGAGCCGCTAACTGCTGTAAAAAGCTCGTCAAATTTGACAACAGGAGGTGGGCCGTCAGCACCCCTTGAAACGTCCCATGACGGTAGATTGGGAGCGTAGCATCCAGGGCCGTCATCGACAGATTCACGTGGGGCGGGCTCGACGTCCAGGTTTGCCCATGGTTCACCTGGGCTCGACGATAACCCGGTTGCTGCCGGGGATCCCAATCATGTATGGTCCGTAGAAATTTGCGAGTGCCCGTCTGAGCATCCAGGATGTAGTAGTTTCGAGCCCCTGGAGCAGCACCATACAACCGAGACAAGACATAGGCATCTTTAGGAGCCATCAAGCCACTGCGATCTTGCTCAACACTGATGTATTCTCCGGTAGGCCGGGTAAAGCTCAAAATAGTTGTCGCATTGAAGAGTTTAGTTTGCTGCCAGAACTGTTGCCCCATCTCATCGAGGTTGTGCACATCTAGATGGCCCTGTTCGATGTCGTACTGGTTCAGCGTCAGAAGTTTGTGGATCGATTCAAACTGATCCTGAAGGCGATCGCTAATCCGTTCAGAGGCTTCCTCGGTCACCTCAAAAGCCATCTTCTCCAGAGCTTTTTGGCCATTGTAGTAGGACAAATAGGCGACCAATCCCACAATGCCAAATACTTGTAGCAGAAACGGCACTACCAAAACCGCCTGCATCGAAACAACACCTAGAGTTCGCTGAAGGAATACATATCCTCGCCGCAGCACCATGTCATAAACCCTGAAGTAATGGCTGAAGCGTGTGCTGTTTTGACACCATCATGAACCCGGTAACCTACTCCACCTTTCCATGGTTAGTATTCCCGGCCTGGAGATAGATCTAGATGTCAGGGCTGGCTGTTGTGAGAGATGTGCTTAATAGCACTCTTACAACAACCAGCGACATGCCTTGATACAGCATTGATTCGGTGAGTTTCCAACCCGTGGAGGGGACGTGATGCAAGGGACACAAATTGTCCCTTGCATCACGTCCCCTCCATAGGTCCAGAACAAAGTCCAGAACAACGCTGATTAGGGTAATTGAACCTGGGTATCAGTTTGGGAACAAGGAAAGAAATCGCCTAAGATCAATATCTCGGCCGTGCCCCTTCGACGGCTCAAACTTTACCCATACCCGAGTTTCTGCAACGATGGCCAAGCCAGAACTACTAGCCCCCGCTAAAAATTTAGAACGTTTGAAAGTTGTGATAACTTACGGGGCTGATGCCGTCTATGTCGGGGGCGAACGGTATGGACTACGTGCCCGAGCCGACAATTTTACGTTGGCAGATTTGGCACAGGGTGTCGCCTTCGCCCATCGCCACAGCGCCAAGGTCTATGTCGCCCTCAACGCATTTTTGCATGACAGCGATCTGGCCGGCTTGGGTGATTACTGCCGAGACTTGCAAGCCCTTGGGGTAGACGCTGTAATTGTGTCCGATCTGGGAGTCATCCGGGAAATTCAGCAAGCCACGTCTCTCGCGATTCACCTCTCCACCCAGGCCTCTTGCCTGAATAGCGGTGCAGCCAACGTGTGGCGGCGGGCTGGTGTGCAACGGCTCATTGTGGGCCGTGAACTGAGCATTGCCGAGGCCGGGGCAATCCAGCGCCAGACCGGGTTAGAGGTCGAGATGTTTACCCATGGGGCCATGTGCATGGCCTACTCTGGCCATTGCACGATTTCCAACTTCACGGCCGGGCGGGATTCCAATCGGGGTGGGTGTATTCAATCCTGTCGCTTACCCTATTTCGTTGGCGAGAGCGCCAGCCCCGCCCCAATTCCCTTCATGTCATCCCGCGACCTATGGGGGATTGATCAGATTGGTGCGTTTGTAGAACACGGCATCTGCTCCCTCAAGATTGAGGGACGCATGAAGTCGTCATTCTATGGGGCGATCGCCTCCCGAGTCTATCGTCGCCTGATTGATGCCCACGCGAACGGGCTCCTTGATGCCGCATTGCTCGATTGGGCTGCTGCTGAACTGCGTTCTGTTCCCCATCGCGATTATTTCACCGGCTCCCTGGCTACTCCGGCAGGCCCTGATTCGGTTTTCAGCCAGGCCGCCGGGATTAACATCGGCACCCATCAATACCTGGGGATGGTGATGGAAACCACCGGCGATGCCATTGTGGTTCATCTGGTGGAGCCTTTAGCTTTAGATGATGAAATAGAAATTGTTCCCCCCCAGGGTGACCCTGTACGCTGGCGCGTCTCACAGATGCAATCGGTCATTGGGGAGCCCCAGAGTCGAGCCCGACAGGAAAGCATCGTGCGTTTCCCGAAAGACAAGATTCCCGGAGGAGGAGTGGCGATCGCCCCCTTCCAGGTCATCCGCCAAGCCATTCCCGCAGAAGCTCGAACAGAGGTTGGGGCGATCGCCTAGGACTTACCTATTCTTGTTGTGTGGGGCGTGCTTCGCACACCATAGACAACAAGAATAGGTAAGTCCTGCAACAATAAACCTTGCCGAAGGATTCTAAGGTCGGCACACCTCAGCTCCCGCACAGGGTTTTCCAAACGGGCGATTATTACCACTTGCCCCAAAACAAGCCGTCCCCTCATCCCAACCCGTTACCGTCATGGTTTCCGGGTCAAACTCCACGGAGATCGGATAGCAGTCAGGGTCATCATTGGTCCAGTCAAAGGAGAGTAAACTCACCCCCGACACAGGCCGCCCTAACTCCTGGCGAATGGCATCATCGGCATAGGTATCCGGTCTGCGCCCCAATAACTCAATGACATCGTCATAGGTCATCCCAATCTGTAACAGAGCTGCCTTTTTCGAGAGGTCAGAGGCGTCTTCGGGCGATTGCTCCTCCTTGGGCGATGCTGCAACAAACCCACTATTACGCCGCGCGTAAGCCAGATTCTTCTCGTACTCCTCGGCTTTCTGCTGCGCCGTTGCATATTTCTCGTTGTTGAGTGGAACATTCTGCATGGAGGCGATCGCCCCCTCCCAAAGCTCCACAACCTGAGTCCACTGCTCGGGTGTGGTGGCCGCTTGCGTCTGTTGAGCGGCCTGCATGGCCTGATTCACTCCATCCCGGAAATGATCGACCTCGGGTGGCATAGCAATCTTAGCGTTGACTTGAGGCGGCTGCTTGGGAGCTGTTGCTACCTGAAAAGCCCAGGATAGGCCCACAGCCAACATGAAACCCAGAAAAGCAAGACTAATGTAGATGGCGATCGCACGAAAAGTGGGGCGGAAGGTGGCCATAGTTCGGCAGGGAATACGTCTTTCTGATTTCCCATGCCTGACATAGGGTGATCAGGAATAATCGCCATCGGATACGAATTCTTTCGAGAAACCTTCTGCATGAATTAGTTTTTGAGGGCGTGAATTGTTGCGCGGCTTCGCCGCGCAACAATTCACGCAGGAAGGCTAAGAAATGCAACCTTGCTCACGCGATACTGGAACTAGGACGTGCTTTCAAGCTGCCTGGAAGGGTGATTTTTTCGTGCACTTGGCATTCAAAAACACCCTTAAACAGTCTCTCGACCCTCAGCCGCCTCTGCGATGCAATTCAACACCTTTGCCGCCTCGAATGCTGACCTGGAGCGCAGCGTTGCCGCCCCTAACCTGAAGGAAGTGCTGATCGAACCACAGTTGCTGGCTCGTCAGGGAACCCTATCAGAAACGGATTCTCAGGCACTTGCCCAGGACGCGCAGCAACGAGGCCTGCGCCCCGTCCTGGTGTGGGATGCCTTGATGCCTGAGCGTATGTGGAAGGCCGTGGGCGATCGCCTCAAAACCTGGGATTTGTCAGCCTTTGCCGCCATCCGTGTGAACGACCTGGGAGCTGCTGCCTGGGTGCAGGAACACGCACCCCACATGCCCCTGCACCTGATCGTGGAAACAGGCAATCATAACCTGTCAGCTTTGCAGGGATGGTGCGAACTACTGGGTTCTTCCTTAGAACGGCTCGTGCTCTCTATCGAACTACCCGAAGACACTCTGGCTCACTACTGCCGCACGCTACCCGTTGCCTGCGAAGTGCTGGGAGCCGGACCCATTTTATTGTTCTACTCACCGCGATCGCTCCTCACAAACCCGCTTCACGCTGAGGAAGACGCCCCTTACCTCGCCACTACCGTCGCCTTCGAGGAAAGCCCCGATCGCCCCTTCCCCACCCTTGAAACCGCACACGGCACCCTCATGTTCCTCGACAAGGATCAGTTCATCCTGGATCGGCTGACGACGTTGCAAGAGGCGGGGATGCATACCATTCGGCTCGACTTGCGCTCCCTACAACCCAGTGGCGATGCGGCGCTTCACGTAGATCAGATTTGCCAGCAACTTGTTACGGATCCGGCTGCTCTGCGTCAGCACTGGCCTCGCCCAACCCGTGCTCCCTTTTTCAATGCCAATCGCACCACAGCCCTGATTCCCCGCATGAAAACCCGGCGGCTCGATCCCTGGCGGCCCCAGGCATTGGCCGAGGCGATCGCCAGTGAAAAAAATAAATTTCTCGTTTTTCGGGTTCTCCACCCCTTCCCCTTCAGCACCTCCCTGAAACTCATTTCTCCTACTGGAGACCCCCTTCCCCTGCCCGACCACTTCCGCACTTTAGATGGTCAAGCCCTTGAAACAGCCCAGGCCGATCAACTTTTGATTGCAGATTGGGTCAAACGTGGTGTTCCTGGTTCCTTGTTGGTGGCATCCGATGGCTGATTATTCTGATGATTGGTTTCACCCTGAGCTGTATCTGAACCCGGCTCAAGACACGCTGTTTGATAAGGAGCCCTGGCCCAAACCCTTTGTGTTTAACGAAGAGGTGGCCCGTATTTTTGACAATATGGTGTCACGCTCGGTACCCCTATACCGGGAGGTCATGGCCTGCGCGGTACATTGGGCACGGGCTTATTACCAACCCGGTACGCGCATTATTGACGTGGGCTGTTCAACGGGGACGTTTCTGGAGTTATTGGGACGATTTCTCCAAGAATCGGCAACGCTGGTCGGCATTGATAATTCTCAACCAATGTTAGATAAGGCTCGGGAGAAGCTGGCAAACCTACCCGAGCGGCATCAGGTGGAATGGGTGTGCGATCGCGCTGAAAACGCCTCTTTCCACAACAGCAGCGTGGTCGTGCTCAACTACACCCTGCAATTTCTTCCCATTTCTCAGCGCCAGCGAGTCGTACAGACCGTTTACGATGGTCTCGTTCCGGGCGGCTTAATGTTCTTGAGTGAAAAGGTCAAATCCCCTTATCCTCGTTTTCAGGAAACGATGACCCATCATTACGAAGCCTTCAAAGCCCGCAATGGCTACGCCCACAACGAAATTGAGCGAAAAAAAGAAGCGTTGGAACAAGTCCTCATTCCCCTGACAGAAGCTCAACAAGTTGAGATGCTCCATAATGCAGGCTTTGGGCAAATTGATACCCTGATTAAGTTACACAATTTTGTGACGATCGTTGCTTTGAAATCTGGCCCCAACTAAGGCCGAAAATCGAACTTCCCATTTAGAGGTTTATGCATGGAACGTGATGCGATCGCCTTCTCGGCCCCTGATTACCTGGAGGATTTTGATGCTCAGGTAGAGCGAGCGGCGATTTTGGGAGTAAGGGGCGATCGAACCTCTCGCATCTGGGAAGAACGCGTTGAACCCTACTGGGAAGCCGTAAAGTCTGTCCGGGACATTACAACTGATTGGTACGATGTTTCGGGGCCAGTGGTGAAGGTAGGCCGAGCTAGCGACCTGAGCGAGGAGCAAGCTCAACGCTGGATGCAAACGCTCAAAACCTTTTGCCCCTGGAAGAAGGGGCCGTTTGACTTGTTTGGTGTAGACATCGATGCAGAGTGGCGATCAGATTGGAAATGGGAACGTATTTTGCCGCATATCCAGCCCTTAGAGGGCCGCACGGTGGCGGACATTGGCTGTCACAACGGCTATTTCATGTTTCGCATGGCGCACCAGAACCCTGCCCGCGTTATTGGGTTTGAACCAGTCGCCAAACACTTTTGGAATTTCCAACTGATTCAAAACCTGATCCGTCATCCTGCCCTCACATTTGAACTGCTAGGCGTGGAGCACATGCACCTCTACCCCAGCTTCTTCGACACCATTTTCTGCCTGGGCATTCTCTACCATCATGCCGATCCCGTCGGTCTGCTGCTCAAGTTGCGAGAAGCTCTTGCGCCTGGCGGCGAAATTATTATTGATTGTCAGGGCATCCCTGGCGAGGAGCCGGTTGCCCTAACTCCCCGCAAACGCTACGCCCAGGCCCGAGGCATCTGGTTCCTCCCCACCCAATCCTGCCTGGAAAACTGGATGGCCCGCGCTGGTTTTTCTCAGATTCATTGCTTCTTTGCTGAACCACTTTCTACGGAGGAACAACGCCGTACCCCCTGGGCCGATCTCAGCAGCCTATCTGACTTCCTTGACCCAACCGATCCCGCCCGCACCTGCGAAGGCTACCCAGCCCCCTGGCGCTATTATGTGCGCGCTCAAAAGTAGATACCTGGGAGCCGCTAGAAATCAGCCTGACATTTCATGTAGAAGGTTGTAGCAATTTGCACACGTAACTGTCATTCACAAAAACATGGCACCACCGTGGCGTATCTCTATTGTGGGTACATCGGGAAGTGGAAAAAGTACCTTAGCGTCTGCCCTAGCCAGCCGTTTGCAACTACCGCATATCGAGCTTGATCAGCTCCATTGGTTGCCCAATTGGACACCCCGAGAGCTAGAAGATTTTCGTGCTCGGGTGGATACGGCGATCGCCGGAGAACAGTGGGTAATTGACGGCAACTACAGCAAAGTGCGCGATCGCATTTGGCCGCGGGCCAATCTCATCGTCTGGCTTGACTATCCCCGCTGGGTCGTGATGGGTCGCCTGCTAAAGCGTACAGCCCGCCGGGTACTAACTCGGCAAGAACTGTGGAATGGCAACCGGGAAAATTTACACACGGCTCTGTTGGATCGCGATGCTGTTCTTTTCTGGGCCTGGCGCACTCACAGCAAACATCGGCGCACCTATCCCGAACAACTAGCACGCCCTGAGTATGCGCATCTTTCGATTGTGCGCTTGCGATCGCCCCGCGAAACCGAACGCTGGCTCAAGTCCTTTGGCACAGATAGTTAAGGAGATTTCCAGTAATGAAATTACCCCCAGAATGTTGGTGCTTTGCCCGCTTCGCGGGCAAAGCACCAACATTCTGAGTAAATTCTTATGCAGAAACCTCCTAATACCGTTTTAATATGAAGCTGCGCCAAATAGGGCTTCGAGAATGAAATCGTAGGACGTCAATGACGCAACCCTTTCAGGGGAAATCTTGTCGAGTTCCGAGGTCAGGAGTTT
>NZ_JAMPLB010000087.1:0-25966 GCF_039962325.1 Leptolyngbya sp. PL-A3
GTCGTTTGCTCAGTTGTTTGAGTAACCCCGATTCGCCCAGAATATCCTCTGGCGTCTGACAGTCTGCCAACAGCTCATCGAGCATCTCATCCACGCGGTTAGTCTCTTTTTTCTTTCGTGCCATGATGCGGTCTCCTGAATTAAGGGGATTTTAGACCGCTTACACAAAATCCTGATCACTCTCCGGCAGGGGTATGGGTTCAACAACTTTCGGCATTTCCGTTTAAGGCTATTATCTTGCTTTCAACCTTCATAAGTCTCCTCACACAGAGTCATGGAGAGCCGATTTGTCCACAACGGAATTACGTCCTCTCTCCTCGTGTTCAGAGGCAGCAAGGAACATGAGTTTATTTATTTACAAGCCCTTAGCCACGAACTTGGCTTCCAAGACGGTATCTGTACTTGGATCGGTAACACATAAAATTGACAATCTAGAGCTTTCTAAGTATTAGCACTGAGGAAAAGGCTTTATATGAGTATATTTTTTGTGTAAAGACGTCTGTAAATCTCGACAGCCATCTTGTCGGAGTGGCACAATTTTTTCAAGAAGTAATACACAGGGAGAAGTAAGGTTGCGTTTCTAAGCAACTAAGCTATCAAATTTTTTTCCCGTATTACAGCTCAGAACATTAAAGCCTTCCGATCTATATTGCAAGCGAGGAGAATCATGTTCACTCCAAACCAATGAAGCTTTGCTTCACACATATGACTGAGGAATATGCAAAGTGTATTTCTGCTTTCCTGTATTGGTTGAGTTGGTGGTGATTCCTATTGCTTTGATAAGGCGTTAGTTTTAACGTCCACTTCTGCTGCACAGGAAGTGTATTTATACATTTCCAACAGCTTTACATGCCCTGACTAAAAGTAATGTATTTCCAATGTAAGTTGGATTAACTCATGCTGTCCATTTTTTGACATAGGAGATCAGTGAAATGGCAAATGAAGTAACCTTTCAGGTTTATACTCCCGGTAGTGATATCGCAATTGGGTTCCGTCCAACTCAACTGCTTTGGGCTCGTAGTGGTAATGATGTGCTTCTGGGTTATCAGCCACTTACTCTAGATCCCGGCCATTTTCAGTTAGATATTTTATTGGGTGACTTAGCAATTGACGATCCAGCTGCTCGCCAATGGAGCGACACATTTATCTTGGGGGACTGGACTCGCCCTTACTATGTAAATGCTGAGCTAACGGATAACTCTTCCGTGTTTGATTTAACAGAAATTTTCAGTACGCTCACCAGTTACGTAGTCGCTGGATTTGATGGGGTTCTGGATAGTGCCCCTACATCGAATTATTTAGGGCTAAGAGATGTCGCGCTAATTGCTGACTTTACCCCCGGGCTGGATTCTCTTCAGCTCTACGGGACTGCTGATAATTACCAATTGTTAGAAACTCCTCTGGGAACCCTTGTTCTCTACGAAAGAGGCAATCAGTTTGATGCGGTCGCCCTCCTGGTAGGAGTCACAGGCCTAAATGTAAACGATAGTTCCTTTGACTACCGAGGTTTTGCACCGCCCTCTGGGCCTGTGCTACCCCAAATTCAACAGTTTGGCACGACAGAATATGACATTCCCCTTGGCATCACAGTTGACTCTTCTGGAAACGTTTTCGTTGCCGGAGGGACAAATAGCTCCTTAGCTGGGCCAATTAATGGGCTGCGGGATAACTTTGTCACCAAGTATGACAGCCAGGGTAATGTTCAGTTCTCCCAACAATTTGGGACTGCCGGGTTTGAAACTATTTATGGTATCGAAACCGATAACCAAGGCAATTACTACGTAACTGGGGTAACCGACGGTGAATTAGGCGGTCCCCGACAAACAGACGCCTTAGATACATTCGTTGCGAAGTTCGACAGCGAAGGAAATCAGGTTTGGCTTCGTCAAATCGGACAGAACATTATTTTCAACGCTTTTAACCTGGCTGTGGATAAAGTGACAGGTGATGTCTTTATCTCCGGAGCCGATGTGGATGATTCTTCGGGAGATAACACCTTTGTCATCAAGTTTGATACAAATGGCAACCAGGAATGGTTTACAGAAACAGGTACATCCGGTCTCCTCAGCTTTGATGAAAGCTATGGCCTGACTGTTTCTAACAATGGCAGCGTCTATGCTGCGGGCTGGACCTCTGGTAATCTGGGTGGCCCCAACCAGGGTCTTTACGACAACTGGATCGCCAAGTATGACAATACGACTGGTGCGACAGAGTGGATCATCCAATATGGCACTTCAGATTATGAGTGGGCCTGGGATGTACGGACCGACAGTACAGAGAATGTGTATACTGCAGGCTGGACTTTGGGGAACCTGGGTGGCACCAATGCAGGATCCTATGACGCCTACCTGACGAAGTTTGATGATCAGGGGAACCTAATTTGGGTCGAACAGTTTGGTAGCGCAGGTGATGATGAAGCCTACAGCCTATATATTGATGGAAGCGATAACCTGTATGTCGCAGGATACACTGATGGTGACTTAGGCGGCACTAATGCAGGATCCTACGACGCCTGGGTTGCGAAGTATGACACGAATGGGAATCAGATCTGGATTACGCAATTCGGAACAAGTGACCGCGATGAACTCTACGGTATTGTTGCCGATGACTCAGGCAATCTCTATGCTACAGGTATTACCCAGGGATCGTTGGGTGCTCTAAATGCTGGATCCTTTGATGGCTGGACGGCTAAGCTAGATGCTTTCACAGGAGAACTTCAAAATTTCAGTGGGGAGAACACTGGAGATGAAATCCTCCGGGGTACTCGTGCTGCTGAAGTGATTAATGGTCAGGATGGAAATGACCAGATTTTTGGAAATGGCGGTACGGATACACTATTGGGTGGCACGGGAGATGACCTGATTTATGGTGGCTCTAAAGCCGATCATATCTTTGGGGGAAGTGGCGACGACACCATCTATGGAAAAGGTGGCCGTGATGTCATTGACTCTGGTAGTGGTTTCGATCGAATTCACCTGACTGGAGGGCGTGCTACCGTAACTTTGAATCAAGGCTTTGGCCATGATTTCATTAAGAACTTCCAATTAGGGGCAACCAAACTTAAGGTTAGTGGCTTGGATGATTTATCCTTTGTAGGCAGTAAAGGAAATGTCAAAATCTTTGAGGATAACGACTTGCTAGCTGTTGTTGACTGTGCATCCGTAAACACTTTCAAACGTCATGCAGAAAAAATCTTTGTTGTCTAGTTAATGCTTCTTCATTAGGACAGCAATTAAAAGATTGATGCGTTTTGTGAGCGGTGGCTTTCTATGCTTTATTGCACAGAAAACTACCGCTTTTAATTGTATAGCTGTAGCCATAACAGTTGGGCCAGGGGTATATGTGTGAAGCTCCCATACAGGGTTTCACACACATCATCCTAATAATCCATAGGGCTATGGTTATATTAGATCTGTCCGAAACATAAGAACCGGTTTGAAAAGCCGGGCTATAAAGTAAAGGGGGCTACGAAGAGACCCCAGAAATGACACGACAAGGATATCGCAGTTACCTGAGCCATACCCAGTGGCAACTCCTATCCCCCCATACTCTAGGTGCAAAACCTGGTGGGCGACCCCGGGCTCTCTCCATGCGGGCCGTATGCAATGGGATCTTCTACTTGTTGCGAAACGGCTGTCAGTGGCGCGACTTACCGCACGATTTTCCCAAATGGCAAAGTGTTTACTCCTACTTCCGAACCTGGAGCAAGGATGGTATCTGGCAACGATTGAATGACCTGTTGCGGGTTCGTCTGCGCCAAGCCGCAGGGCGTCATGAAAAACCCAGTGCGGGCAGTATTGATAGCCAATCGGTCAAAACCGCAGGTGCAGCCCAGGAGAAGGGCTTTGATGAGGGCAAAAAGGTAAAGGGGCGCAAGCGCACAATTCTGGTCGATACGATGGGGTTGTTGTTGGACGTGTGTGTTCACAGTGCAGGACGTTCTGAGCATCAAGGGCTGATTTTGCCTGCCTTGTTTGGCGCTACTGTGTGGAACTGTTTACAGATTATTTGGGTAGACAGTACTTTCGGGGGCAAAGACTTCCTGGCAAAGGTGCAGCATCGTTATGGGTGGAAGCTAGAAGTGGTCAAGCGCAGCGATGATCAGCAGGGATTCGTGCTGTTGCCGAAGCGGTGGATGGTGGAGCGAACGTTCTCCTGACTCGGACATTTTCGCCGTTTGAGTAAGGATTATGAATACTTACCCAGTTGGAGTGAGGCAATGATTTATGCGGCAATGGTGCATGTCATGCTTAAACGTCTGTCTCCTGCCAGGTCTAGTGCGCAAGCCTGACTTTTCAACCCAGTTCTAAAAGAGGGAGAAAAAAGATGGTAGAACGGAGTTTTTGCCGCTCTACCAACGATGAAAAATCCACTTCATTATATTCACAAGTACCCCCACTGCACTCAACAACTGTTGGGTATTGATTACCAAGCGTTCCTCCAACTACTGGAACAAGCCCAGTTAAAACAAACCGAACAACAAGCCGAGGTGGAACGCCAAAAAGTCCGGATCAACGCTCCCAGGGGAGGACGTAAATCCATCCTCTCAAGTGATGAAGAGGTCGGCGTTGCACAGTAGAGAATGATTTAAGTGAATGATGGAATCCGATGATGCTTGAGATAGTAAATGAGTAACTGGACTGAGAGTGTTAACATCTCGACCGACTTGGAGTAACATAACGTCTTACGATGCAACCGATCCAGGTAGTGCCGTAACCGACAGTTCTCCCCTTCGACCCGTGCCATCGCTGTTTTACTGACTAAATGGTCTCCCTCCTCAATCACACAAGGGTACACAGGGTTTCCATGTGTGATGTACAGAAAACAAGCCCAACCCATCACAATTTGATTTGCCACAAAGGCTTAAAGGTCTCTAGCGAGTGGTCGCCTACTACGAACTTGAGGATGCCGAGATGTTTGGTGTTGACGACTGTCCACAACCAGATTTTGTTTTTTTCTAGGGCGGCAAAGCTGACTGGATTAGGCCCTCAAATGGCGAAATTTCGTGAGCGAACCAGCAAATAACCAACGCGTTTACTGGCTTTTGATACCCTCTCCAGTTACCTTTGCCGCCCTAGTTTTTTTGACCCACAAAGGTTTCTAACTCATCGAGTTGAGCCGTTTCGGGAATCTCGTAATTCTCCTCAGCAATAGCTGCTGCTGCCTGGCGTACCCAGTTGATCACACTGTTATAGTTGATACCGGTCACTCGTTCGATCGCTCGAAAACCCATGCTGTTGAGGGACATAGTGACACAGAGGGCTTTGACCTCTGGAATGTAGTCCTGCTGAGGATTGTCTCGAAACTGGCGACGACAGTCTCGGCACAAGTAGCTTTGCTTACCATTGCGATGCCCATTTTTAACAATTTTGTCGCTGGTGCAATGAGGACAATTCATAAAGCATTTTCAACTCTATATCATTCTCATTATGCAACGCCTGACTGTCATTTGATACTCGTGGCAAAGAACTGACGGTTGAGCAAAAAGCAGAGAACAAGGAATTTTCCAGTACACGACGGATTTTTGTGGAGCATGTGATCCGTTTACTGCGAATCTTCCGGGTGGCAAAAGAGCGATTCCGACTTCATTCTGACACTTATGAGCAAGTGATTCTGACCGTTTGTGGCTTAGTGCGGTTGCGATTAGGTATGATTGTTTGGCCCGTTTCACCTCAGCCTTAAATGGGAGAGATGCTGTGAATTAGCGAATGCTATGGTCTTGGGTCTAAACTAACAGAAACTATTCCCAAGCCGCATTCTGTCGTTGAGTCTCCTTTGAGTGCAGCCGCGCTCAAAGCCAAACACAGCTTGGGCTGTAAATTTTCGGACAAGTCTATTTAGTTAAACTCTGTGCAGTACTGATTATAGATATCATGCCCAATGCCAACCGAAAGAATAGGAATAGAAACACATGCTTGGCTGGCTAAGTTGCCATCTGACATTCTACTTTGAGTCCAAAAGTAGTCCTCACCATCAGCCTGAATCATGCCCCGTACGTTTTCAAGCTCGTTATCGCTTCCTCGTATTCGAACAAACAGAAAAGTTGTATCGGGAATATAGGCTTTTGTCCAGCTTGCCTGACAGGTTTCTGAATAGAGTTTTTGGACAATAATCTCCTGACGTTGCCAATCGTCTTGCGGACGGGTGATGGTTTGTCTGATTTCTGCAAGAACTGTTGCATCGGCTAGGCATCCATAGGGGCCTGGTGATTGCTCTGTACAACTCTCCCCTTGACAGGAAAGATTGTTCTTAGCTGGTGAGGGTTCTATCCCCCCCAAATTTAACGCTAAACTCAATAGGGCTGTGAAACTAATCCAACTCAATGGTCTTGGTCGCACTTTCAGTCCTCCGATACCCTTGAGAAACTTCTGTATATGAACGAGATAGAGCAATGACTCGATCTCGCTCAGGTGCTTCTAAAAAACTTACAGTTTATTGTGTGTGAGATCAGAATGAGAGCGATCGCTCTCATCTGGTTCAGGTGCTCCTAAGAAAAATGAAAGCTCTCCTTCCGTCACAAGTTTTCCGTCAACTTCTGCACGGGCCTGTACCTTAGCAAATCGTTGCCGCTTTACACATATTAAATCAACATGCATCACGACCTGATCACCGGGAACAACCTGACGGCGAAATCGAACTTTATCAATTCCAGCAAACAGAAATAGATTTTCGCTGGATTCCAGCATTTGCGTTAATATGACCCCGGCAACCTGAGCCATTGCTTCTATCAGGAAGACCCCTGGCATAATAGGTTGCCCTGGAAAATGGCCTTGAAATTGCGGTTCATTTGCCGTAACATTTTTGATTCCCACGGCTCGTTCTCCAGGGACATAATCAATGATGCGATCGACCAATAAGAAAGGATAGCGGTGGGGCAGTAGTTTTTGAATATCTGTCAGAGCCAGAACCGGTTGATTTGGATTAAGAGTAACCGGGTTGGGTGATCGCTCCTCCGCTTTCAATGCAGGAGTATTAGTCGTATTGTTGTGGTTTACCAGAGTAGTCACTTCATCACTCCCATGTGTGAGGGTTCTAACGCCAATTTAGAAGCGGTTAAAGAAACTCTGTTTTGAACCAGAGCTGGCCTACAAGGCACATTAGACACTGTGCAATTTCTTGAAGGCTAAGGACACATTATGGCCACCAAATCCAAAGGAATTAGACAGAGCTATCTCAACATGTTGCGAACGGCTATGCTGTGGCACATAGTCCAAATCACAGGATGGATCGGGGTTATCTAAATTGATAGTGGGAGGAATCTGATCGGTGGCGATCGCCATTACCGTGGCAATGGCTTCAATTCCCCCTGACCCTCCCAACAAATGGCCTGTCATTGATTTTGTAGAGCTGATGGCCACATCAAAGGCATGATCACCCAATGCTTGTTTAATGGCTAACGTTTCCGTCACATCATTTGCGGCTGTGCTCGTTCCGTGGGCATTGATATAGCTGACTCGATTGGGGAATAACTCCGATTCTTTCAGAGCCAGTTCCATCGCTCGGGCGGCAGTTTTTCCACCCGGTAGGGGAGCCGTCAGGTGATGAGCGTCACAGGTTAAGCCATAACCTGTAATCTCAGCATAGATAGAGGCATTGCGCTCGAGGGCGTGTTGTAATTCCTCCAGAATTAGAATACCTGCTCCTTCTCCCATGACAAAGCCATCCCGATCGCGATCAAATGGACGGGACGCTTTGGTTGGTTCTTCGTTGCGGGTGCAGAGGGCTCTTGCATTGGCAAAACCCGTTACAGATAGAGGTGTGATTGCTGCTTCCGTGCCGCCACACATCATCACTTTGGCATGACCGTATTGAATCATCCGAAAAGCTTCGCCAATAGCGTTAGAGCCTGCCGCACAGGCCGTTGATGTGCAGGAATTTGGTCCCTTGGCTCCGGTATGGATAGCGGTGAGTCCGGCAGCCATGTTGGCGATCATCATGGGAATCATGAATGGGCTACAGCGATCGGCCCCACGATTCAGATAAATTTCTTGCTGGTCTTCCATGACTTTGATGCCACCAATGCCAGAGCCGATGAGTACACCGATATCGTCGGCATTGCGATCGCTAATGATAATCCCGGCATCTTCCAAAGCCTGATGGCTGGCCGCTACTGCAAACTGAGCAAAACGATCCATTCGTTTGGCCTCTTTCCGCTCTAAGTAGGTGCAGGGATCAAATCCTTTGACTTCCCCGGCAATCTGGCAGGGTAAGCGAGACGCATCAAAGTGGGTAATAAAATCAATGCCACTATGCCCCTTTAGGAGACTCTGCCAATAGTCTTGAACAGTATTTCCTAATGGAGTAATAGCTCCTAAACCTGTGACAACGACTCGCTTTAGTTCAATCATGTTGTCTGACTCCGCTTGGCAGAAATAGTGAAGAGGAATAGTAGGAAGGTAATCCTATTGATCCATGAGGAATACGCTATAAATAACCGAGTATTTCACAAGCTGTTCTGTGAAAATTGATTCTGAGTTTCTCCGAAACTTCTCATATCTTTACCTGGAGAGTTCCAATTACATCAATCTAAACTCCTTCTAAGGTTGGAAAACCCATTTTGTTAATTTGTTTTACCATGAATAATTCATGATAATAATTCTGTAAATTCTGACAACCCTGCTCGACAGAATAGTGCTTTGCATCCTTTAGAGCGTGTTGAATGAGTGTTGTATTGTCAGCTTGAAGTGCAAATTGAAGGCGATCGGCAAGGGCAACGGCATCGTTGGGTTGCACAAGATAAGCATTCTGCTGATCGACCAAATACTCAGCTACAGCGCCACTTTTAACCGTCACGACCGGAACCCCCGAAGCCATGGATTCCACGACCGTTAGACCAAAGGTTTCATAGGGAGAGGGGCTGCAAAACAGATCACAGGAGGCCAGGACATTAGCCTTTGTCTCTCCCATTAGGAATCCGGTAAAGTGAATATCGGCAATGGGGGCTGCTAGTGTTTTTAAAGAACTCACAACATCAGGAGGGCCGTCCCCCACAATAAGCAAGGAACAATCCGGTTGCCGTTGTTTTAATTGAGCAAAAGCTTCTATCAATAAATCCACACGCTTCTCAAAACCTAAGCGACCTAAAAAGATGATGGTTTTATAATCCTGCTCCCTGGGCGTTAACCATGTCAGGTGTTGGCGATTCCGCCGTTCCGGGTTGTAGGTGGAAATATCTGTACCAAAGAAAGGGATGATATGAGTGTTTTTGACGCCCATCTCCTGGCAGCTTTGGCTGGCAGCAGCACTGGGGCAAACGGTGGTGTCTAATTGATCGTAGAGAAAACTCAACAGTCGAGACTGGCGGACGAGCGATCGCAACCACTGCCACCCCGGATAGGTGGACGAAAAGTTATAGACATCCGTGTGGTACTCCGCCAAGTAAGGAACGCCATTGGCACGCGCGTACCGACGACCTGGTAATTGCCATGAACTGAGCAAGAAGTACCGTTCTACATCGGTCATAACGATCAAATCAGGCTGGTAGCGATCGATCTTCTCACTGATCTGCCGTGCCGCCTGAAAAGTCGGTACATAGGTTAGCTTGTAGGGAATCCAAGGTTTAGATGGATAGTGCTCAACAATCAAATTCTCGCCAACAACCGATGTATTTGCGCCCTTTTTCCAATCGGGAGCAAAAACGATAACACGGTAGCCCTGTTCCGCAAACCACTGAGCGCGAGCCCAATTGAAGTGAGCTGAGCCGCTAACCTCTGGCGGAAAGGCAGTCACCAAAAATGCGAGGGTTTTAGTTGGAGCCATGATTCCGTACAGTCCTTAACGAAGGTATTTGAGGGATGGAAATGGGTTATGGCGTAACAGGAACTTTAGGGGCTGTGAGGAAACCACTGCCGATAAAGTAAGAGAAATAGGCGGAGAGTAGGGACGCATCCAGACGGGGGCAAACAATTCCACTGCCCGATAAAGCCGCGAGGGTCGCTTCACAGGCGATTAAAGGTCGATAGCCCTGCTCGTTAAGCTCAATATAGGTGAGCTTGTTATGCCATTGATGCCGGAAGAAGGGCAGGAGTGGGTAGAGGGGATTGTTGCGTTCATGGCTGAGCTGTTCCTGCCATGCTTCAAAGGAAACCCGTTGCATGGGATAGCCCAATGAGCACATGAACTCAATTAGTTCATTCCAATGCAAGAGGTGTGGATTTTGCAGATGGAATGCTTTACCGAGGGAGGCTTTCTGTTGCGACAAATAGACGATCGCCCGACTGTTGTAATCCACAGGCGAGAGATCCAGCAGCAGATCCAAATCAGACATAATGCTGCCCATTTGAATGCATCCTTTCATCATGCGGCAAAGGAAACCATCCGTATTCCAAACGCCTGTCTGACTGTGACCCGATACCAAAGGAGGACGATGGATAGTAATGGGAAGCCCCCGTTGTCCGGCAATTTGAACCAGCTTTTCAGAGACCCATTTACTCTGGGAATAACCCAGATAAATATCCTCGCAATGATCGACGGGATCATCTTCTGTGACTCGCTGATTATAGTAAGCGGAGGATTCCATCACCGCCACACTGGAAATATGGTGAACAGGTTTGACTTTGGTTTGACAGGCCAGCCGTAAAACTTCCTGGGTGCCTAAGACGTTAATGGGTTTGAACTTGGCGTAAGGGTAGACGTAATTGAGCAACGCACCATTGTGATAGATGGCATCAATCCGTCCTGCTAATTGCTCAAATTGGGCATTGGCAATACCTAGCTGAGGTTCTGCCAGATCCCCAAGGATGGGGACAATGCGCGAACCATACACCTCCTGCCACAGGCCGTAAGTTTTGAGATTGTTCTGTAAACGAAGCGTGGCAGACTCAGCATCGGTTGCTCGTACCAGACAAAACAGATCCGCCTGCGTTTGATCTAGCAACTCCTGTAGAAGAAAGGCTCCTAGGAAGCCCGATGCCCCTGTCAGGAAAATGGATTCCGGTTCATCAAAGGCCGCGATCGCCGCCCCCTCTGGACAAATTGCTGGATCTAGAACTACCTCCCGGCTCAGATCCAACCGTTCCTCCCGCACCAGAACAGTGGGACTTCCCGGTGTGAGTTGCTCTGTAATCAACGCCACCAGGGTATCCAGGCTAGGATCTTCCATCAGTGCCCGAATTGGCAACTCGACCTGGAGTTCTGAACGAATGAGAGTCGTCAATTCCACCGCCATCAGGGAATCCAGACCCATTTCATGGAGTGATCGCCCCGGATCAATCTCCGCTACTGGTAGCCGCAGAACATGGGCTGCCTGCTGCTGCAAGTAGCTTAACAGCAACGGTTGACGTTCGGCGGGCTGAGCCGTCTGCAAGCGTTGAAGAAACTCATGATTGGTGGGGGCGATCGCAGCGGTATCTACCGAACCCAGGAGAGACCTGAGTAAGGGAGGTTCCTGTCCGGCCCACTGGCGCTTAAACACAGCCCAGTCAAAGGGCAATACTCCGAGTTGCGGGCGATCGCCACCTAAAACCTGCGCGAGAATTTGTAAGCCCTGGGGGATGGCGATCGCCTGAATTCCTTGAGATGCTAATCGGGTTTGATCGCGATCGCTCAGATTAGCTGCCATCCCAGACTCACTCCAGGCTCCCCAGTTGAGGCTCAGGGCAGGCAAGCCCAGGCCGCGGCGGTAATGCGCCAATCCATCCATGAAGGCATTGGCTGCTGCGTAGTTGCCCTGTCCGGGAGAACCGAGGAGCGCCGCTGCCGAGGAGAACAACACAAAAAAGTCAATGGGCTGGTCTTGAGTTAGTCGATGTAAGTTCCAGGCACCCTGCACCTTAGCTGCCATCACTCGGGTAAATCGCTCCCAGGTTTGCTGCAATAAGATGCCATCATCCAGCACACCTGCGGCATGAATGACACCCCGCAACGGCGGTAACGTTGCCGTGATGGTAGCCATCACCCGCGCAACATCCGCCTCACTGGAAACATCGGCCTGGACGACGACAACATTAGCGCCGGCCTGCGCTAGTTGCTCAAGCGTGCCTTGAGCATGGGGGGATGCCACCTGTCGTCCCGTGAGGACGAGATGGCGTGCCCCTTGTTCAACCAGCCAACGAGCCACCTGCAAGCCCAATGCTCCCAGCCCTCCCGTCACCAGGTAAGTCGCATCCGATCGCACTGGAGTGGTAGGCGCTTCAACACCAGATTCAGGCGATCCCGGCTGAGAGGGCAATGACGAACGTTCCAATCGGGCGACGTACCGCTGCCCATCCCGGAAGGCGACATGATCCTCTGCTGGAGGAACTTGAATTTCGCGTAGCATCGCCATTGCATGCTGGGACGCCGCCACTTTAGTGGTAAGCGGTAGATCAATCAGGCCGCCCCACAGTTCTCGGTGTTCCAGGGAAATCACCCGACCCAACCCCCACACCGCCGATTGGGCGATTGAGGGAAGCGCTGTCTCTACCGCAACGGCTCCCTGGGTTACTAGCCACAGTCGCGGAGCCGAGTTCGCTACGGCATTCTGGTTAATGAGGGCTTGCAGCAGATGCAGCACACTACCCACGCCCAGCCGATGGGTTTGTTCTAATGCAATGGAGGTGAGTTGCTCCGCAGCGGGAGCCTCGACATTCCATAAATGGATGATGCCCTGAAGGGGGCGATCGAAGGTTGCAGTAATGTCAGATAGAAGGCGATCAAAATCATCTCGACAGGATGGATTAATAGCCCAAACCCGATCTTCCTGGCGTTCAAATTGATAACTGGGATAGACGAGCAAGCTTGTTTGCCCCTGGCTTTGTAACTGTTCAGCTAGAGATTCTCCAATCCCTTTCGTATCCGCAAAAATAAGCCAGCTAGCAGATGGATGAGATCCGTTCTGCGCTGAATTCTCAAGTTCGTACGATTTGAGTTGCCATTGAATCTCATACAACCAATCTTTTACGATATTTTGATTGGGTGTCGAAGGCGATCGCTCCTGTATCTGTGTCAGTAAATTCAAAAGTCTGGGAACTAGCTTCAGTTCATCCTCAGATAATTCACCTGTGGTTGTGAGAGAGTGGGTAAGTTGGGCGATCGCATCTGGATGTTTTGCAAGAACAATGGGTGCGGAATTGGTATGTTTTCCATTGCTCACATGGTCTGGAATATCCACCCAATACCGTTGCCGTTGAAATGGATAGGTAGGTAAGGGCAGACGATGACGGACATAGTCCTGATCAAAACCTGCCCAGTTGATCGTCACTCCACGCGTGTAAAGGGTCGCCAACGCTTGCAGCATGGATGCCCAGTCCTCTCCCGGTCGCAAGCTTGGCAACCAGGTACCTATCCCATCCGGCAAACAATAACGACCCATTCCCAACAAAATTGGTTTTGGCCCAATCTCCACCAGCAGTTCATAACCTTGCTGCTGTAACACTTCCATACTCTGAGCAAATTGCACCGATTCCCGCACATGACGACACCAGTATTCTGCGGTGGCGACTTCATCTGTGGCGATCGCCCCCGTCAAATTGGATATCAACTTTATGCGTGGTGCAGCATACTGAATTTCTGATGCAATCTGCTGGAACTCTGCCAGCATCGGTTCCATCAACGGTGAGTGGAAAGCATGGGAAACATTCAGCGGTTTGGATTTGATCCCCGCCTGTTGCAAGGATGCAACGACGGCTTCTATCGCTGATTTCTCACCCGAAATCACAATGCTGCGGGGGCCATTGATGGCCGCGATCGCCACCTGCGCTCCATAGGCTTGAATCGCGCTTCGCACCTGCTCCTGGCTGGCAAATACAGCCACCATTGCCCCGTTCATGGGCAATGCTTGCATTAACCTGGCCCGTGCCGCAATCAGCTTCAGGCCATCTTCCAGGCTGAACACTCCAGCAACACAGGCCGCAGCATACTCTCCGACACTATGACCCATCACCAGCCCCGGCTCGGCACCCCAGGATTGCCACAGTTGTACCAGGGCATATTCCAGCGCAAACAGGGCCGGTTGGGTATAGGCGGTATTATCCAGGGGTGAGCTAGTCCCGTCTTCGGGATAGAGCACTTGCAGGAGGGGCTGCTCCAGATAGGAACGGAGAATGCGATCGCACCGATCTAGCGCTGCCCGAAACACAGGTTGCGTCTCGTACAGTTGCCGTCCCATCTGGACATACTGCGAACCCTGCCCAGTAAACAGAAACGCCAGCTTAGGCCGCTTGCGGTTGGGCACCAAACCCCTGACCCAGCCATCAGCGCCCTTTGCCTGGATAAACTTTTCCTGGATAAACTCTGCAAGACGCTCCTGTAATTCCTGGGTAGAACCTGCAACCACGGCCAGTCGATGGTCGAAGTGCGATCGCCCCGTATTTGCAGTAAAGCAAATATCGGCCAGAGCCGCAGGGGGGTGAGTGGCAAGAAAGTTTTGATAGGACGTGGCTAGGTCTCGAAGTGCCTGCTCATGCTTCGCAGAAAGTGTGAGGAGATGCAGAGGCCGTTCAGGAAGAGGGGCGATCGGTAATGTAAGCTGTTGGTTGAATTCGTTTTTGTCTACAGGGGCGTTAAAGTCGGGGTGTGCTTCCTCTAAAACGAGGTGGCAATTGGTTCCACCAAATCCAAAGGCACTGATCCCCGCCAAACGGGTTCCCGCAACCGTCCAGGGATGAGGCTCTGTGGGGATAGCAAAGGTCGTTCCAGCCAAAGAAATGTAGGGGTTTAACTCCTGTAGGTGGAGGTGTGGTGGAATTTCCTGATGTTGCAAGGCCAGCACCACCTTAATCACACTGGCGATCCCCGATGCGGCTTCCAGATGACCAATATTTGTTTTGACGGAACCTAGCCAGCACGGGCGCTCGGGGTGACGCGCCTGCATCAACACCGCCTTTAAAGATTTGAACTCAATAGGATCTCCCAGGGATGTTCCGGTGCCGTGAGCTTCCACATAGCTAATTTGCTCGGGTGTTACCCCAGCATTGCTCAGGGCGCTGCGAATAACGGCCTGTTGAGACGGGCCGTTAGGAGCCGTCAAACCATTGCTCAGGCCATCCTGGTTAATCGCAGTACCCCGAATAACGCCTTGAATGCGATCGCCATCCCGGATGGCATCCGACAACCGCTTCAGCACAACCACACCGCAGCCTTCGCCGCGTACATACCCGTCAGCACGGGCATCAAAGGTTTTGCAGCGGCCATCTGCCGCCATCATGTGAGCATGGGAGTAGGTGATAAACGGCTCGGGTGACAGCATCAGGCTGACGCCCCCCACCAGACACAGGTTTGACTCTCCACTCTGCAAGCTGCGACAGGCGAAATGCACAGCCACCAGCGAGGAGGAACAGGCCGTCTCAACCACAACACTGGGGCCGCGCAAGTTCAACGTGTAGGAAAGGCGATTGGCGGCAATGGATAGGGTATTCCCCGTCCCATCATAGGCACTGATGCGGCTGACATCCTTGGCTAGCAACCGGCAGTAATCATAGTTTCCAATGCCCATGAATACGCCAGATTGACTACCACTGAGGGAATCTGGGGCAATGCCTGCGTTTTCGAGAGCTTCCCAGGCTACCTCCAGTACCAGCCGTTGTTGCGGATCCATCCGTTCCACTTCGCGGGGTGAAATGCCAAAGAAAGCGGCATCGAATTGATCCACCTGCTCCAGGAACCCACCCCAACGAGTACTCATTTTCCCTGGCTTTCCAGGCTCGGGATTATAGAACTGATCAACATCCCAGCGATCGTCTGGAACTTCTGCGATCGCATCAATCCCACCGGATAAAAGATTCCAGAAGGCTTCAGGATTTTTAGCACCAGGAAAACGACATCCAATACCAACAATTGCGATGGGTTCCACTGCCAGACCTCACGCTACAACTACTTCCACTAAGTGCACGACATACACAAGCGCAATCTTTAAGCCGCAAGTGAGCTCGAAAACTGAGTAAAGGCTTGTGTATTGGCTTCCAGAGCCTGCGGAATAGAGCCACCCGCAGCCATAATACGAACGTCTCGATTGACGGCCCAGAGATAATCTAAGGGCTCAAAATGACGACGCAGGTCAGACAACAACCGATGATGGTAATTGAGGTTCCGATGGAATCCTTCATGCTCCTGACATAGACATCTTTCTAACCAATGCAAAGCATCGGTGCTAGACATTTCAAATACAGGAGATTGCAGCAAACGGTACAGAGAAAGTAGAAAATCCCCATCGTTGCGGAAGATGGCCGGTAACCCACCCGAAAGACCGCTCAATCCCACTTGCTGTGCTCGGTAAATTGTTAAATTTGCAAAGAACCGTTCATAAGCTGTTGGCTTGGGAAAGTCTTTGTAGAGATCCTGAGCAATCAACTGCGAAGTTGTTGTATGAAATGCTTCGTCCATCAGGTGGTTATAGGAAACGGCTGTTGGAGCTGGAATAAATTCGTTGTTTTTTTCCAACTCCCGGTAATACTGGACGTAACGGTATTCGTAATTCTTCAGCAACATATTCGCCATGAAGCGTGTCACATAAAACACACAGGCGATGAATGGGGAACTGCCACAGTTGAGGGTGAAGAATTGCAGGAGCGATCGCGGTGCAATCTGCCCCAGTAGCCCGGTTGTCTGAGCCGGGATCGCTTCACCTTTCTCATCCAGGGTTTGCAAGTAGCTGGAGTAGAATTGCGCCTGCTTCTTCAAAAAGACCTCATGGGTGACAAAGCGCAGTGCCGAGTCTTGAAAGGTCGAGAGAGGCGAGCTTTGAAGGTTAAAGGAGAACAAGGACGAGCGTGCGCCCTGATTGACCACTTTAGGTAAACGATTCTGCTTAGAGCTACTCTGCTGGCCTGCACCTAACTTACCGGATACGGCTTTCCCCTGAATGGATGCGTTGAAGCCGCTTTGCCCCAGGAGTGCTTTTTTTGTCTTGTAGCCAATGCTGTGGAAGGCATGAATGTGATGGCGCTCTTGGGCTGTTTCCAGATCCAATTCGTCACATAGAACGCCATACCCCCCAACGGTGGAGAAGACTCCTGCTGTCACTTGATTATAGAGAATTGCGTTAGCTTCCGTTGCCGCCGTTTGATTGTATTGAGTAGCCCAGTACAAGTGGTTCAATGCTTTCCGCTGACTTGGAGATGCTTCGTCATACAACGGAGTACCATAGAGCAGGGATAGCTCTGGTTCACTCCACCAGTAATCCTGGTTACTTTCGTATTTAAAGGTTCTGTCTAATTCTTCAATTTTCTCGGTGAAATCGGATTCGGTATTCCGTCGGTAGTTGATTTCAGTAATCCGAATGGTCTTCCCTCCACTATTCTGTGAATCTGATGATTCTCCTGAGTCAGAGCCATCCAGATCTGGGGGATGATTTAGGGCAGTAGCCTGGCTTGCAACAGACAATTGATTGCTATCAAGCATAATACAGTCCTAATGAAGTGCCAGTTGAATAGTTGGAATGACGAGTTGAAACCAATGCTAAGCCGTCGTCTCAAATTCCACAGCGAGATGGTGAGCGAAAGACTCTACCGTAGGATAGTCATACAGCAATGTTGGATCGAGTTTTTGGCCTAACCAATCCTCTAAATCTCCTGTCATTCCCACGGCTACAGCCGAGTCCAAACCATAGCAATCAAATGGAACAGTGACATCAATTTCATCAGGTTCGATTTCAAGTAAATCTGCGAGGTACGTGGTGATCCATGCTTGGATCTCTGCGGCGGATGGTAATGGTTGGCTCTCCTGAGTTCCTAGAGCAAGTTGAGGTTTCATTGTCTTCTTTGCGACCATAAATCACACCTGAAAAGGGTTCCGTTACTAACGGTGAACTAGAGCTGGATGAGAGTGGAATGGGTAAGGGGGCAGGAGCTTTATGGTGATTGAGCTCTACTACTCAAAGGCAAGACCTAAGGGTGATTCTGAGAGTAATAGAAGCAACCAACTGATTTACTTCAAACGTCCCATAACACCTTTCTTTAAGTAGGAAAGCAATGAAAGGTGAAATACAATACACATTACTTCAGTGACACAGGAATAGCTGCTTAAAGGGCATCTTTTGCTGAGAAGATAGCTGGGTTCCAAGGCAAAAGCTAATTGCTCTGTAAAAATTGTTCTCCGTGAAGCCTATACCGAAGTTATGCAGTTTTACAATGAATATTCTTTCGATCTGACTAACTATTTTTTCGATCAATACCAATGCAATAAGAATGTAATAGATAAGTGGGAGCTCATAGTTACACATCTTGCCCCCACAAAACTAAAACCCTAAACCCTGACTTCTCAAGTGCTTCACCACTGACAGTAAGGCCTTGATAGGAACCCGACTAATTTTTGAAATGAGTTTCGAAATGTTTTTAAATAGGTAGCAGGCGCAGATCGCTACCTATTTAAAAACAAACAGGAGCACTATATATCAATGTCTATGGTTGCAGCATATCTCCCTTCAAGACGCCCAATACAAGCCTCTCTACCTAAAGATAGATACCTGGAACTTCCTGGCTTCTCTCTTAAGATAAGGCAATCGCTTGCATTCCTATTCCATTTGATAGATCAGTCATTCCAGTCAAATAGTGCAGTATACGACTGGTGTTTTCTTCTCCTTTGGAGAAAGATCTGAATGCAGACCGTAAAAAATCTGAAAAGCGTAGCGATGGAAACGTAATTTCGCTTAAGTTTGGTGATATTTAGTGGAGAATGTTCCTGATGCTGGATACTTCTCTTAATCGGAAAGCTACTTGGCAACGAATCGCTCTCCATCCGAGTTTCAGGTCTAAAGAATTTGAGCTTCATTGGTTATGTGCTAATTAATAAGCACACTTAAAGCAGACCCATACTTAAGGATCTGCCAACATGCCTCTATCACAGGAATTTCAAGCAAAATCAACGGCGAATCTACACTGCCAAATAGTTTCAAGAATTAAGTATTAATTTTGACGCATGACGAACTGGTCATTACATATCAGCCTAACAATGGCCATTACTGTATTGATCCTGCATCAAGGAGAAGAAGATGACAGCTTATTTCACCCCTCCCAGTGTTACTGAATCAGGCATTTTGACATTGGTCGATTTGCTACGCGATCGCGCACAACACCAGGCCGATCGTCTCGCTTACACGTTCCTACAAGATGGCGAAACTGAAACGGGTCGGCTCACCTACGGAGAGCTTGATCGACAGGCTCGCGCGATCGCGACCTATCTCCAAAATCTCAACGCCTCAGGCTCCCGGGCCATCCTCATCTATTCCCCTGGTTTGGAGTTTATTACAGCATTCTTCGGATGCTTGTATGCAGGTGTCATTGCCGTGCCTGCTTACCCTCCCCGGCGTAATCAAAATATGTCCCGTCTGCAAGCTATCCTGTCCTCTTCCCAGTCTACGATAGCCTTAACCACTACCTCCATCATTGCATCCATCGAAGACCGCTTTGCAGAAGAGGGTGAGTTGGCGCAGTTGCAGTTGGTTGCAACAGATACCATCAACACTTCTTTCGCTGTTAACTGGCAAGCTCCTCTGATCAGCCCAAATACTCTGGCGTTTCTCCAATATACGTCTGGGTCTACAGGTACTCCTAAAGGAGTTATGGTAAGCCACCGTAACATCATGCACAACTCAAATCTAATCCACCAATGCTTTGCGGATACTCCTGACAGCTTGGGGGTGAGTTGGCTACCGCCTTATCATGATATGGGTTTGATTGGCGGTATTCTTCAACCGCTTTATGTAGGAGCGCCAACGCTATTAATGCCACCCCTAGCTTTTCTGCAAAAACCCATGCGTTGGCTACAAATCATTTCTGAGTTTGGGGTAACCACCAGCGGTGGCCCAAATTTTGCCTTTGATTTGTGCGCCCGTAAAGTGAAGCCCGAACAGTTGGAGACCCTTGATCTGAGTAGTTGGAGAGTAGCCTTTACAGGAGCTGAACCTGTTCGCGCTGATACCTTAGAGCAATTTGCAGAAACCTTCGCTCCTTGCGGTTTCCGGAAGGAAGCTTTTCATCCCTGCTATGGTATGGCAGAAACGACCCTGATTGTATCAGGTAAAACTGGGGCAGCCGCTCCATCCATTCAGCGAGTTGATACCCAAGCTTTGGAAAAGAATCAGATTCGTGTTGGAAGTGATCGTTCAGAAACTCGCGCCATTGTCGGTTGTGGTCATAGCCTCTCGGGTTTAGAGGTTATAATTGTTGATCCCGAGAATTTGACTCCCTGTGCTGCTAATCAAGTCGGTGAGATTTGGGTCGCTGGGGATAGTGTGGCTCAGGGATACTGGAATCAAGCTGAGCAAACAGAAGCAACATTCAACGCCTATAACGCAGGTACAGAAAAAGGGCCATTTCTCCGCACTGGAGATTTAGGCTTTCTACTAGATGGTGAACTATTTATCACTGGACGAATTAAGGATTTGATGATTATCCGAGGACAAAATCATTATCCCCAAGATATTGAATTAACCGTCGAAAAAAGCCATCCAGCTCTTAGTCCAGCATCGGGTGCAGCTTTTACGGTAGATGTGAAAGGGGAAGAAAGACTGGTGATTGTGCAGGAAGTAGAACGTAGCTATTTACGAAAATTGAATATAAAAGAGGTAATTAGCTGTATTAGTCATGCAATTACAGCTGAACATGGATTACAAGTCTACGCGACGGTATTAGTCAAGTTGGGAAGTATTCCCAAAACATCTAGTGGTAAGATCCAGCGTCATGCCTGTCGAGCACAGTTTCTCAATGGAACACTTAATGTTATTGAAGATTGGAGTGAGAATCCACAGGGTAAATCCAAATTTATGAACCTTAAGGCAGAAGTTGAATCATTAATACAGGAGTTAAGTTTCAGGAGCTGAACCTTTGTTGAGCTTAAAGAGTTGAGATCGTGCGTTCCTGACTTGGCTGGTCTACTCAAGCGAGGGTAATTCGTTTTCACATTTAAGGGGGTGCAAATGAGCAAGCACGCATCCAAAAGAATTCTTGTGATTGAGGAACATACGCCAGTACGTAATGCCTTCATTAATGGGTTATTATCCCAGGGATTTGAGCCGCTAGGCGCTGAAAATGGGCGAGTGGGAATTCAATATGCCCAGTCTTACTTGCCTGACCTTATCACCTCTGGAATTGCTCTCCAAGAAACCGATGGCTTTACTGTTCTTAGAACTCTGCGTGATGATCCTAGAACTGCTATCATTCCCCTCATTTTCGTGACTGCGAACATGAATCGTTCCGATCTCCATAAAGCTATGGAATTGGGAGCTAATGGTTACTTAACTAAACCTTGCAGCATTGAAGAATTGGTGCGAACGATCACAGCTCAACTAGAACAGCAAAGCCTACGCCACCAGAGTTATGCTGCCCAAAGCTTGTCCTCCCAATCATCCTCAAATCTTCAGCAATCTGTAGGGATGGCTTCTCTCTTGTCCCAGGCGATCGAGTCTTATGACCCACCCTTAGATGAGGTATTCCGCTTCATTAAGACTAACTATCACCGAGCGATCGCCCTCAACGATGTAGCTCAGGCTGTCGGCTATTCACCTGCTTACCTGACTAATTTAATGGGACGGCAAACTGGGCAAACCATACAGCAGTGGATTATTCAACACCGTATGGCTGCTGCCTGCGCACTCCTATTAGAAACGGATCAGGCTGTTGAGCAGATCGCTAGCCAGGTCGGCTATCATCACACTGTCCATTTCTTCCGACAGTTCCGCCGATTGCATGGCACAACCCCCCAGGCATGGAGAAACGATCGCCGTTAATTGCAACCTCTACTACGTTTTTAAAGTAACTGTGAAACCCAACTTTGTTTCCACTGACAAGCCCCTATTCAAACCATCCGCCCGATGGCTCATCTTTGGGATTATGGCTGCTGCGCTAGCAGTTAGCGGTGTCACAATGAATTATGTTTCGCGGTTTCGGCGTAGTGCGGCAGCTGATCTGGCTAACCATAATCTAGAGAGAATAGCTATTTCAGCTTTAGGATATTTGCGACCCGAAGGGGATGTGGTGGATCTATCGGCTCCCGTACTTCCCAATGGGATGGGCAGCCGTGTGGCTCAATTATTAGTTGAGGAGGGAAAATGGGTTAAAGAAGGAGATATCGTTGCTGTTCTGGATAACTATGAAAGTTTGCAAGCGGTTGTAAAGCAGGCTGAGAGGCGAGTCGAGGTTTCTCAAGCTAATCTTGCTCAAGTACAAGCAGGAGCTAAAACAGGGGAGCTAGATGCTCAGCGAGCAACGATCGCTCGTCTTCAAGCCGATCTACAGGGTCAGCTAAATGCCCAGGATCAAATCATTGCTCGGCTCGCTGCTGAATTGCAAAATGCCCAAACGGAATATGCTCGCTTTCAAAGCCTGTTCCAGGAGGGGGCGACGACTGCATCCCAACTGGACAATAAACAATTAGCTATGATTACTGCGCAGGAGCAATGGAATGAGGCGCAAGCTGATCGCAGACGCATTGAAACCACCTTTCGAGAGCAGATTAATGCCGCTCAAGCTACCTTCAGTCAAATTGCAGAGGTTCGCCCAACAGATGTGCAGGCAGCCCAGGCAGAAGTACAGAGCGCGATCGCTGATGTGGCTAAGGCAAAAGCTGACTTGAACTTGGCCTATGTGCGCGCACCCAGGGCAGGTCAAATTCTGAAAATTTACTCCCGCCCGGGGGAAGGGGTGAGCGATCGCGGCATTGTTGCCCTAGGCGGAACGCAGCAGATGAATGTAATGACCGAGGTCTATGAATCGGATGTGGGGAATGTGCGGGTCGGTCAATTTGCAACCATTACCAGTGAGGCATTCCCAGGAACTCTCCAGGGTAAAGTTGTGCAAGTTGGATTCCAAGTAAATTCTCAAGGCGTTATTAGTACAGATCCTGTGGCTGATGTGGATCAAAGAGTTGTCGATGTCAAAATTCAATTAAATTCAAACGATAGTAAGCGTGTTGCATCTTTCACCAACTTGCAGGTTAATGTCGTCATTCATTTAAATTCAACTTCTACTCAATAACTTTATACAGCAATGCGATTTTCTATTCCCTTAGCATGGCTACAATTGAGTCGAGAGCGTATTCGTTTTGTTATCGCTCTGGCAGGAATTGCCTTTGCTGTTATTTTGATGTTTATGCAACTTGGTTTTCAGGCTGCACTTTATGATAGTGCGGCTCGTTTTCATAAGAGCTTGCAGGGAGATTTAATTCTAATTAGTTCTCGTTCAAAATCGTTAGGTTACATGATGCCGTTTTCCAGACGGCGCTTATATCAAGTTTTAGGAGTTAAGGGGGTAACATCTGTTAGCCCAGTTTATGTTGGTTTTGGAGATTGGAAGAATCCCGACCAGGGAACCTTCCGCACGATATATGTTTATGGGTTCGACGTGGGCGATGCTGCTATTGAATTACCAGAAGTAACCCAGTCGCTCGACCTAACTAAATTGGAGCATAATGTTTTATTTGATCGAGCCTCAAGAACAGAGTATGGGCCGATCGCAACGGGATTTGATCAGGGCCGTTCCATCTCTACAGAATTAAATGGCAAGACCGTTAGAGTCGTTGGGCTATTTACCCTTGGCCCGTCTTTTGGGGCGGATGGCAATATTATTACAAGCACACCAAATTTTCTGCGGTTCTTCCCCAATCGCACTGTTAATGAAGTCACCATTGGTCTGATCCAACTACAACCCAATACCGATATTGCAGCGACACAAGCTTATATCGCCAACATTCTACCCAACGATATCAAAGTCCTGACTCACCAGGAATTCATCGAGTTTGAGAAAAAATATTGGCAAACCAGTACAGCCATTGGATTTATCTTCACGCTGGGAGTAGGGATGGGGTTTATCGTAGGAACCGTTATTGTCTACCAAATCCTTTACACTGATGTCTCCTCCCATTTAGCAGAATATGCCACCTTGAAGGCAATGGGCTATAAAAATAGCTACTTATTGAGTGTTGTATTTCAAGAATCAATTATTTTAGCTGTTTTGGGTTATATCCCTGGTTTTCTACTGTCTGTGTTGTTATACCAGGCAACAAAGTCAGCCACGTTTCTACCGCTATCCATGGGGTTAAGCCGTGTGGTCTTTGTGTTAATGCTGTCGCTATTGATGTGTGTTGTTTCTGGGGCGATCGCTATGCGAAGGCTGCAACAGGCTGACCCTGCCGAAATTTTCTAAAAATCTGGAGGCTTGTACCCATCAATGAACATCTCCTTAGCCCAGGACAAAAAATTAAACCCCTCCAGAACCCAGATTATTTATTGCAGCGGCGAAACCGCTGCAATAAATAATCTGGGTTTTCGAAGTTTTGTCCCACACCGAGGAAAATTCCAAACCTTTTCTAACAGTAATATCAGTTTCCTATGTCTTTATCACCCCTTGTTTCGATCCAATCTCTTAACTACTGCTTCGGGCAGGCAGCTTTGCGCCGCTATATCCTGTCTGATATCACAATGGAAATTCAAGTGGGAGAAATTGTAATTTTATCAGGCCCATCGGGGTCTGGAAAAACAACCCTATTGACCCTGATTGGTGGATTGCGAGCTGTTCAGAAAGGAAGCCTCAAAGTGTTAGGGCAAGAACTGAGGGGGGCGCTTGAAGACCAACTGGTTTATGTTCGCCGTCAGATCGGCTACATTTTTCAAGCCCACAACTTGCTTGAATCCCTAACGGCTCTTCAAAATGTGCAAATGTCCATTCAGCTTCACGATTGCTGTTCCCCTCAAGAAGCTCATCTCAAAGCAGAATTAGCTCTTCAGGCGGTTGGTTTAGAAAATCGGTTATATGCCTATCCCCATCATCTGTCCGGTGGCCAAAAGCAGCGTGTCGCTATTGCCCGTGCCTTGGTCTGCCACCCAAAGCTGGTACTTGCGGATGAACCCACCGCCGCGCTAGATCGAAAATCAGGACGTGATGTAGTCAACCTGATGCAACAACTGGTTAAGGAACAGGGCTGCGCGGTGCTCATGGTCACCCATGACCATCGCATTCTCGATATTGCCGATCGCATTATTTATATGGAAGATGGGCGCTTAGTTCGAGGTGGCAGCCCTAACTCAACAAGTAATACCGCCGTTTCACCATTGCTCAAACCATAGCCATGCATGCTCCTACCTACCTCAATCCCTGGGTTAAGTGTCTCAATCCCACATCCACTCCTGCATTGCGGCTGTTCTGCCTACCCTATGCAGGTGGGGGGTCGGCCATTTTCCGATCCTGGCTACATCAGCTACCGTCTTCAATAGAAATATGTCCCATTCAACTTCCTGGCCGGGAGGAACGCGTACGAGAGCCTGCATTTGAGGCAATCGCCCCCCTAGTGCAAACCGTATCCCGCCACATTCGTCCCTACCTCGATGTTCCCTACGCCTTCTTTGGTCATAGCATGGGTGCATTAATTAGCTTTGAGCTAGCACAGAAGCTACGTTTCCATCAGGCTCCTCCCCCTCTTCACCTGTTTGTCTCGGGTTGTCGGGCTCCCCATATCCCCAACCCCAGGCAGCTTCACACCTTAGCAGATTCGCTACTTCTCCATGAGCTTAAATGCCTGAAAGGAACACCACAACAAATTTTAGATAACCCTGAACTAATGCAACTATTGATGCCCACCCTACGGGCAGACTTTGCCATTTGTGAAACCTATACTTACATTGAGCAACCCCCTCTTGACTGCCCCATCTCTGTGTTTGGTGGTACAGAAGATTCCGAAGCCCCTGCGGATGACTTAAAAGCCTGGCATAGATATACTCGTCTTCCTCTATCCCTGTTTTGGCTGCCGGGTAATCATTTCTTTCTCAACACTCGCCGCACCCTACTTCTGGAAATAATCGCAGTTCAACTCAAACAACACAGCGAACAGTTTTTCTGAAACCATCCATTTTGCGTGCGCGTCGCGCACGCAAAATGGATGGTTTCAGAAAAACTGTTCGCTGTAATGCTCAAAAAAACTGGGACATTTCAGAAATCAAGGCGAATTTCTATAGAGCCCATTTGATATCTTAAGAAGGGGCTGAAAGCCTCTTCAGCATTAGCCGGATGAAGCAAAGATCGATTTGGGCTTTGGCGTGAGATAAAGTACGCTCAAAGTTCTT
>NZ_JAMPLB010000088.1:0-25779 GCF_039962325.1 Leptolyngbya sp. PL-A3
TAACTGGTTACGCAACTTCCTGATTGCTTCCTCCTGCAATGGCCGTGAAACAGCGAAACCTAACAAACACAAACTTGATTAGAACTAGGATTTTTGTTAGGACAAGAATGAGGCGGCGCAACGCGCCGCCTCATTCTTGTCTTCAGGACTTACGCATTTGTGTTGTGGGTAGGGTGCGAAGCACCACCCACAACACAAATACACTACGAATAGTGGACTTGCGTAAGTCCTGGTCCTATTAGGTTCAGGTCACGATGAAGTGGCGGGAGTTAATTTGGGTCGCACGAACGTTGTTGAGGGTGGCGAGCGTAGCGAAGGTTGTACCGAGGCCGCTGCCATCAGTGTCGATTTTGATGTCGGTACCGGTAGTTCCCTGCACCAGGCGTACGTAGCGAGTGAAGCGGCTATAGGCAGAAGTGCCGCTGAAGGCGGGTTGAGCGAAGATGCCACGGAGGTCGATCAGATCGGCGCTGAGAGCAAAGTCAGTGATGCGATCGCCCCGGTCTGTAACGCGGTTAAATTTGAATACATCCCGGCCTGCGCCGCCAACTAGCGTGTCGCTGCCTGCGCCACCCAGTAGCACATCGTCGCCGTAGTTCCCCAGTAGGCGATCAGCTCCAGCATCGCCGTTCAAGAGGTCTCGGTCGGAGCCGCCATCTAAGATGTCGTTTCCGATGCCACCGTAGAGGCGATCGTTCCCAGCATCCCCGTAAAGGCGATCGTTGCTAGCATCCCCGTAAAGGCGATCCAGCCCGTTACGGCCGTACAGAGTATCATTGCCACTTGCCCCTGTTAGGTAATCGTTGTAGCTGCCACCTGTTAACGTGTTGTTGGCAGTATTACCCCGTAGGGTTTTACCGGGCAGACCTCCTGTAAAGGGAATAGGAGTGGGGGTTGTTGCCATGGCTCCTTCCATTTGCCAGGTATCGGCTACGTTGGTCGTAAGCGTATGACCTACCGCATCGGTAATGCCAGAGGCAGCCTTCAGAACCAGGGTATAGCTGCCGAGGGCGGTTGTTAGGGCTGACAGATTGCCCAAGACCCAGGAGGTATTGTTGGTTGTGGTTAATGTGGTGTTGGTAAGGGCAATACTGGTGCCATTGCGAGTCAGGATGAGATCACTCAGGTCAAGCCCTGTGATGGCTTTGTTGAAGTTGAGGGTAATGGATGGGGTGCTGGTGCTGCGAGGGTCTGGGGAGACATTAACGATGTCTGCTGTCAGGGGAACCGTATCAATGGTTAATTCGTAGGTTGTATTATCAACGCCCTGGTTTCCAGCCAGGTCAAAGGCTTTGACGGTAACGTTGTAAGTGCCGCTGGTGAGGGTAGGCAGGGCGTTGTTTGCGAGGGTCCAGGTGCCGTTGCCATTGTTCGTGGCATAGCGGTCATTACCACTGACGGTAACCAGGATGGTGGCATTTGGATCGTTAACGGTTCCCTGTAATGCTGGCGTACTGTCGCCGGTTTTTAGAGTCTGAATGGTGACCGTGGGGGGAGTCGTATCGATAGTGAGTTCCCCAGTGCTGTTATCGGTGCCAATCCGTCCCTGAACGTTGGCGCTGGCGGCAACATCATAGACCCCTTCGGCTAAGGCCGATGTGATCCTGCCATCGCCCAAGACCCATGTCTTATCAGAATTGGGAACAACGTTGTAGGTCGTGCCATTGACGGTAACGCTGACGATGGCAGAAGCATCACTCACGGTTCCGCTGAGAGCCGGGGTGGTATCGCGGGTTATTCGGGAATTGATGGTAACGACAGGGAGTGCCAGATCGATCACCAGGGCATTGGGGTTATTGAGGGTCGTCGTGTTCCCGGCAGCATCAGTAGCGGTCACAGTGACGTCGTAAGTGCTAGGGGAAAGAGCGGGAGCGATCGCCCCATCCGCCAATTCCCAAGTCCCATTTCTGTTGTTCGTTGCCAGGTAAGTTTGGCCCTCGATGGTGACTTCAATTTTGGTTGTGAGGTCATTGTCACTGACGGTACCCGACAGCCGAGGGGTTGAATCTCCGGTGGTGAGGCTATTGAGGGTGACGGTGGGAACGGTTGCATCAATGGTGACGGTGATATCGCTGGCGGATTGACGGACGTTGCCAGCGGCATCGATGGCTTTGGCAATCAGTGTATGGCTTCCAGCGGATAGGGCACTGGTGGGGGTAATTTGCCAGCTTCCGTTTTGGGCGATCACACTGCCCATGAGTTTATTGCCTTCCCAAAGCTCAACCTTACTTCCTGTCTCGGCGGTACCACTAAAGATGGGGAGTGTGTTGTTGGTGATGTTGTCAGTGGCTAATTTACCTGTGTCGCTACCATCGGTCAGATCGGGTGTTGAGACAGCCGGGGCGATCGTATCAATGGTGAATGAAATCGTACTGGATTGCCCAATGCTGATGTTGCCCGCAGCATCCCGAGCCCGAGTGTAGACGGTGTAAGCTCCATCACCCAGGAAGTTGGGAGTGATCGTCCAACTGCCCGAAGACAAGACAACTCCGCTACCCAGGACGAACTCATCGCTCTGCCGAATTAACTCCACGGTACTTCCGGCTTCCCCTGTTCCAATGAAGGTAGGGCTATTGTCAGAGGTAATATTGTCGTCACTCAGGTACCCCAGGTCGCTGCCACTGTCGAGGTTGGGGGCGGAGGGCGCAGCGGGAGCCTGGGTGTCAATGCTAAAGGCGTTTGCATAATCTGCAACCAGTTGTGTCTTACCGTTAGTACTCTTGGCCCCGCTAATACGCACATCAATATTAGGAACAGTTTCGTTTGCATCTACCAGGGTGTAGGTGGCCGTAAAAGTGCGATCGCCACTCCATGCCTGCGATAAAAACTGAATCGTATTGAGTGGGCTTTCACCGACAGTGGGGAACGTAATTGTGGGCGATATCGTGGTATCCATTGCGCTGTCATAAACGACAGTAATGGTGAAGGTTTCTCCATAAGCAACAGCAGCATCTCCAATGCTAGGAGAATTAAAAGTGGTTGTGCTGGCTACAGGGGAGGCTGCCGCGACGGTACCGTTGTAGGTCAGGATGGCATCGTTTTTGGTATTGCCAAACACGATGTACCAGGTCTTTGTTTTGGACTGTCCGGCTAGAAGAGAGCCATAATTCATGGCCAGGTTGATATTGATATCATCCGCACTACCATTTGGATCAACGTTAGAAGACAGGATGGCATAGGGGTCAGGGATGGTATAGCCATCGCCATCTACCGTGACATGGGAAGCGGCATCTATCGAACCAAACCCCACAGTATATCCATTCCCGTTATTGATCGAAGCGACGACCAACCCGTTACTGACCACGTCATTATTAGTGATTTGGGTGCCCCCTGGATCGGGGTCGGCATTGTCCAGCGTCACTACGTTAAAAAGAGTTGTAGAGCCGACGTTTGTGAATGTGTCTTGAATGGCAATAATTTTGTCGTTATCCAGGAATGAAATAACGCGTTCAAAGTTAAGCCCATTCACAGGGGAGCCACTGACGGTAGCTTGGTTCAATGGACCCAAGCTTTGATCGAGAACAGTGGGGGCGATCGCCCAACCATTGCCATCGGTATAGGTTCTTCCATTTACCCCAATGGAGTAATCAAAAATAGGAACACCGTAGTCAAAAAAGTCAACAAAATTAGTACCGTTAAAGTATTTAATACCGCCTGTTCCCTGTCCTGTAGCTCCAGGCTGCATCATCTGACCAGCATCCAGATCCGCATCATCGATCGGCAACTGAATGTAATTACCTGAAAGTGTCGTTGTACTGTTGGATTCTTGAAGGATGTTGAGTTTAATATTGCCTGTGGCTGCGTAGCTACCATCCACTGCAATTTTGTAGGTGGTACCTTGGGTTGCCATAAATGTGATCTTGTCGGTACCATTAGGCCCCTGATCTCCATCACTCTGTCCTACTACAGTGAGGTTGCTAAGGCTGCTGCCGGTGTAAACTCCCAGAGTTGTATTGAAGTTACTCCCGAAGGTATTTATTTGTACCGGGCCAGTTTCCGGTGCCGTCCACGACCACCAGACAGAGTTTCGGTACTCTATGGGGCCATAATCACTATGGTCAGGTTCTGAAGTTTCTGCTGTTGCGCCAATATTTGTGCCGGTTACATTAACGGGGTTTCCCGTTAGCGAGATGGCATTCAAGAAGCCGTCATTTTGCAGTGTCATAGGTCAATACCCTGGAATGGCAAAGAAATGGTTCCGATATTTCATTGACACGGGTGGTGAATGAATCGGGATAAAGGATTTAAGGAAAGGGGCCTCGTGATGAGGTGGCTGAGGCTGAGGTAACGCTTGAGATGAATTGGGAAGAAGTAGAAACGTGATTTGAAGCTCGCTAGAAGGGTTGTTTTTTCGTGCGCTAAGCGCATGAAAAAAACAACCTTTAAAGCAAAACCTAGTGTTGCAAACACCAAATTTTGCAACATGGGGGTTTGGGGGCGAAGCCCCCAAGAAGGGGTTTTACCTCTTCACTCCTTACAAAACTTTCGTTTTGCTGTACTAGTGCAATGAAAGAATTAATGAGCGTTGGGAACTGTATGGTCTGACATGGCTTGTAAGTAAGCCTCTGTCGCGGCTTCACGTTCACCTATATTGGCTAGCGCATCGGCTAGGTGTAGATGATCTTCCTGCGTGTGATTAGGTTGAGCTACCTGCTGGTTGTAGTTGTGAATCTTTTGTATGTAGTAATCGCGCTCTGCTTGAGTAACAGGGGGTAAATAGATGGCACGGGTCGGTTTTAGCATGGGAGCCAGAGCAACTAATCCAGTGCCAATGACAAGAATAGCCAGGATGATATGTTTGGCGTGCTCAATTTCAATTGCCGAGTCGAATGAGAGTTGAACATCCGGAATAACTTTTTTCGGTGAGCTAGGAAATAGAAAGCTCATAATTAAACTCCAACAGGGTAAATGCTAATGGAACAGGCTCTATGAAGGGAGGATTTGTGTGGGTACAGCTCACAAAAATTTTTGGTAGAGCCTAGTAACTACGAGGAAAGGGGATTTTTGTGAGCGCAGCCCATAAAAAATCTGTAGAGCCTAGTAACTACGAGCAGAAACCTCACTGCTAACGGGATAGACGCCAGTGACTCGGCCCGTTGTATCTGTTAATTTGCCATACAGATACAGGGTTGCGACGTGGTTGTTGTTCTGATTCAAACAGGCGTAAAATCCACTGGCTCCTCGGAGGGATAGGGGGGCAGTAGAACAGCCTGCGGGTAACGTTGTTGGTGCCATTAGGGCGTCTACTAAAAGGCTATCCGTACTGCCTTGTATGCGCCGGATTGTTCCCGGTTGTGTCCATAGTTGGCTACAGTTGCTGACGTCATGGACGTAATAAATGACATGAGTATCGTTGGGCATGGTTAAGTCCAGGACGCCAGTTGCAGTACCGCAGCTAGGAGGAGAAATCGCATTAGTGGCGGGGACGGCGATCGCCTTTGCCATACGAATTTCATCGGCCATGAAATCGAGAGCACGATTCAAATTAGCCCGTCGCGAAATTTCTGATTCTGACTGCCGGTTGGCGTGTAGGATTGTAGCGACACCATAGCCTGCCAAAGCCAACATGATACTGGTTAACGACATGGCAATCAGTAATTCAATGAGGGTAAACCCCTTTGAATTTGAGTGTAACGTCACTGTTTTAAACAACCACTTCATTATCCGTTCTCCCATCATTTGGGACAGTGTATTGAATGAAGACACCTTAAGAAGCTGTTTGAAAAGCTTTGGGGAACTTTGATCTTGTTGCGTGTAGCGCGAAAAAATCAACTTTTCAAATGCGTTCTAAGGTAAACAACTTGTGTCTGTCGTGCCGTTCCCTGTATAGGTTCCCGTTCGTGTCAACCCCAGCGGGGCCGAAACGACAAGGCATCGTTGAAGATTTGTATTGGGCGATGCAACAACGACCGTGACAGCCTGGCTACTGGTTGCATTGTTTGAAGGGTTTAACATCACCCCTTTGAAATCAAATCGAACGGCTGAGGTTGAAGTTCGTAGAGTAACCCGAGTGAGGGCGCGATCGCCCCCCACCAAACAGGAGCCAGAGAGCGATCGTGTGCTGCTATTGAGGGTCAAATCACAAGCTCGGCTGGTTCGAATGGCCTGTCGCTGGCCTTCCAGTAAAGCCGTTTGGATATCGGCTAGTGCTGCGTTAACACGGGTTCTGGCATACATCCCAACAAACACAGGAGAACTGATTGCGCTCAAAATTCCGAGTAATCCAATCACAACCAGTAACTCAATTAAAGTAAAGCCTTTATTCGGCTCGCGGACATAGAAACGCCACATTTGGAATCACCTCTGTGTACATAGTTGTGAGAGGAGTAGCCGCACTGGGAGCATAAACTGAGTAGGTCAGTTGCAGCACTTCGTGAGGAGCTTGAGAGCTGACAACTGCATTTCGTTGTAGGGTATAGGTGCGACCTGAAATGATGCGAGTTCCTCCATTTTGTAGAGGCGGAAGGGCTTGCTGTAGAACATAGGCAAAGCCTGCCTGGGGAATTGTCGCTTCACATTTGTCCTGCGCTAAAACTCGGCTTCCTGCCGGTTGGTTTGACATGACATTAGCCGTCAGTCGAATGGTATTGCCGCTGATGCTCTGAATCGTATAAACGACGCTGCTACGGCCCAAGAGAATATGCTCGTTGGCTGTTAACCCACTACTGGAAACTAAGTTGACATAGGGTTGCCCGCTAGCGCTCGTATTGGCAAGGGTGTAGGAGAGCTGGTTGGACTGCGATCGCACCGCTTCCAAATCCTGCTGAATCCAATTCGTTGCTTCGCTTGAAATCCGGGATCGTACCTTTAAGACAACGGACATGCTTAACCCTGCCATAGCAATGCTGATAAATAAGGACAGAATGAGCATTGCGACGATGACTTCAATCAGGGTAAAGCCGAAGGAGTGCGAATGTTGAGAACCTATTTTGCACTTGCCCTGAACCGCTAGCAGAAACCTGACCAGTTGGAGGGAACGGTTCTGATTCTGGGCTTGTGTCGCATTTGGTTGGCACATGAGGGTGCGCTTTAGGCTGGAGACTTTTGAATACTGATTTAACATTGGATGTACCCTTTACCTATGGCGCTACTTCTTGCCTTTGCCAGGCACTAATGGGGGCAACTTGGGGAGGCAAGTTCTGGGGCATTAGGCCTACCATGTCTTCCCATGTTGCAGTTTGAATAACGGTCGTATTGCTTGTATTGGAACCACAGCTATTTCCGTTACTCCATTCGCGTGACCAGACTGAACCGCGGATGCCGCCTTGGCCGCCACCACCACCCGCAACTCCAACCGCATAATTAGGAGCCAGGATGAACATATCAATGTAGTTATTACCGTTTAAGCAAATGCTGCTGCCCACAGGTCCGTACCCGAAGACCTGAAAGTTGGTTGGGGTACAACGCACACCAATAGGAGCTGTAGTACAGTCATGGCGGATATTTCCACCCCGGCTGATGTTTCCATTCAGATAAAGGGTAATTCGTTGTCCTGGGGTAATGGTCAGGCTACTGCTTTGAGCGATTTGTAAGTTATTCACGACATACTCAAAGACCTGTACCATTTGTCCACTATTTAGCTGGCGGCTAACAGCTTCGTCGCCCGGACGGGGTAGCACGAGATTGGTGTTGATGTTACCGGGCAATGTATTTAAGGGCGGGTTCGGCTGAGTCGGTAAGGCCGGCAACTGCAAATTTGTGTATTGAGCTTCATAAGGATCACCCGTATCTGGGTTAATCCCTGTAGTATTGATACTGTTGAGGGCTGCGCTGCAATCATTTGTCATTACATCGCCTTGAATTCGGTTGCCGCCGATGCCACCTTGAGAAATCCAGACACCCGGGATGGGAACACCAATGATGTCTCCAGGTTGTACTGGGATGCTCACCCGTAATCGACTGATGCTACTCCGATTCGTTAGTCGCCCTTCCACTTCCAGAATGCCTGTTCCTGGTTCCTGATGAGGTTGGCTCGGATTACGAGGGACATAGGTATAGTTAGCCAGGCGGTATTGCCCTTTGCTGGGGTCGGCTGGGTCAACGTTTTGCCAGTTGCGAATTGCCGCTGAATAAGAGGCAATCTGATTGGTATTAGTTGGACTACAGGCATTAACGTTTGGCATCTGGGTCGGTGCTTGCAACCAGTCACTCAGGTTATAGGTTGCCATTGAACGGTGGTTGTTGAGGAAGGATTGGAGACGGGTAACCCCACTTTCCGTCACATTCATACTGCTGCCTGTTGCCTGTTGCAGGCTGGCAGTAGCACGATCGCTATGGGAGCGTACCAACATAGCCACAGTGATCATCAAAATGGCTAAGCCAAAACCAATGGCGAGAGGCATGGCAAAACCGCGATCGCCCTGGCGTTGAGAGGCAAAACGCCCTAATTTATAACCCTGCTTCACTAATTTCATAGGTAGGCTCCTATATTTGGCCTAAATGCTGTGTCGGTAACCTCTCTGCTCAGAGTCGTGTAGCGACGGCTTCAACTGAGGGATGTGTTCCTATCTATGAGACTAAACAGTAAAAATTAAGAACTTAAAAAGATAGAAGGGTATCTAATAACACTTCATCAAGGTTTGATATTACGGTGATGGGCTCCGGAATAATATGGAAACGGTTTTTTTCTGTTCTGAAAGCCAGTTTTGTTAATACAAACTTCGATGGAGAGTGTTGCTTTCAGTAACAGTTAATCTCCGTAGGTACGCTTTCCACTTATCCTTTTGGGGAATTGCTGAAACAACTTCTAGATAAGCAACTCCAAGAATTTCAGAAGTACGTTTTGAATCCTCTGAACCTGAAGCCCTACTGGTGCTTCCGCGTTTCTACGCTCCCTCACAAAAGCCTTTTTTGGGGAAAACCAGATTCTACCTGGCCTCCAGGCCTGTTCCGCAATTCCGCTGATTTTTACAACTCTTGATACAGTTATGCCCGAGCCACCTCAAGAAATGGCAGCAGAATGGGCATTTTAAGAGTACGGAGTTACGAATGTCACGGAGTACGAGGGCACTGGAATGCGCATTCTATTAGTGGAGGACGATTCTTACATGCGTCAGGCGTTAAATTTAACCCTGACTCGGCAGAACTATACGGTTGAGGTCGCCCAGGATGGCGAAATGGCCTGGGATTTAATCCAGGCGAATACCTATGACCTTGTGGTTTTGGATGTCATGCTGCCTAAAATAGATGGCATTAGCCTGTGTCAAAAACTGCGGGCTGCTCAAAATTACATCCCAATTTTGCTGCTAACAGGCCTCAACTCAGGTAGCGATAAAGTCATGGGGCTGGATGCCGGGGCCGATGATTATGTCGTCAAACCCTTTGATGTGGGAGAACTATTGGCTCGGGTAAGGGTTCTGTTGAGACGTAGTCCAACCCCTATGGTGATGCGCTTGCAGTGGGAGCATTTGCAGCTGGAACCCGCGAGCTGTGTGGTGACCTATCAGGAGCAGCCTCTACACCTGACTCCCAAAGAATACAAGTTACTGGAAGTTTTTCTCCGCAACCCATCCCGCGTATTTAGCCGAGAAGATTTGCTGAGCTACCTCTGGACGTCGGACGAATCGCCAGGGGAAGCAACCGTGACCACCCATATTACGGGATTGCGTCACAAGCTAAAGGCGGTGGGATGCCCTGCGGATGTGATTGAAACAGTGTATGGTCTGGGCTATCGCTTGAAAGCTCTGAATCCGGCGGTGAATTGAACCTGGAGTAGGGCCTGCAGACCAAGGGCTTCAACGGTGCAATTGTGGGAGTGCGTCCAAGCATGATGAAAAAGTTTCTGTCTGCTTTTGGCCTGACGGATAAGGGCACAAACGCCCCGTGCATCGATATGCGCTGTCTATCGCTCATCGTTGGGCTTAGTTTCTCCACAGGAAGTTTGTTCTTGTGGTGGGCTTTGCATGCAGCTGAAAGTACTTATATTCAGCAGACGGTTGAGCAAAAAGCAGAGGCTCTCAACACGGAGATCACCGAGCAAATTGAGCCTCAAATTCTTGCATTAGTGCGGATGTCCCGTCACTGGGAACAGGAGGGGGGCTTGAGCCGCGAGAACTGGGAGATGAATGCTAGAACGAACCTGGAAGACTTTAAGGGGTATCAGGCGATCGCCTGGGTAGACCCCTCGGCTCGGGTGCGCTGGATTGTACCCCTGGAGAATAGATCCACTTCACAGGACCTATCCCATGACTTTGCCCAACACCAAACGGCCCTGGAAACGGCCCGCAGAACTGGGCGGTTGGTCATTATTCCCCGCATTGATCTGGTAGGTAGAGAGAAAGGGTTTTTGGTGGTGATGCCGACGATGGAGAACCATCAACTGGTTGGGTTTATGGTGGGTGTCTTTCAAACTCATGCGCTGTTCAACACGCTGTTGGATGATAGTGATATTCAAGATTACGCAATTCAGGTATTCGATCACGCCCAACAGCTCTATAGCCGCCATGCCACTGTACAAACGCAAAATCCAGCGTTTGTGCAACGAACAACGATTACATTACATGAGTTGAACTGGCAGGTTTACGTTGCCCCAACCCGTGCTCTGTTAGGGCGCATGCAGTCTTACTTGCCAGAAGTTTCCTTATTCTCAGGGTTAAGTTTGTCCTGGATGCTGGCTCTGGCGATTTATCTAGCTCAAAGTAGCGATCGCACGGCAAAGTCTGCTCGTAAAACTGCCCTACAACTGCAAATTAGCAATCAAGAGTTAGAACACGAAATTTATGAACGCCAACAGGCAGAACACCTTCTACAGGCTACTCAGAAGCATTTAGAGCATGTGCTGTCTTGTAGTCCCCTCATTATTTATAGCTTCACCCTGGAGGGGCAAGGTGGTGTGACCTATGTCAGCCAGAACATTGAGGTCACCTTTGGCTACAGGGCAGAAATGTTTTTGAAAGATCCAAATTTTTGGATTGATCACGTGCATCCTGAGGATGTACCTCGTGTACTGGCAAACCGTCCTGCATTATTACAAAAAGAACGTGCAAGTTATGAATATCGATTCCTTCATTTGGATGGAAAGTATCGATGGGTGTTTGATGACTTGAGAGTGGTGCGTGGCTCCCAGGGGCAAGTGGTTGAAATTGTCGGCAGTATGCAAGACATTACCAGCCGTAAACAGGCCGAGGAGCAGACCAAAAAAGCACAGGATTTCTTGCAGACCGTGGTCAATAATGTCCCTGTGGCTCTATTTGTAAAGGATGGTAGGCCCCAGTACTTTGGGCAATTTAAACTGTGGAATAAAACCAGTGAGCAGATCTTTGGCATTTCTGCAAAGGATGCAATTGGCTCAACGGATAGTGACTTTTTCCCGCCAGAACAGGCTGAATTCTTCTATGAAAAGGACATTGAAACCTTTGCGAAAGGAGTGCTAGAAGATATTCCAGAAGAGCCTGTTCAAAGCCAGAATTTGGGCGATCGCATTCTCCACACCATTAAAGTTCCCATCTTTAATGAACTCCATGAGCCCGAATATTTATTGTGCATCTCTCAGGATATTACTGAAAAGAAAGAAGCCGAAACTCTACTACAGCAATCCCTGCAAGAACTTGCTGACTTTAAGTTTGCTCTCGATGCTTCATCGATTGTGGCCATCACCGATGGGCAAGGTATCATTCAGTACGTTAACGACAAATTCTGCGAAGTTTCTCGCTATAACCGCACTGAACTAATCGGTCAAAACCATCGCATCATTGATTCGCAGTATCACCCGAGAGAATTCTTCGTGCACCTCTGGGCAACAATCACCCGAGGCGATATTTGGAAAGGCGAAATCTGTAATTGTTCAAAGAATGGTGAGCTTTACTGGGTTGATACAACTATCGTGCCACTGATTGATAGTGCAGGAAAGCCAACACAATACATTGCAGTTAATATCGATATTACTGAGAAAAAAATACTGGAGAAACAGTTTTTACGGGTGCAGCGGATGGAAAGTCTGGGTACTCTGGCAGGAGGAATTGCCCATGACCTCAACAATGTTCTGGCCCCAATCATGATGGCGACTCAACTCCTGAAAATGCAAGACCAGGATGAGCCAACTCAACAGTGGCTTGAAATCATGGAAGGCAGTGCGAAGCGAGGGGCCGATCTGGTGAAGCAGGTCTTGTCCTTTGCACGAGGGATGGATGGCGAACACATTACCCTGCAAGTCCACTCTATCATTCATGAAATTCATCACATTTTAGAGGAAATTTTTCCTAAAGATATTACGCTTCGGGTCGATGTTCCCGCCGACCTGTGGCCTGTTCGGGGAGATACGACCCAGTTGCATCAAGTTCTCATGAATTTGTGTATTAATGCTCGGGATGCGATGCCAGGGGGTGGTGTGCTATCCATTACGGCTAGAAATGTCAGAATTGATGACAGCCCTGTGCGAACTCAGCTAGATGCCGCCCCTGGTTCTTATGTAGAAATTGCTGTGGTTGATACGGGAATGGGCATACCTGCTGCTATTCTCGATCGCATCTTTGAGCCCTTCTTCACCACCAAGGATTTTGGCAAAGGTACGGGAATGGGCCTATCTACCGTCATTGGTATTATCAAAAGCCATCGAGGGACAATAACTGTATCTAGCCAGCCCGGGCAGGAAACCCAATTCAAGGTCTACATTCCCTCAGCACAGACCACTCTGCTAGAACCAACAGACGAGGGAATACTTCCTGAAGGACGAAGTGAGCTAATCCTGGTTGTAGATGATGAATTGGCAATTTGTAATATCGCACGGGCATCTTTACAAGCGCATCACTACCGAGTGCTGACAGCTAACTCAGGGGCGCAGGCGATCGCCCTCTACACGCAACACGCCAATGCCATTAGCTTAGTTCTGATGGATATGATGATGCCTGAAATGGACGGTTTGGCGACGATGCAAAAGCTACGTCAAATGAATTCAGGTCTTCGCTTTGTCATTATGAGTGGGTTAATTTCAGGGATGGAGCTATCAGAAGTTGTAGACGCGTCAACTGTGGTATTCCTGCCAAAGCCGTTTACGACCCATGAACTGATCACAACCCTGAGTCAAGCTTTAGACGTGGCTAACGGCACCCTTTGATAACACTTGGCTCACTTGCTCTGCTCTCCTTTTGAATCGAATCCCAGTAGATTGAAAACGAGAGTTTTCGATCTACTGAGATTCGATTGTTTGTACAAAAAGGGATGGATGGTGCGGCACCCGGTGGCGCATCATCCCTTTTTGTATGAAGTTAGTTGCTGTCATCTAGGAAACTGCCGAAAGTCTTGGGTTATATAGCAATGATGTGCAAGTGCGTTAAGTACAGCAATGGTGGTGTGGGGCACGAAGTGCCCCACACCACCGTACCTAATCAACGTGCACAGCGCTATAGAGAGGGGTCTTCATAAATTCTTCAGAATTTTGCTTTAGGATGGGGCCGGAAAAGGGGAGTTTCTGTTTTGTCAGAGTCTTGGAAATTTGGGTATTTTTTGGGATAACACCATGAAAAAGTTTAAGGGAGTGTTACGAACATTCTGCTTATTCCTTTTTTTGGGCTTTATAAGGATATGTCCACTTGCTAAGGAGTGTTGAACTGGCCCTATATCTCCATCGAAACATTGAGTGTAACTATGCCTTGGATTCTTGTATTGGAAGACTCTCTTCTTTCCCGGCGGTTTGTGAGTAAAACCTTGGCGACTGAAGGTTTCGATGTTGTGGAAGCTTGTAGTGGGCTGAAGGGGCCGACTATTACGGCCAACGAGGTCATCGCTTGTGTTCTGCTTGACCTGTTGCCCCAGATGGATATGCCTAGATCGAGGGATATTTGCGGTGCTTCATAAAATCGTTGACCCCCTGCAACTTCTACACACTCTAGGATTCGCGCTGAACACTTCCAGAACACCTGTAACGCATTAATTTTTACGTTTGGAGAACACAAAAACAAAAATCTATATTCAAACAGCTTTTCAGGAAGACACATCTATGACAGTACTTACGGCTATGCAAGTGGAGGCTTTGCAAGAGCTGCTCAATATTGGAGCGGGACGCTCAGCGGCCATGTTAAACCGCATGGTTGGTGTTCACATACGCTTACAGGTTCCTCTGGTAGAAGTGGTGTCTGAAGTGGAACTGGTAACAGAACTACAACAACGTTTAAACCTAGAGCGTGTCGCAGCCGTGCGGCTAGGTTTTAGTGGTTCTTGCAATGGGATGGCCCATCTTGTTTTCCCATTTTCTAGTGCAGCAAGGCTTGTCACAGCATTGATGAGCGAAGATACAGAGCTTCAGCCCGATTTGGATGCCATTAGAATTGGCGCTCTCAGCGAAGTTGGCAACGTAGTATTGAATGGGGTGATGGGAGAAATCAGCAAGCTGCTGCATCAGCAGCTTAAATACTCAATTCCTGCTTATGCGGAAGTCCAAGCCTTAAATCTGTTTCATGCAGTTGCTGTGGATAAGCAGATGACTATTCTGCTGGCACAGGCTCGGTTGTCCATTGAGCAGTTGTTAGTAACAGGGGACATTATTTTACTCTTCAATATTGATTCCTTCGATATTTTATTGGCGGCTATTAAAGAACGCTGGGAGGTGGGTAATGAGTGGCCAACTTACGCCTAGTCAAGACTTTGGCCTCTTGGATGCAATTCCACTCGGTGCCTTCGTGACGGATGCTGATCTGAGAGTGCATTTTTGGAATGCTTGTCTGGAAGACTGGACTCATATTCCTCGTGACCAGATAATAGGTCAGCGTATTGACATCTGGTTTCCCCACTTAACCCAACTTAAATACCTAAGTCGGCTACATCAAATTTTTGAGGGGGGCATCCCGTTCTCTTTTCGTCGCAACTGCATCCCCATCTCATTCCAGCACAACGCTCCGATGACCAATTGCGGGTGCAATACACAACCGTGACAGCTATTCCTGGGGCTGGAAACGAAGAATTTTATGCGCTGTGGTCAATTCAAGATGTTACTGATTTAAGTACTGAGGTAAAGCGATATAAAGCAGAGCAGGCCAAGGCCTGGGATGAAGTGAAGGCTCGGAAACGGGTGGAACAGACTCTGAAAGAGATGAATCTGGCGCTGGAAAATGCCGTGATGGGTATTTCATACCTGGATACGGAGGGGCGGTACCAGAAGGTGAACCAGACCTATGCGGGGATGGTGGGTTATCAGCCAGAGGAAATGCTAGGGATGTCCTGGATACAAACGGTACATCCAGATGAGCTAGAACGGATGGTAGCAGTTTATGAGGGGATGCAGCAATCGGGGCAGGTTGAGCTCGAAACTCGAGGTATGCGTCGGGATGGCTCCGATTTTTACAAGCAATTGGTAATGGTGGCGTCTTATGACGAGCATCACCAGTTCCGAGGGCATTACTGTTTCATGAAAGACATTAGCGATCGCAAAGCCACCGAAGCCCAATTGCGAAATAACGAAGCTGCTTTAGCGGAAGCCCAACAAATGGGGCACTTAGGTAGTTGGGAACTTGACCTGGCAACCCAAACTATTACCTGGTCAGATGAGTTATTTCGAATGTTTGGGTTGAAACCGGTCAGTTCTCAGCCCACCTTTGGTGAGATTTTTAAGCACATTCATCGAGAGGATCGCGATCGCCTGCGCCAGGATCTGAGCCATATTGCGGTTGAGGGAGGAGACTGTCATATAGAGTTGCGAGTCATCAAGGCAGACGGCACCATTGGCTATGTCGATACCCGTGCTAAAGCCCGTTACAACGACCAGAGAAAGATTGATAAGCTTTTCGGTACCGTTCTTGATATTACTGAGCGAAAGCGGGCAGAGATAGCTTTGCAAGAGGAATTGCTACGTAGCAAGATACTGTTTAGTACATCCATGGATGGCATCGTAGTGATGAACCAGAATGGAGATGTGGTACAGGCCAGTACTAGCTTTGCGGAGATGATTGGCTACACCTTGGAGGAAACACTCCAGTTGAATGTAGTGGATTGGGATGCCCAATGGACCCAGCAAGAGCTTCATGAGATTCGCACCTGTAATGAGATAACACCGCTATTTGAAACATGCCATCGTCGCAAGGATGGCACGCTCTATGATGTTGAAATTAGCTACAGTCGTACAGAGATTGATGGCGAAATGATGCATTTTTGCATTTGCCGGGATATTGGCGATCGCAAGCGTACTGAAGCTGAACGTCAGCGAGTAGAAGCAGCCCTGCGGCAGAGTGAGGCTCGCTTTCAGGCATTTATGAATCACAGCCCTGCCCCTGCCTGGATTACCGATGCAGATGGCGTGGTGATGTACTTGAATGAAACTTATTACCGCATTTTTCGGGTCTTTCACGAGGCTCCCGTGGGTAAAACGATTTTTGAGCTATTTGGCCCTGAGATCGCCCAGCCTCTATGGGCTAATATTCAGACTGTATCTCATACCCAGGAAGTAGTCGAGGCTATCGAAGCAGCTCCACGTTTGGACGGAACGTTAGGGGAGTTCCTCGTTTATAAGTTTCCAGTTCCCGATGCATCCGGGCAGACACTGGTTGGAGGGGTAGCCGTTGATATTACCCGTCAGCTTCAGATCGAGGATGCTCTACGGCAGAGCGAAACAACAAAGCAGGCCATCATTGAAGCCATTCCTGATTTACTGATACGCATGCGCCTGGATGGTCGCTATTTGGACTTCGTTGCGAGTCGTGAATTCAAAGTTATTAATCCTGATCTGTCGCGTATTGGTGCAAAGGCTCAGGATCTTTTGCCCTCTGATATTGCTGATCTGCGCATGCGCTATGCCTACAAAGCTGTACAGCAACAAGCTATCCAGATCTACGAACAGCAACTTGTAATTGATGGGCAAGTGCACTACGAAGAGGTGCGTATCGTTCCCATGCAACAAGATGAAGTGCTCATTATGGTACGCAACATTACTGACCGCAAGCGAGCAGAAATTGAACTTAAACATCAAAAAGAGATTTTACAAACAATTTTTGATCACATCCCTATTATGGTGGCGATGTTTGAACCAAAAGGACAGCTCATATCCATCAATCCTGAGCTTGAACGAGTACTGGGATGGTCGCTCGAAGATTGGCAGAACCTGGACGTGTTTACCCATTGCTACCCTGACCCGACCTACCGTCAGGAGGTGCTGGATCACATGCTGTCGGCAAACGGTCAATGGAAAGATTGTCTGACTCGCACAGCAACTGACCAAACTCTTTATACCTCCTGGGCAAATGTTGCCCTTTCAAATGGTTTTTGCATTGGTATTGGTCAAGATATTAGTGGTCGCAAACAGGATGAATTAAAACTGCAACAGGCCAAAGAAGCAGCCGAGGTGGCTAATCAAGCGAAAAGTATTTTTTTGGCAAATATGAGCCATGAACTACGTACCCCATTGAATGTCATTCTTGGTTTTGCCCAGGTGATGAACCATGATCTTTCTCTCAATTCTGAACACCGAGAGAACTTACAAATCATCCAACGTAGTGGTGATCATCTGTTGAATTTAATTAATGATGTATTGGATCTCTCAAAGATTGAAGCAGGGCACTCAACCGTAGACCTGTGCAATATTGATCTCGTTGCCCTGTTACATTCCCTTCGCAATATGTTTCAGCAGCGGGCGATCGCCAAAGACCTCGAATTCTGCTTTGATATTAATCCTTCATTACCGCAGTATGTCACCACCGACCCCAGCAAACTCCGCCAGATTCTGATCAATCTGTTGGGTAATGCTATCAAGTTCACGAAATGGGGAGCGATCGCGCTACGGGTGCAGGTCATCCCAGAGGAGGGCTACCCCTCAGCTCTGACCCTGAGCTTTGAAGTGGAAGATACCGGCAATGGTATCGCTAGCACAGAGCGCGAGGCGGTCTTTGAAGCCTTTGTGCAGGCCGATGCAGGGCAAGGCAACACAGAAGGGACGGGCCTGGGGCTGGCGATCAGTCGTAAATTAGCGCGTTTATTGGGAGGTGATATTACCCTGGTGAGTCATCCTGGCCAGGGTAGTACCTTCCGTTTTACCCTACCCGTTCAACGGGTAATGGGCACCAATAACCAACCCGAGGTATGGAATCGGCGAGTGGTTTGTCTGGCACCAAATCAACCTAACTATCGCATCCTTGTAGTGGATGACCATTCTGAGAATCGCTTACTGCTGGTCAAACTGTTAACAAAAATTGGCCTGGAAGTGCGAGAAGCCTGTGATGGTCAGGAGGCGATCGCCCTCTGGCAAACATGGCACCCGCATCTAACCTGGATGGATATCCGCATGCCCATTCTCAACGGCTATGAAGCGGCTCAGTGGATTCGGGAACAGGAACGAGCCCATCAGGATGCGTCCTCAGAAAGTATGCGGTCGGTCATCATTGCTCTAACGGCCCACGCATCCCAGGGCGATCGTGACCTGGCCCTGGCGGCGGGGTGTGACGACTACATCAGTAAACCCTTTCAGGAGCAAACCTTATGCGAAAAGATGGCGAAGTATTTGGGACTAAGCTATGTTTATGCCGAGGATGCAGGCTCTTTCCCCGAGCCAGCGCTACCCCTCAATCAAATATTAACACCGGATGCTCTGCTTTTGATGCCTCCTTCCTGGATGGTGGATTTGCATCAAGCATCCCGAGCCTGTGATCAGGAAGCGGTTTTACAACTCCTATTGCAAATTTCTCCAGAGCATTTATCTCTGGCGATCGGGTTACGGCAACTGGCGCAAGATTTTGAGTTTCATCGTATCGTTCAATGGGTAGCTCAGCTGAAAGCTACAGATTCCATCTTGTTAAAGGATGAATGATCGTTCATTCTCCCATAGCCTTTCAACCCTCCTCTATGACCCAGGAGCACCCATGCTGACCACGGCTGACCTAAAAATGAAACTAAAATTTAGCATCTTAATTGTGGATGATCAGCCTGACAACCTGCGAACACTCTCGGCAATTTTGCGGGATGAGCGCTATACAGTGCGGCAAGCTATCAGTGGTCAAGTGGCATTGGATGCGGTACAGGTCAGCCTTCCCGATTTGATTCTGTTAGACATTCGTATGCCAGAGATGGATGGGTATGAAGTATGTTCTATCTTGAAAGCTAATCCTGAAACCTGCCATATTCCTGTCATTTTTTTGAGTGCGCTCAATGATGTCAATGATAAAGTCAAAGCCTTTACAGCAGGTGCAGTAGACTATATAACAAAACCGTTTCAAGCGGAAGAAGTACTTATTCGTATTGGTCATCAGCTCACTATTCAGCAGCAGCAGCAACAACTTCGTAACCAGAATCAACGCCTTCAAGAGGCAGGTGAGATTTTGCAATTTCAGGCTGAGCAAGAAAGGGTGATGGGTACGATCATCCAACGCATTCGCGAGTCGTTAGACAAAAAAAATGTTTTTGATACAACGGTCTCTGCCATTCAACATTTATTGAGGGCAGATCGTGTATTAATTTATCAATTATTTCCCAACGGAACGGGAAAGGTGGTTGCAGAGTCCGTTTTATCTGGCTTTCCCAGCATTCTAGGCATGGTATTTCCAGAGGAAGTCTTCCCCTCAGCCTATTATGAACTGTACGAACACGGCAGAATTTGCATTATCAACGATGTTCATAATGGCTATGCTGATATAACGCCGTGCCTGGTGGAATTTATTGATCAGTGGGCCGTTCAGGCCAAGTTGGTAGTGCCTATTTTACTCAATGGAGTGCTATGGGGATTGCTGATTATTCACCAGTGCGGAAGTCCACGGGCATGGTTGAGCTCCGAGGTGAGCCTACTCTCTCAACTGGCAGGGCAGATTGCGATCGCCATTCAACAGGCCGAACTTTATCAGGAAATCCAATCCTTCAACCTCAATCTGGAGCAGGAGGTGTCAGCGCGCACAGCGGAATTGCGGCAGGCACTCTCATTTCAAGCCATGCTCAAACGCATTTCTGATAAGGTGCGGGACTCTCTGGACTCCCAGCAGATTCTACAGAGCGTGGTGGAAGAGTTGGCGATCGCCCTGGATGCAACGGCCTGTGATGCTGCCCTCCATAGCCCAGATCATCGTACCTCGACCATTTCCTACCAGTATGTTCAACCGGGTGTTGAAGCTACCCAGGGCCAGCAAACCCAAATTCAGGATGCCTCTGAGCTTTATGCACAATTGCATCAGGGCCATAGCTTTGCGTTTTGCCAGCTTGAGTCAGGTTCTATTCGCAAGCATTCGGCCATTCTGGTGTGCCCTATTGTTGATGGGCAGTCAGAGTCGGACATGATGGGCGACCTGTGGGTGTTCAAACCTGCGGCGGCTAGCTATAGCGAGATGGAGATGCATCTGGTAGAGCAGGTGGCGAATCAGTGTGCGATCGCCTTGCGCCAAGCTCAACTCTATGAGGCCGTTCAGACTCAGTTGCAGGAACAACAGCGCCTCAATCAACTAAAAGATGATTTTCTAAGTACGATTTCCCATGAGCTACGCACCCCCATTGCCAGCATCCGCATGATTGCACGATTGCTTATGTCGATTACTCATCAAGGGGAATCGTTTGTTCAAAAAATGGTGTCTCCAGAGGCTCAGAATAACAAAGCTGCGCAGTATCTCAAGGTTTTGCAGGATGAGGCTGAGCGGGAATTAACCCTGATTGAAGATTTGCTGAGCTTACAACACATTGAAGCTGGGGTGTATGCCCTTGATCCTACACCTATCAGCTTACAAGATTGGCTCCCTCACATGATCGAAACCTTTGAAATTCGAGCTCAGGAGCAACAGCAAACCTTGAAGCTGACTATTGCACCCAATTTCCCTGGTTTAGAGGTTGACCTACCCAGCTTAAGCCGTATTGTGACGGAATTACTCAATAACGCCTGCAAGTACACGCCACCGGGAGAAGCGATTTTTGTGCGGGCATTTGCCCAGGCTGATCAGTTCTTTTTACAAATTGAAAATATGGGCACAGAAATAGCTCCTGAAGAGCTTTTGCGTATTTTTGATAAGTTTTACCGCATTCCCAACAATGATCCCTGGAAACATGGGGGCACTGGTTTGGGACTGGCTCTGGTTAAGAAATTAGTAGAGCACATGGGCGGAACAATTACCGCAAAAAGTTCTGACAACACTATGCAATTTGTCGTGCAATGCCCTATCTCCTCAAAGGGTTTATATCAACAATTCTGAATAGATTGACGAATACTAAACGCCCCAATTCTATTTAAAGATTGTTTTCCTGCGCGAAGCATACAAAAAACAGTGCTGTATTTTCGGATACTTTCCTGATGCTATGAAATGATTGTTATCCACATAAAAACTTTAAAGCTGAAGCCTAAAATTTCTACATCCTGGGAGAAGTATACTGATCAGTACATCTTTAACAGATATGGATTTTGAATGACTGTGACTCACAGTAAGAAAGGGAGAGATGACAACCCAAGAGCTAGCCGAACAATTGATACTAACGATTAATGGTCAGCAGATTCATCTGAAACAGGTTTCTCCGACTCAAACACTACTGCACTATCTACAGGAAAGTGGTAGGACAGGAACGAAGGAGGGGTGCGGAGATGGAGATTGTGGTGCCTGTACTGTTGTGCTTGTTGGGGGAGACCTGGATGGTCAACCTATTTACCAGGCGGTGAATAGTTGTTTAATTCCGCTGGGTTCATTAGCCGGGCGAGAGGTGATTACTGTCGAAGGGATTAGCAACGGGCAGCTACATCCAGTTCAGCTAGCCATGGTGGAGACTGGCGGTTCCCAATGTGGGTACTGTACGCCAGGGTTCGTCATGAGTATGTTTGCTGCCTACTACAACGGTGTGGTCGATGATGCCGCTGTGGAAGGTAACCTTTGCCGTTGTACAGGGTATGTCCCGATTCGTCGTGCTGCACAGTTGATGGCAAACCCAACACCATGCGATCACTTTACAGAGAAACTGCAACATTCAGTAAGCCTGACCCCCCTCAGTTACATCACGAATGATCAAGAGTTTTACCGCCCAACTGAGCTAGAAGATGTGTTCAGTCTGTTACAACAACACCCAACTGCAACCCTAATTGCAGGTGGCACTGATTTAGGCTTGGAGATGAGCCATCATCGGCAATCCTTTCCTGTTTTAATTTCATTGGAGGCGATCGCAGAACTTCACGAAATCCACGAGACAGCTGATGTGCTTGAGATTGGAGCTGCTGTTCCCCTCAGCCAAATTGAAAATCGGCTGCATGGCATCTTTCCCAGCCTCGATGAAATGCTGCACTGGTTCGCAGCCCGTCAAGTCAAGAATCGTGCAACCCTGGGGGGCAATATTGGTACGGCTTCTCCCATTGGGGATTTACCCCCGGTTCTTCTGTCGTTAGATGCTCAGCTAAGAATTGGCAGTGCTTCTGGTCAACGGACGATCGCACTGGCCGAATTTTTCAAAGGTTATCGCATGACAGATTTACAAGCGGGTGAGGTGATCGTTTCCGTTAGGATTCCTAAGACGATCGCTCCAGGTGCCACTCGTCGCCTCAGTCAATCCTATAAAATTGGCAAACGGGGAACCGATGACATCAGCATTGTGGCTGCCGCTTTTACCATTGATTTGGATGGCAACAACCAGATCGTTTCTGCACGCTTGGCTTATGGAGGCGTAGCGGCAACGCCTGTACGAGCGATCGCCGTTGAAGAAATGCTGCTGGGTCAAACCTGGAATGCGGCTACAGTGCAGGCGGCAAAAGCTGCCTTAAAAGACACCTTTACCCCGCTCACCGATCTGCGGGGAAGTGCAGCATACTGCAAGCTCCTGATCGCAAATTTGTTTGAAAAGTTTTTTGTCGAAGTGCAATAAATCAGATTTAAGGAGATGGCAGCAATGCAGATCGTCGGTCAGCACAAACGTCATGAGAGCGCAGAAGGGCATGTTACGGGTAAAGCTGTTTATACCGATGAGCAGCGTCCTCCCATGGGGATGTTATCGCTGTATCCAGTCCTGTCGTCCCATGCCCATGCGCGTATTACGCGCATAGATGTTTCTGCGGCCTACGATGTCGAGGGGTTCGTCACGGTATTAACGGCAGATGATATTCCAGGTGAGAATGATACAGGAGCCATTGCCCATGATGAGGTGCTACTGCCGACCGATGTTGTGAGCTATTGGGGGCAGGTGGTTGTTTGGATGGTGGGAGAAACCGAGGATGCAGCCCGTAACGCAGCAGCAAAGGTAGTCGTTGAGTACGAACCGCTCGAGCCTGTTTTGACGGTTAAGGAGGCGATCGCTCACCAATCATTTCATACGGCCCCTCAAGTCGTTCGTCGGGGTTTAGGGGCAACGTCAGCCACCGCTGACCTGTGGCTAGAGGGCGAGGTAGAAATGAACGGACAGGATCATTTTTACCTGGAGACGCAAACCAGTTGGGTCATTCCTGATGGAGAAGGACACTACCAGGTGTATGCGTCTACCCAGCATCCAACTGAAACTCAGGTTATTGTTGCTCGAGTTTTAGGGATTGCGTCTAATCAGGTTGTTGTCACCTGTCTCAGAATGGGGGGCGGGTTTGGAGGCAAAGAAACGCAGGCAAATCCCTATGCGGCGGCAGCAGCGATCGCGGCTCACAAAACAGGTCGTCCGGTACGGGTCAAACTAAGCCGTCATCACGACATGATTTTGACAGGAAAACGGCACGGCTTCCTCGGCCAATATCGAGTAGGGGTGAACCGAGATGGAAAAATCGTTGCGTTAGATGTCGACCTTTATGCTGATGGTGGTTGGAGTTTAGATCTTTCTCCACCCGTTTTATTGCGGGCTATGTTGCATGTCGATAATGCCTATTACATCCCCCATCTGGAAGTGCGCGGGCATATCGTCAAGACGAACAAGGTCTCGAATACCGCTTATCGCGGCTTTGGTGGGCCTCAAGGCATGATTGTCATTGAAGACATTGTGGATCGGGTTGCACGAGCTCTTAAACTTCCTCCGGAATTCGTTCGTGAATGCAACTTCTACCACGGTCAGGGAGAAACAAGCACTACGCATTATGGTCAGGAAATCACTGACAATCGCATTGGACGGGTGTGGAATGAAGCTAAGACCATCTCGAATATGGTTGAGCGGCAGGTGGCGATCGCCCAGTACAACCAGGCGAATCCATACAAAAAACGTGGTTTAGCCATTACCCCAGTTAAATTTGGCATCTCCTTCAATAAGGTGGAATACAACCAGGCTGGTGCGTTGTTGCTTGTCTATATGGACGGGAGTATCCAACTTAACCACGGTGGTACGGAAATGGGGCAGGGGCTCCATACCAAAATGTTGCAAGTGGCATCTCAGGCTTTGGGGGTTAGTGTCGAGCGATTTCGCATGATGCCTACCAGTACTGATAAAGTTCCCAATACCTCTGCAACAGCCGCTTCTAGTGGGTCTGACTTGAATGGGCAAGCTGTCAAAGATGCCTGTGATACGATCAAGTCACGATTGATGCCGGTTGCGGCTGAAATGCTGAATTTAGATCCGGATGCAGCGCTTATTTTTGAAAATAACTGGATTTATGATGTCACTCAGCCTGATTTAAGAGTGTCATTTGAAGCTGTGGTCAAAAAGGCATATCACGATCGCATCAGCCTTTCTGCCACAGGCTATTACCGTACTCCCACAATTTATTGGGATGCTGCGGCTGGCAAAGGGCACCCCTTCTATTACTTTGCCTATGGCGCTGCCGTCAGTGAAGTTGAGATTGATGGTTTTACAGGCACCTTTAAGCTACGACAGGTTGATATTGTGCATGATGTGGGTGAGTCTCTGAATCCATCGGTAGATCGTGGTCAGGTTGAAGGGGGCTTTGTGCAGGGCATGGGATGGCTAACGATGGAGGAGTTGGTATGGGATGAGCAGGGGCGATTGCGAACATTTGCCCCCAGTACCTACAAGATTCCAACCATTAGCGAAATTCCTGAACACTTTAATGTGCAGCTTTTAGAACGGGCAGCCCAAGATGGTGTGATCTACGGCAGCAAAGCGGTTGGTGAACCTCCCTTTATGCTGGCAATGTCGGTGCGGGAGGCTATTCGGGCCGCGATCGCCGCTTTTGGTACGTCCTCTCATGTTCAACTGGCTTTACCCGCAACCCCGGAAGCTATTTTGATGGCGATCGAAACCGTACGCGCGACATCAGAACATGCTCTAGATGCGATGGCCAACCCGATCGCCAGCCTGTAATGTCCTCAGTGGATTTTTATCATCAACTCGCGAAATCTCTGCACCAGGGAGCCGTTGTGCTGGCTACAGTGACTCATGTAACTGGCTCTGTGCCACGGGAAGTCGGTGCAAAAATGATCGTTTATGCGGGTGGGGAAACGTTCAGCACTATTGGGGGTGGAGCCGGGGAAGCGAAAGTAATTCGCCACGCGCTGATCGTTTTAGAAACAGGTGAAAAACAATCGGTTGAGATCGATTTGTCCGGAGCGCCTTATCGAGAAACCCAGGGCATCTGTGGCGGAATGATGTGGGTGTGGTTAGAGCGGTGGCAGGGAGAAGACGCGATCGCCCGAACTCACCAAATTCTAACGAAACTCCAGGCAGGGCAATCCATCACCCTGGTCACACCCCTTGCCCAAAACCAATTGCCTTATGTACAGAATGCCTCATTAGACGGTTCCTGTACTCCATTACCAGAAGCTTTTGTCGAAACCATTCAACCACCTCCTCTGTTACTAATTGTGGGAGCGGGGCATGTAGGCGAAAAACTAGCGATCGTTGCGCGTTTGGCAGGCTTTCAGATTGCTGTACAGGACGATCGCCCCAGCCCTTTCAAGGTGCTTTTTTATCTTTTTTAGATTTCGATTCACTCAGCAATCGAGCAGTGGAGACATGAGGTTTGTCTTTTTGCCGTTCGGGTTTTGGAACTTTCTTTTT
>NZ_JAMPLB010000089.1:0-3665 GCF_039962325.1 Leptolyngbya sp. PL-A3
GGGAGGTGATTGAAGGAGTGAAATTCAAGGATGGGATCCGAGTAGACCCAAAAACCGACATCAGCAAGAACGCCGCTTAATCTTTCTTCGTACACCAGATTTGACGATAACTCAGCTTGGCTAAATTAGTGTTTTTCTCATTAGCTGAGTTTAACTAAAGCTTGTTTCAAATTTACATCCTGACGTTCGTCTACAGCCAGACAAACCCGTTCCCAGATACTTGCGTCTTGTTGATAAATGCTGAGAGCTTTGATTGCACTTTTTGCATCCTCTAAGAGTCCCTCTAGAATGAGGGAGATCAGGAAATCAAAGGCCGGAATTTGACGGAGAGTAGCGATCGCCAACAACCCCGATCGCCGCAATTCCCGGTCCCGCACTTGCTTCCACCAATCGCGTAATAGCTCAAAAGCCTCCGGCAACCGTGACTCTCCCAGGGCTAAAGCTGTCGCTTCTGCCAGTTCCACATGCTCATCCCGTCCATCATTACGGGCATATAGCAGTTCCTGAGCTAGGGATAGCGATGAGGTTGGAGCGAGTTGAAGCAAAGCAGTCAAACATTCCGATATGACAGGGGGATTGTCCCCGACTTTGATGCGAAGTCGGAGAAGGGGAATGCCTTGGTCGTTACCGCTATAGGCGATCGCCCGCGCTGCCCCAATCCGTGCTTCCGACTCGCGGTCGGCCAGCAAATCCCCTAACTCCACCATGACTTGGCTGTAATTCATCCGCACCAAGCCTAAAGCACAGGTGCCTCGCAGGCGGGGAGCCGTATCGACCTGGCCACCCCAGACAGGTTCCATCTGTACATGACGAATACCTGATAAAAACAAGGTTTCGTCGCTGTAGTTAAAGCGGTAAAGGGTTTCAGCGATCGCCTGTTTTGCTCGACAACCGGGATCGCTATCCTGCGGCTTCACCATGAAGCGGGGAAAGGCAGCCGTCAGGTCGGGGATCAGCGCGTCGATTTCATGTTCGCCGATGAGTTGAGCGGCTTGGGCGATCGCGACGGAATACTTGCTCCCCAAAACCTGGCGCAGTAATGCCATGCCCTCCGCAGATGTCGGATCAGACCGTATCTGATTCAGAGCTGTCATCAATTCTTCGAGCTTGCGAGACTTCGCCATATCGTTTCAGTCGCTCAACTCTACTGCGAATCATGGTACACCCGTACACCATACAGCGCAATCCAAGCATCAGCTAGAACTGCGTTGAAACCCTTGTGGAAATGTTATACAGCAATGTGCGGGTTGATTAAGTACGGTGGTGTGGGGCACTTCGTGCCCCACACCACCGTTGCTGTACTTAACGCACTCGCACGTTGCTATAGAATTGACACATCAATTCCATAATGATGCTACGTCGAATGCGATCATCTTGTGTTAGTGTCACTTTCCGTTCGATTGGCAGTTGATTATTTTCAATGGCTCGGTAGTAATCCTTCAAGCTAGGCTTAAATACTGTCTACTGGGCTTTCAAAATGCGGCCTACGATTTCGATGCCACGTTCGATGTGCTCTGGAGACTCAGCATAACCCAGACGCAAGGCCGGATAGCCCTGTTGGTCAGGAAAAAAGGCGGTTCCAGTACCAACCAGCACCTTCTGAGCAGCGGCCTCCTCGGCTACGCGTTGTACAGAAATGTGAGGAGGCAGTTGCACCCAGAGAAACACGCCACCAATCGGCACTGTCCAGGATGCCTCTGCGGGGAAGTGCGTCTCCAGGGCGCGGAGCATGACGCAACGGTTTTGCTGATTCAGGCTGAGGAGCTGGTTAAGACGGCGGCGGTAGTGACCTGAAGCCAAATATTCGCTAATAATGGCCTGGGACATAACCGAGACGTGCATGTCGTGCAGCATTTTGCGCTCGATTAGAGCCTGGTTATGTTCTCCTGTAATCATGGCGTAACCCACGCGTAGAGCCGGCATCAGAGTTTTGGAAAAGGTGCCGATGTAAATGACGCGATCGCTCTCATCCATTGCCTTAATGGGGGGCGGCGTCGGCTCAAAGTTCAGCCGTTCATAGGCATTGTCTTCCACCACGCGACAGTTATAACGTTCTGCCAGATCCAACAGTCGCCGCCGATGAGCCAGGCTAGTAGTGATACCCGTGGGGTTGTGCAAGGTACTGATCGTGTAGATCAGCTTGGGATGGTGGCTCTGGAGGTACTGCTCTAGTAAATCCAGATTCATACCCTCCGCCGTCATGGGAATGCCAATGACTCGTGCCCCTGCCTGTTGCAGAATCGACAGGTAACCATGAAAAGTCGGCGACTCTACAACCACCCAATCTCCTGGTTGGATGAAGTGCTGGGTAATGAGAGCCAACGCTTGCAAAGAACCGTTGGTGACCAACAAATCGTCGGGTTTTACAGCCAAGCCCAGTTGCATCAACAGTTGAGCAATTTGACTCCGCAGGGCGGGCTCACCCTGGGGATGGTTATGCCGAAACAGGGCATCAGCAACATTTTTGACAGCCCGCCGAGCGATGCGCTGAACATCTTCAATACCTGTCGGTTGGGGAAAGCCGGAACTGAGACGAATGGTTCCAGGTTGCGCTTCCGCTCGGAGAACAGCGTTACTCACAGTCAAAAACGAGGGAATTTCGTTAGGGGGAATGATGACCTGCTGATCCGGGGCAAAGGTAGAGGCTCCACGAGGGCGGGTCAGCGGTTCGGTGTTGATGAAATATCCCGCGCCCTGACGTGCGTAGATCAGTCCATCGGCCTCTAGAACGCTGTAGGCTTCGATTACAGTCAGTTTATTGACGTTGACGTTGCGAGCCATCTCACGGATAGATGGAAGGCGATCGCCCGGACGTAGACCCCCTGAGTTAATAAGATGACTGATGCGATCGCGAATTTGTAGATATACAGGTTCTTCCGCGTCACGGTCTACAGGAATTTTCATCGCCCATCTCCAACGTCATTGAGGAGAACGCTGATTTTTCATGGGTATACCCACAAAAATCAAGCCTTGAAATTTGAAGCATGACCTTACTCTATGCGAACTTTTTGGTGAGTAGCTGGTACAGTTTCTATTTTTTTCACTAGAACAGTTATATTTTTTGAAACTGTACTAGCAGAACTTCCTTTTTTTGTATCTACTCAAATTTCAGTTCCTTGACGAGAGTAGGAATGTAAGCCACAACACCGGTACGTTCCTATGCGCCTCTCTGATTCCTCACCTTCCAGCAATCCCTCATCAAACTCTGGGTTTTCATACGCTTCACACCTAGAAAATCCATCCCTTCAGCCAGCTTCAAGAAAATCCCTGGAACAGTCGCTGGAGCAATTACTATCACCCACCACTGCTGCCCATTATCCCAACCGGGCTAAGCAAGCATGGTTACAACCACTACTCACGAAGTTATTAAATTTTTTCACCGGCAATCAGTCTGTATGCATTGAGCAGAGGCGCGATCGCAACGGAAATTCCTTCTGGTATGCCTATGATCCTGCAACCCGTTCCCATCACCAATTTGATACGGAACAGGAAGTGCGAATTTGGTTAGACCAACGGTTTTACAGCTAAAATTTGAGCCAATTCAAGACGTGAGAAGCTCGGCCTTGAATTGACTTAGGAGATTTCCAGTAATGAATTTACCCAGAATGTTGGTGCTTTGCCCGCTTCGCGGGCAAAGCACCAAAATTCTGGGTAAATTATTATGC
>NZ_JAMPLB010000089.1:3686-24175 GCF_039962325.1 Leptolyngbya sp. PL-A3
CAGCAGCCCCAATGAGCAACGGTGGCGTTTCTGGCCGGGTGGCTTCGCGGGCAAAGCACCAACATTCTGGGTAAATTCTTATGCAGAAACCTCCTTATTATCGTGACGCAACGCCTACCTGCTGCAACTGTGTATAAGCCGCTTCTGCCACCAGTTGATGTCCGGCTGTGGAGGGATGAATGCCATCCCAAAATAGAAACTGACTGGGATTAGCGCAGGACCGCATTCCCGACAGGCAGGTACCCGTCACATTGGCTAACCCAAACTGATCGGGATTGGCGATCGCCTCGTTATACAGTGAAAATACATCTAGCAACACAATGTCCAGATCGGGTTGCTGTTCTTTTAACTGCTGAATTCGTTGCTCCAGCCGTTGGTTGTGAACCTGGGTTAATGCAGTTAAATCAGCCGCTCTACCATTGCTTCGTGTTGCTGGTAAGCGCCCGAGATCCGGTAAATTAGCCACCAAGAAGTTTCGCGCTTCTCGGTCGGAAAGGGAAGCGATCGCCTCCATCACATTCTCCACCGGCACCGATACGTTGGTTTGCCCTTGCAAATAGTCATTCGCCCCGGCCCACACGACGTAGAGCGCATTAGGATTCAACCGTTGTTGGGCCTGAGTGAAGGTGGATACCTGCTGACGCAGCCCGGGCACAGGACTGTCACCTCCACCCTGGGTAGTTGCCCCACCCCAGGCAAAGTTTTGAGTTTGATTGTCAGCCAAATCCAAATCGCTCGCCAGGTATTCAACCCACACCTGCCCATTCGAATACCGCCCATGAAAATAGGGCGGGTCAGGCGGATAAAGCCCACCACTGGATTGAAACACTTGCCCTACATCAGAAAGACTATCGCCAAAGGCGATGATTTCATTGATAGTGACGCCAGAACGCGGCGTACAGGAAATCGCGAGAATAAAAGTGAGAAGGGTGAGGGCGATCGCCGTAGAAAATTTTCTCACAGGAACATGCTCCCCGTAGAAAAGGTGCCACAGCAAGGCGCAGCGGGGCGCGCTTACTGGACCTACCCTAGCCTACTCCTCAGAAAATTGCCTTTTCCAAGGGACAGATCACACACAACTCTGCTTTAAAAATTAACTTTTATGGGCCAAACGCACAAAAATTCAACCTCTCCAGGCAGGTCTAAAACAGAGCTTAGAGATCGCAAACAGACGTTTTAGATGTGCAATACACATCCAAAACGCGCTAAAACCGAGAGGGAAGGGGCACTTTACGCCCCTTCCCTCTCGGTTTTAGAACAGATTTGTGATCTACTGAGGCTCGATATAGCTATCTCTTTCCGATTTATCATGTGCTGTCTTTCTGACCGTCAAAAAGATAACAGCCAGAAGGATCAATGCGCCACCTACCAATTGCATCCCCGTAATGGGTTGCTTCAGAATCACCAACGATAGGGCGATCGTCACAACCGGCTCAAGCGTCGATAGCATAGATGCCGTTGATGCGCCTAACAGTTTAATGCCTGTAAACAGTGCCCCAATGGCCACAACGGTTGAAATCAACCCTAATGCCCCAATGGCAAGCCAACCTGATGCGTCTTGTGGCAGGCTTACCCCACGAATTGTCACAATCCCTCCATACACAACTGCAGCGGATGTCAGCACAACCGTAGAAGCTGTAATGGGAGATTCTTGCGTCATCACCTGCTCCCCCACCAGGATGTAAGTTGCATAAATACAGGCAGACACCAAACCTAGAATAACTCCCAGAAGTTGCGCATTGCCCACAGGCCCAATCGTCAAAACAGTTCCGAGAAGGGCGAGGCTTAATGCCCATAGCGTACCTGGACTACTTGGCCGATGCAGCACCACAATGGATATTCCCACCACAATGGTTGGATACAAATACAACAGCAACACGACAAGCCCTGGGGAGGCAACCGTCAGGGCAAAGAAAAAACTGAGAGATTGCAACACAAAACCAACGCCGCCGAGAAGGATTAACGTTCGCAAATTTTTGGGATTGGGTAGAGGAATTTGTCGGATGACCAGGTATGTGCAAAAGCAGACAGCAGCGATCGCAAATCGAAAGAATAGAACGGTGAGTGGTGTTGCCCCAGACGCATAGGCAAAATGAGCAAAAATGGGTATTGCCCCAAAAGATGTGGCTGAAAGAATGATGAGTATAATGCCGAAAAGCTGCATAACCGTTACCCTAATTCAACACATGTTTGAGCAATCGGCTTTTCGTGAAATTCACGTGTAGGGCATAACCTTACTCAAGCCTTTCCCAAACAACTCAAGTTCACAGAACCTGCTATTTGGAAGCACTGTTGAGCATGAATCCCAGCCAACGACAAACAGAAGCGTATAAGCTTATACCATTTACCATCTCTAAAATATTTTTGTTATGCATCGGATTGATTCGGTACGCAACAAAAATGTACAGAGTTTTTTAGTTGCAGTTCCGAGAATGCCAAGTGTGAGTGATGAGGATTGAAATAGACAGGGCTTGAGTACCTAATCCTTTATTTTGGTTGTGTTTCACACGTGTGATTGCACCAAACTCGGGAAGTTCTATTGTTCGTACACAAAGCGCACGAAAAAAGGACTTCCCGAGTTTGGTATTAGAAAGGTACAAGATGCGAGGAGACTTGAATTTAAGTAACCATTTTTGCTGAGTCTTACTCTTAACGGAAATGATTACAAATATCCAAAATCTGTTTTAGGGGTTAATTTTTTGTGGACTTCGCACACACACAACAACCCTTCCAGGCAGATTTAAAGCGCACCCTAGTACGCTGAGGCGGAAATCCATCACCTATGTTTTTGTGTAGGGTGCTTCGCACCCCACACAAAAACATAGTATGCAAACTTAGGCCGCAGCCTACTAGTCAGGCGATTGGCCTCTTTGATAATGGCAGATTGCATCTGGCACGGACAAACCAGAGGAAAGCTTGGGATCGTCGATAGGAGTTTGAGCCACCATTCGTAACGGCAACACACCTGCCCAAATCGGCAATGCATAATCCGCTTCATCATCGTTAGGTGGCCCCGATCGCACCTTAGCAGAAGCCTCCTGGATGGGCAGCGACAACACCAGCGTTCCAGCCACCTCCTGATGCATCACCGGACGCACCTGCTCCCAGCGCTCCGGCACTACATGGTTCGTAAACGCTTTTAACGCCTCTGTCTTTTCTTCTACGTCGCTAACAACGGTTGCTGTTCCAAAAATTACAACTGAGCGGTAATTCATCGAATGATGAAATGCTGATCGAGCCAGCACCAGACCATCCAGCAGTGTCACGGTAACGCATACATCAATGCCTTTTTGCAAGGTACGCAGCATACGGCTGGCAGGCGATCCATGGATGTAGAGGCGATCGCCCACTCGCCCGTAGGCGGTTGGAATCACAAAGGGTTGTCTATCTACGGTAAAGCCTACATGACAAATCAAACCTTCATCCAAAATACTATAGATCAAATCGCGATCGTAATCTCCACGCTGGGGTAATCGCTTGATCTTCGTACGTTGTGTAACGGGCAATTGATTGTTGTGGATCGATGGTTCTGTTGCTGTCATTGCCTGTTCCTTTTGCTAGTTCAAAGATAACTTCATTGCATTCGCTGCAACGAAGCCCAAACGTTCATAAATGGGTTTTCCCGATGGTGAAGCGTTCAACAAAATTTCTGTACATCCAATAGATTTGAGATGAGCGATCGCCGCTTCCATCAAACGTGTCGCAATCCCCTGTTGACGATACGCAGGTTCTACATAAACACCCCAGACATAACCTCGGCACTGGAATTCTGGTGCCAAAATGAGCGGATACAATCCTTCGAATCGCTGACAACCTGCCGACCCCACAACCCGCCCGTCCACTTCCGCAACAAAGGCTGCATAATCCAGATCGCGTCGGGCCATTGTGACAAATGCCTGCACAATATCTGGATAGTCGGGGGAGATTGCTTCCTCCGGCACAGCATTGTCTAGCCACATATAGTAGAAATGCTCGGCTAATAGAAGATCCTCAAACAGATCAGCAGTCCGAATTTGGACGGTAGTTTGCATCACCATTGTGTAATGAACGAAGCAACGCCATCAGCGTAGCGATCGCCAGTGGTCTCCTACAAGAGCCAATTTTGTGCTTGAATATAAGTCCACTTTGTCGCAGCCCTATGGAACTGACCCTGACGCTAGATCCCCAGGCCGAGCATCCCCTTCATCGGCAACTCTATGAGGAGTTACGGCAGGCCATCCTCTCGGGGCGACTAAGTCCCCGGCAAAAACTTCCTTCGACGCGATCGCTGGCTCAGTCCCTCGGCATTTCTCGTACGACTGTTACCCAGAGCTATGACCAATTGCTAAGCGAGGGTTACCTGGAGGCACGCCATGGCTCTGGCACGTTCGTCTGTGCTCAGCTTCCCGATGATTTGCTCCACTCTGCCCCAGCGGAAACAGCACCTCACTCGGTGAAGTCATCCATCCACCTATCGTCCTATGGTCAACGATTAGCCGAAAAGCCCTTTGCCCTTCAGGCTGAGCCTCAAGTCCCCATCAGCTTTCGCTACGGTCGCCCCAGCTTTCAACACTTTCCCCTGGAAGTCTGGCGCAAACTCCTTCTCCGTCATAGTCGCGCCAATATACAATGGCTCGACTACGCCAGCAATCCCCAGGGCGAATATGAGTTGCGGGAAGCGATCGCCCGCTATATCACCCGCGCCCGTGCCGTACAGTGCGATCCCGAACACATCCTCATCACCAATGGCACCCAGCAAGCTCTGGATTTAATTCTGCGCGTTCTGTTAGAACCGGGGGAGGCGATCGCGCTAGAAGATCCTGGCTACCTCAGTGCCCGACGCATCTTCCTCAGCCACAACGCCCACTTAATCCCCATCCCCGTCGATGAATCCGGCCTGGTCGTTAGCCACCTCGCCTCCATTCAGGTTCCTACTATCCGGCTGGTCTACGTTACCCCTTCGCACCAATTTCCCACGGGAGCCACCCTCTCCCTGGCTCGCCGACTGGAGTTGCTGTCCTGGGCACATCGGACTGGCGCCCTGGTTTTGGAAGATGACTATGACAGTGAGTACCGCTATGGCGATCGCCCCATTCCCGCTCTCCAGGGATTAGATCCAGGTCACTCCGTCATATACATTGGCACCTTTTCCAAGGTTCTGTTCCCCTCCCTGCGGATCGGTTATCTGGTTCTGCCGCCTGAGTTGGCTCCTCTGATGGCCCATGCCAAGTGGTTAAGCGATCGCCAACTCTCCACCCTCGACCAACGCGTCCTAGCCGATTTCATCAACGAGGGGCATCTGGAAAGCCATATTCGCCGTATGCGATCGCACTACAATAGTCGCCGTCAAACCCTGGTGCACGCACTAAAACAGCACTTTGGCGATCGCGTTACCATCCTCGGTGAAAAAGCCGGAATTCACCTCATGGTTCACTTCTCCCTGCCGTTAACAGAAACTGACATCATCCAAAAAGCAGCCCAAGCTGGGGTGGGCTTAATGCCGGCCCGCGTCCACTGCTTGCAAGTTGAAAGCCATTGCAACTTCATCCTCGGCTATAGCGAACTCGACGAAGCCACCATTGAACGTGGCATTCATCTCCTAGCCCAAACCCTCCTCTGATAGGATCAAGTCCAACCTGACAGACGTACCCCATGATTGAAATTGAAGGAGTTAGCCATCACTTTGGCGATCGCCCCATCCTACAATCTCTGCACCTGCATCTTAATCAACGCCGCATCGGAATTGTCGGCAGCAATGGCTCAGGAAAAAGCACCTTCGTCCGTTTGTTGAATGGCCTGCTAATCCCTGAGCAAGGCACTGTCAAAGTTGATGGATTAGATACACGAAGCCATGCAAAAGCAATTCGGCGCAAAGTAGGATTTGTCTTCCAAAATCCTGACAATCAAATTGTTTTTCCCACCGTTGAAGAAGACATTGCGTTTGGATTAAAGAATCTCAAACTTGATAAAAGTACAATTCAGCAACGAGTCAGCGCTGTACTGCAACAATATCAATTATGGGACGTCCGCCATTCCCCAGCTCATCTATTAAGTGGCGGAGAAAAGCAGCTTTTGGCGATCGCTGCCGTTCTCGTCATGCAACCTCAATACGTTGTCTTTGATGAACCGACTACATTGCTCGATCTCCGCAATCGCAATCGAATAAAGCAAATTCTTCAGGACTTACCCCAGCCCATTATCGTTGTATCCCATGATCTGGATCTCCTTAAAGACTTTGATCGTATCCTGGTCTTTGATACTGGACGGATTGTTATGGATGCGGAGCCAGCGATCGCCCTACCTTACTATATCCAACACCTGTCCTAGGTTTTGAAGCAGACCCTGGCCTTTCTTGGGTTCAGGTTTGAGCTTATTTTAGGGCCATTCGAGTTCAGTCATTAAAGGCTTGGATAGAATATCAGACGTTATGGGAAGCATCGCCTACCATAACGTCTGATATTCTATCCAAGTAGTTTTAAAGGTTGATTTTTTGTACGCGAAGCGCACGAAGAATCAACCTTTAAAACAGCGCTAAACTTTGGCGGGTGATTTGATGTTGTTGGTCATACTCTGTAGTCGGCTACTTAAAACAACCAGCAGGTTTCGGGCAATCTCTGGATCCTGATACAGTACGGAATCAAACTTATCCGCCTGGATGACAAGTGCTCGACAATAATCAGAAGCAGAAACTACCGAGGCCGATCGCTTTTGTCGAGTCAAAACACCCATCTCACCGAGCGTTTCTCCGGCATTAATCTTACCCAGCACTTGTTCACTTCCACCATTTGAGATCATCACATCCGCCATCCCATCAATCAGAAGCAAAATGGAGTCCGGCATATCCCCTGCGTTGCACAGTCTTGTACCACGGGGATAAATGTTGACCGTTGCATCACGGCCCAACTCAATTAAAGTTTCAGGCTTTAAAGTTCTAAAGAAACGGCTCTCAAACAGCAGTAGAACTTTATCGAGTGTGCCCAGAACTTCGGTAGGAGCCTTAGTTTGAAGCGGTTGTTTTTTCCAATAAACGGTGATCGCCGGTTCGTCATATTCACTAAATCGAATCACCTGGCCTTGCATCAGGCGATCGCGATCGCCGCTTAAATGAAGGTCATCCACATACAGACCCCCATGCACCCCTAAATCGAGCACATGAAATGCCTCTTCCTCTAAATACAAAACTGCATGATGTTTTGCCACCCTCTTATCTGGAATCACAATGTCATTACTGGGATGGCTTCCCACACGAATGACGGATTGCTGGAAGAGCTGCTTTTCTGTTTTTGTCGGCAAATGGATCTGAACAATCAAAGTTTGAACTTCTCGGATCATTTGTTTCTGATAGCGATCGAGCAGTATTTGTGCCGTATCTTTCGCTAGCCAGTGTCCTTGAGATGATGCGCTCAGTAATTGTTTGGCATACTCCTGAGCCTTTTTTGGTTCCAACAAACTTAAACCATAAAGCGCAGGGGTTTGGATTAGAGGGTCTAATTCATGCAACAACTCTTCCAACACCGTTACAAGGGTATCTGCATCACTTTTTAACCTGGAAGAGTCCGTAGATATTCCAGTCTTACCCCCATCTTCATCAGGTTCCAGGGGATTGAGTTGTGCCTCCGCTGAACGCCCTTCTAATATCGCAAAAACCTCTGGATGCAAACGATTCTTCCAGGAGATTGATCCATCCGATGCCTGTATTATCTCAGGCAAAACGTTCCTGATTAAGCGATACGTTTGATGGGCAAGTTTTTGAGAGTCAGGAGTATTGCCCAACACTTCCAGTAAACCCAACATTTGCCGTGTAATAATATGCTGCTTATGCTGCACAGCGGTCAGTCGCAAAAACTTAAATACTGACGTTTGAGCATCAAACGTTTTCTGGCTGAGAACGGCATAGCGATCGCTCAAACCTTTCATTTGCTCCAGTAGCAAGTCTGCCTTTCGGAGAATGTTACTTTGCTCTCCAGCCAGGAGTTGACTCAATACTTTTTCTTCTTCTTCCGCCGTCATGCCATACTCTAGCTTCAGAAATTGAATCTGCTTCTTCTGGCGCTGCATTGCCTCCTGGAGCGACATACCATTTTCCACTAAATCTAATAAGGTGGAGGCTAGTGCTTGGCGATAGCTCTCCAAACGTAACTGGCTTTCACGAGTTCGATGTTTTTGTGGGTCGAGCAATTCTGGTTCTGCAATCCCTAATTCTGTCAGTACGGTAAAGTGATCGTCATCCTTAATATTTAATTCCTGGCGAATCTGCCTCAACACTTCCAGACTGGAGGCAGAATCTGCATTTCCCTGCTCCAATGTTTCCCGTAATACGCCCTTATACACTTGAAGGCTATGTTCCTGGTTAAACCCCGGCAAAACCTTTGCCAATACGTAAACTTCCTCCGCCTTCAAATCCTCCATCGATCGCCCTTCTAAGAACCTGGAAAAATCGATGGTGAGTTTGCTCAGCTGGCGACGCAAAGTATTCACCAGGCTTTCCCGCGAATAGCGTTCAGCAGTGCGTTCTAATGTTCTTGACAACCATAGCGTGCTGACTAAAACAATGAACCCAGTAAACAGCAAATGAACGGGGATGGGATAGCCCTTCAAAAGGGCACGGCTGCTAAAAAAGAAGAAGATATTAAAGCAAAAGAAGGTACAGATTGAAAACAGAATATGAGCCGCTTGTTGAGAAGAAACATTCTTTTGCTGCCGATGCAGGTAATTTCGAAGTGTTTTTTCCAGGGCCATTAATCCGAAGTAAGAAGACGCGATCGCCACTCCCAGCACCATGGGCACTGCAACGAGTTTAGGGATAGGTAACGGTTGCCCTGCCACATAAAACCCTGGATTAAAAAGCGTATTTCCTAAATCGGGTTCCCATAGCCAGGCTCCCGAAAAGAGGTAATCGAAACTACCGGAATACAGGAAGTAATAGACAAAAAAGCCTAGCAGTAACCCCACATAACCATATTGCACAAAGCGGCGGCCCGGTTTCGTGAAAGTTTCCCAATAATTACGCTCTGCATCAATATCAATACAGGGAGACTGGCAACCCACACAGGAGCTTTTCTCATTCCCATCTTTATCAACTGTGCGGCACATAGATTGCGTAATCGTTTGTTTTTGGCCCTGATGGGCTTCGCTACCCAATAAGCCTCTTGTCCCTGTAAACACCATCTGAACGGGAGCCATCGGGCAGAAGTACTGACACCAACTTTTACCCTCGTAGAGGTAACCAACGGCAATTGCCGCGCCAATCGTCAGCAATAGAAAAATTCCCAACGCCAGGCGATCGGCATTGAGGATCAGCAACCTGGCCGCCAGACCAGCGGTTAGAAGCCCAAACTGTACATAAAGATGATTTTTTCCTAACCAGGAGTCCTTCCGGATCTTGACCAATTCGTAACGTGTTGCCCCTGTTCGCGTTTCAACCTTTCGCTTACGTTGAATACCCAACGCTCGTGGAATCTGCGACAGAAAAGACAAAGGGCAGATGCGCCGCCAGGTTTCATGGCCAAAAACCAATAAAAGCAGAATCGATCCCGGAACAATCAACGACCAAAATAGAAATAGTGGGATTGAGTGAGAGGCTTGAGGAAGACATTCCCCCTGCACTTTCACACAGGAATTAGCCTGTGACAGAAATGGCTTAAGCAGGAGTGCTGAGGGATCCCAAAATAAGGAAATAATCAGAAGTAACCAGGCGAACGTCAGCATAAACCGCAGTCGATGCATCTGACGTTCCGACATTTGAGGAAGCTTGCTAACGCCCAACATTCGATAGTCTCTCTGAACTGCTTTAGGGGGGTTACAAAACAGGAAACAAAGCACTTGGGGAGAAGCTTATGACGGCTTCTAAAATCAATTTCTGATTGAAGCTCGAACAGGGAATTCAAGTTCCCTATTCCGTAGGATTACTTCCTACAACCTCAAATAAATTGACATGAACACATATTCAACTCGAATTCAAAATTTCAGTAGAATTACGGCCTAACCGGGAGAACACCACAATTCTTCATAAAGTTTTCACAATTTTCTTCGAAATATATTGAAGAAACAAAAAAACCTTTAATTTTTTTCCGGATCTCGATGTAGAGCCTCGAAAAGATACCTGTTCAGGTTGCGACCCCCTCCCCGGAGGAATCTAGATGAACCGGATAGATGCCCCTTCGTCCGAAGATCGCTCTCAGCATCCGCTGATCCGAAAGCTCATTTATTTCGTCATTCAACTTTTAACAAAACGAACGATCACACTGCTTGCAATCTTATTCATTGCAGGCCTGGCGGGCGCTTTGTTGAATATGTCTCGGCTTTCATCCGACTTAATTGAATCTCAGGCAATACAAAGTTCTGCGCTCTACGCGCAGGCCATTAAAGAAGCCAGAACCCTCTATAGCAACAATGCCGTTAGCCGAGTTAAAGAGGTTCACGGGATTAGCGTTACGCCTGACTATGCCAACACACCTGGTGCGATTCCCCTCCCAGCAACTTTTTTGATTGAATTAAGTCGCTCCATCAGCGAACAAAATCCTGGAATGTCTGTGCGTTTATACAGCGATTACCCTTTTCGTTGGCGACAAAAAGATGGAGGTGCCAGGGATAGCTTTGAAAAAGAAGCACTCATTCAACTCAGAAAGAACCCCAAAGAACCGTTTGTCCGCATTGAAAACTTTCAGGGACGTAAGGCACTGCGCTACGCCGAAGCCGACATTATGAAACCGACTTGTGTCGCCTGCCATAATATCCATCCCGATAGCCCGAAGCGGGATTGGCAGGTAGGCGATGTGCGTGGTGTTATGGAAATTACCCGCCCCCTGGATAGCTTCATTGCCCAAACCCAACAGGGTTTACAGAGCACATTTACCATGCTTGCGGGGTTACTCCTGCTTGCCCTTACAGGAATTGCTCTGGTCATCACGCGACTGCGCCAAATCTCAAAGGAACTGGAATTACGCGTCATTGAGCGGACATCACAGTTGCGGCAGGCCAACCAGCAACTTGTCGTGGAGCAGGAAAAGTCAGACAAACTACTGCTCAATATTCTGCCTGAATCCATCGCGAATCAGCTTAAGGAGGGCGAGAGCAGCATTGCTGACGGTTTTGCAGAAGCCACCATTCTATTTGCTGACCTGGTGAACTTTACGCAGCTTTCCCAAAAGATGCCCCCAACGAAGCTGATCGCCTTACTGAATGAAATTTTTTCCCGTTTTGATAGGCTCACCGAAAAGCATGGGCTGGAAAAAATTAAGACGATTGGCGATGCCTACATGGTAGTAGGAGGATTGCCAAATCCTCGTCCGGATCATGCAGAGGCGATCGCTGAAATGGCTCTCGATATGCAAACAGAATTGATGATGTTTTGCTTAGAGAAGGGACATCAGTGCGAACTCCGAATTGGTATTAATACAGGCCCTGTTATTGCAGGAGTCATTGGTACCAAGAAATTTATTTATGATCTCTGGGGCGATACCGTTAATGTCGCAAGCCGGATGGAGTCTCATGGACTGGAAGGAGAAATTCAAGTTACTGTAAGCACCTATCAACGTCTCAAGCATCACTTCATGTTCAAACGTCGTGGCACCATTCATGTCAAAGGCAAGGGTGAAATGGAAACCTATTTCCTGATTGGGCATAAAAAAAGTAAGCAACTGCCACCCCTACAGTTGCAAGCTTAAAAAGCTTAGTAGATCGCAAATTCTTCTAAAGCCGAGAGAAAAAGCGTGCGTCGTGCGCTTTTTCTCTCGGTTTTGGGGTGTTTTAGAATAATACTCTAGCGATCGCCCATTCCACAGACGCACACATTATGACCCTGGGGCTGTACATCCCTAAAAATTCTCCCATTCATGCACTATCACCCAGTATCAAACTGGCAGGGATGGCGATCGCCGGAATCAGCATTTTTTTTATTTCCAACATCCCCTGGCTTGTCGCTACACTCGGTGTAATACTTCTTCTCGTCAAGGTCGCTCAACTCTCCTGGCGCTTATTTGCAACCCAACTCCGCCCTAGCCTCTGGATTTTTGCAGGCATCTTTCTCCTCCATGCCATCCTGAACGATTGGAGGGTCGGGCTAATCATTGTTCTGCGCTTTGCCATACTACTGTTGCTGGCAACCCTCATCACGCTAACCACCAAAGTTTCCCATATGGTGGATGCTCTGGAACGGGGATTAACTCCGCTCCGGCCCCTGGGGGTTCGCCCTGCCCAAATTAGTTTGATGATGGCGATCGCCATTCGACTCATCCCTGTCCTACTCAATCAAATCCACGAAGTCCAGGATGCCCAACGCGCCCGTGGCATTGATACTCCGATCATTACACTGTTTGTTCCCGTCCTCATTCGCGTGCTACAACTGGCCGACCACCTAGCCGAAGCCCTAGATGCTCGCGGCTATGGCGATGACTGAATAGATACAAGCATTGGACAAAGAAGGGATAAAAAGACCCCCTTCTTTTATCCCATGGCAATCGTCAGCAATTCTCATTTTGAATTGAAGCCTGAAAATAGCCCGCCGAAAGCGGGCTATTTTCAGGCTTCAAAGCCGAGAGTTGGCGCCCGATGGGCGCGAACTCTCGGCTTTGAAGCTCATCATGAGAATCGCTGGGCAATCGTTTATAGATGTGATCTAGATCATCATTTTCCAGTATGGTCATAGTTTGATCACTCATATCCACATCTATGAACAACCGGGACATCGTTTATATTGCCGTCTTTGCCGCCCTCGTTGGAGCCCTGGGTCTCCTTCCCCCCATCCCTCTCCCCTTTCTACCAGTCCCCATCACTGCCCAAACGCTAGGCGTTATGCTAGCTGGCTCATTCCTGGGATCTAAACGAGGCGGATTTGCCTTGCTCCTCTTCCTGACCTTGGTCGCTATTGGCCTCCCCATCCTTTCTGGCGGGCGAGGCGGTATTGGGGTGTTTATGGGCCCATCCGGTGGTTTTCTACTCGCCTTTCCGATCGCCGCTTTCGCGATTGGCTGGCTGTTCGAGCGATCGCCCCACCGCTCCAAAAATGTCGGGTTTGCCATCCTCTTCAACCTACTTGGCGGTATCGTCGTCCTCTACAGTATTGGCATTCCCTGGTTGGCGATCGCCGCCCAAATGTCCCTCGCCAAAGCTGCCATTGGCTCCGCCGCGTTTCTTCCCGGTGATGCGGTAAAAGCTGTCATTGCCGCACTCGCCACCATTACCGTTCAAAAAACATATCCCATTCTGCGAGCATGAGCGGCATCACTGATAGCTTCGTCGCCCATGCACAGCGCTATCCTAACCAGTTGGCGATCGCCTGTGGCTCCCAATCGTTAACCTATGGCGAACTCCTGCATCGGGTTCAGCAGGTGGCAAGGGTGACTGCTACCTACAAAGCTCAACATTCTACCCATCCCGATCATGGCTTCTGGGTTGGCATCTTACTGTCCAACCGAGTTGAGTTTCTGGAGTTATTTCTGGGAATTACCATGGCCGGAGGCGTCGCGATGGTACTCAATCCAGAATGGGCATCCCCACAACTTCAATCCATTTTGGACCGATGGACGCCCGGGATTCTGGTCAGCGACAGCCAACAGTTACAAAGGATCGAGAACCTCTCATCTTTAAAGGCGATCGCTCTCGATATCCTCCCAGCGGATCCTTCGAGCTATGAAAATTGGTTAGATCCTGAATCGGCAAGCTTGGAAAACCAACTCACTGTTCAGGAGGATTTTCTAGAGTTGGCGATCGACCCCGACTCGCCCTTCTACATTGGTTTCACCTCAGGAACCACCGGACATCCCAAAGGCATCCTCCGTTCCCATGCGTCCTGGCTCAATAGCTTTGCGGCCAGTCGCATTGAGTTCGATATTGGCCCAACGGATCAGGTGCTAGTACCTGGCTCCCTTGTTCACAGCCTTTCCTTGTATACCGCGATCGAAGCGCTTAACATGGGAGCCAGCTTACACATCCTGCCTCACTTCACTCCAAAAGCTATCCTGCTATCCCTCAATCAGCCTTCTATTACACGGCTAGTTGCTGTTCCAACCGTACTCAAAACCGTTGCGAATACAGCACAATCTTTATCTTTTTCGCATCTCAAAACTGTGATCGCGGGTGGCTCAAAACTTAGCCCGGCTCTCCGAGATCAACTTGCTACCGTATTTCCCCAAGCCGACATTCTGGAATACTACGGTGCATCCGAACTCAGCTTTGTCAGCATCGCTTCATCCCGCGAACGTATTCCTTCCGAATCTGTTGGTCGCGCCTTTCACGGCGTCACCCTTTCAGTCCAACGGGATGATGGCAGCGGCATGGCTAAAGTTGGAGAAATCGGCTGGATTGGCATTCGCAGCAATATGCTGTGCTCCGGCTATTTAGAACCACAACCCAGCACAGGTTTTCGCATAGAGCAAGGATGGGCCACCGTGGGCGATCGCGGCTACTTAGACGAAAACGGCTTCCTCTACCTCGTCGGGCGCGAACACGACATGCTCATCAGCAACGGCATCAACGTCTATCCCTCCGAAATCGAAGCCGTCCTCCTACAACTCCCAGAAATCGAAAACGCCGTCATCTTAGGCATCCCCGACGACTGCCGCGGCGACCTCATCTGTGCCATCATCACCTGGAACGGCCCCAAGCACTTAACCCGCAATACCCTCATTCACCACATCCGCACCCAGATAGGCCAAGCAAAATGCCCACGCCGCTTCTTCGCCGTCAAAACCCTCCCAACCACCACCAGCGGCAAACCCCTCCGCTCCCACCTCCAAGCCCAGATTCTACAGGGACATCTTTCCCCCCAAGAACTACGCACCTAAAAAACTTGGTTCGAGATAAGCTAAACCCCCTAACCCGAATTCAGGTAGAAACTGCTTGAAGGCAGTTTTTTCTTCCCACCGGGCACAAAAAATCTCCTATCCCTATAAGCCATAACCGACATACACCACCCAAACCTGATCAAAAACCCAGCAGATGCGAAGCGGCCTAACACCTCCCACGCAAAACCTCCTTGCCGAGGGGGTCTGGGGGAGGGGCAGCCCGTCCCCCAGTCGGGGGGTTTGGGGGGCGACGCGACCCCAAGCCAGATCTTTGCCAATAACCACCATTTCCATCAATCGTCACCAAATTTCACAGGACTTACGCAAGCCCACCAGATCTAGAGCATTTTTGTTGTGGATGGGGTGCAAAGCACCTCATCCACAACAAAAATGCATAAGCCTATTTCAAACAAAAGCCCTACTCCTCCGCCCTCCATGACCACTCAGCAAGCCATCATCATCGCCGCCCGCCGCACCCCCATCGGCCGAGCCGGAGGTACCCTTAAGTCTCTCACCGTCGACGCCTTAATAGCTCCCGTCCTGAATGCCCTCCTCCAAGACACCCACCTCCAACCCGACCAAATTGATGAAGTCATTTTAGGTAATGCCATCGGCCCCGGCGGTAATCCCGCCCGCCTCGCCCTCCTCACCGCTGGCTTCCCCGTCACCATCCCCGGCGTTACCATCGATCGCCAATGTGGCTCTGGCCTCGAAGCCATCAACCTCGCTGCTCGCCTCATTCAAGCTGGCGCTGGCGACATCTACATCGCAGGTGGCATGGAAAGCGTCAGCACCGCCCCCTGGCGCATTGAAAAACCGCGATCGCTCTACGAACTTCCCCAATTCACCCACCGTGCCCGGTTCGCCCCCGAAGCCCTTGGCGATCCCGACATGGGCATCGCCGCTGAAACCGTTGCCCAAACTTATGGAATTACGCGCGATCGCCAGGACGAATACGCCTTCCACAGCCACCAAAAAGCCCTCGAATCCATGAAGAATGGACGACTCCATAACGAAATCGTCCCCATTCACCTATCATCCACAACAACCATCGAAACTGACGAATGCCCTCGCCCCAACTTTACCCTTCAACGCCTCAATAAACTTCCCCCTGCCTTCCAGTCAGATGGCACCGTCACCGCAGGTAACGCCTGTCCCATTAACGATGGTGCCGCTGCTGTCTTAATGGTATCCGAGCGACTTTTTTACAGAATGGGATGGAAATCGGGTTTACGCGTTGTAGATGCCGTTTCCGCAGGGGTTGATCCCAACCTACTGGGTACCGGCCCTGTCGCAGCTATCCAAAAACTCTTCAGCCGTCAACCGGCCCACAGCCTTTCTAACATTGATCTCATTGAATTCAATGAGGCCTTTGCCGCCCAGGTTCTGGCCTGCCTTGACGTATTAGAGATTTCCCAGGAAAAGGTGAACGTGGGAGGTGGAGCGATCGCCCTGGGTCATCCCTACGGCGCTTCCGGTGCAATCCTCGTCACCCGCCTCTTCACTGAACTAGTCAGAACCCCACACCCTTCTCCATCCACAGGGCTAGCCACCCTCGGCATTGGCGGCGGCCTTGGACTCGCTACTTTATTTGAAGCGCTGCCTAATTGAGCAATTAGGATACGGCTCAGAAATGCAGTACAGAGCTTTGCAACACATCACAGTTATTCACAGCAATTCTCATTATGAGCTTCAAAGCCGAGAGTTCGCGCCTGTTGGGCGCGAACTCTCGGCTTTGAAGCCTGAAAATAGCCCACCGAAGGTGGGCTATTTTCAGGCTTCAATTCAAAATGAGAATCGCTGAGTTACTCAATAGGTTTGATATCACAACCAAACCAGGAATATAATAGAACTGATGAACTACTCTAAACTTCTGTAGAACCCACCATGTTGGAAGAAGACATTCGGCAGCTTCAAGTTATCCTGCACCGAATCGTCACGCTACAAGCCGACACCCCAGAGAAACGGCAACACCTTGACCAGGCTTACAAAAGCGTGGTGCAAGCGATCGCCGCTTTAGAGCAACTCAAAACTCCCATCCCCTCCCTCCACGTTCCCGGCGAACCTGTCGCTGATCTCTACGAGGCCATCACTCAGGAAGAACGCTTCAAAGAATGGCTTTAATTACGTGAGATGGGTGGTGCAGAGCGCCACCCATCTCGCCTATCGAATTACAACACCTGCTCAGTCAATTCCAGTAGGTCGGAACAAGCATTTTGAGCGTGCGGCGCATGCCGAAAACGCTCGTTTACGATCTATTGGCATCTATGAATTTGGTTCTAAAGCTGTCTGTACCGCCTCCTTAGAAGAGGCTTGCCGCAATGTTGCAGGCAATTGCCAACCCAGAACGATCGCCAGCAGTAGCATATAGGAAACCAGCGATAGCCAGAGAATATGATTACTGTGGAGATGCCAGGCGATCGCAGCTAATGGAACAAAGCCAACTCCAAAGGCAATAAGAACCGCATTACGCAAAGTTTCTCCCTTTTTTAGCCCAATAAAATAGCCCTCAAACATAAACGCAACAGCCGTTAACTCTAGTAAAGGTAATAGCCACAGCGTGTAGCTGGCAGCGCTGGCATTTACATCTGCATGATTCGTGAGTAAACCGAAAACCTGTTCCGGGAAAAGAATCGTTGCACCAGCAAACCCAAGCGCAATTGGTAATGCAGTCAATACAGAAAGGATTAGAACGGGGATGAGCTGATCGTTCACTCCCTTACTTTTGAAATTGCCAATTAACGTTTGCGTCGTCATCCCCACCCCCTGAATCGTAAACTGGCTCAGCAAGGCAATCTGAAGCAGCAACCCATTTTGCGCTAGGGTCGTCGTTCCCATCGTAGAACTTAAGTTAGTGAAGATGGCATAGGTAGAAATCAACACGAGAAATCGAATCAGAATATTCCCCTTCAACGCCACTGTTTCTCGCAGTGCAGCCCGGTCAAAGAGGTTGCCTATCACATATCTCAGCTTATCCCAGTCAATACTAAAGGCGATCGCAATCAACCCAACTAACAATGCTAAATACTGACTTACTGCAGTCGCAATACCCGCCCCAGCACTGGCCCAACCCCACTTAAAAATCATCAAATAATCCAACACCACATTCGACCCATTCCCCAACAGAGACATGAGCAGAACGACCCAATTCATCTCCCGCCCTAAAAACCAACCAAAAAGCACAAAATTCAATAAAACAGCTGGAGCACCCCAAATCCGCCCATAAAAATACTCGCTACCCGATGCCTCTACCTCTGAAGCTCCGCTGAGAATGGCAAACCCAACCTTCTGTAAAGGATATTGCAGCAGCAAAATGACTAAACCAATTCCCAGGGCCACCAGACCACTCCGCAGCCCTGCCAACAAAACCGCTTGCTGGTCATTCTTACCAACCGCCTGGGCTGTTATGGCATTGGTACTCGATCGCAGAAACTTGAGCACCCGATAAAGGTAATCAAACAAAATGGATGCCAGAACCACTCCAGCTAAATGACGAATATCTGCCAGATGGCCTAGAAATGCCGTATCAACTAATCCTGCCAACGGCACCATCATGTTAGATAACATGCTAACCGCAGACAAGCGATAAAACCGGGGCAAGAAGTCGTATCGGCCAGGGGGAGTCAACGTCATTTCCGTAAACAGTTATTTCAAACCATTACAACAGGTTTCGTATCAATAAACTACTATAGCTATTCCAGCTAAGTCTCCCGAGAAACGCCACCCTCAAGACTGAACTTAGGGAAGTGTAAGCTAATTGCCGTAATAGCTATGCTGGAAAGCAGTGTTTCAGTGCGATCGCCTTCATTTAATGAACACGCTAGTTGGGAAAACGCTCCAATCCGGCAAATATACCTTGGAAGAAGTCTTGGGAGAGGGAGGCTTTGGCATCACTTTCAAGGCTATGCACCATGCTCTAGGCCAACACGTAGTCATCAAAACGCTCAATGAAGCGAGCCGTCGTAGTCCACACTTTTCCTACTTAGCTCGGAGCTGCCAGGATGAGGCACGCCGATTGGCGTTATGTACCCATCCCAACATTGTGCGGATCAGTGACTGCTTTACTGAAGACGGCATACCTTACCTAGTGATGGATTACATCGCCGGTGCTACCCTAGAACAAATTATTTTTCCAGACCATCCTTTACCGGAAGCGATCGCTATCCACTATATCCGTCAGATAGGAGCAGCCTTGCAAGTCGTTCACCAAAACGGGCTACTCCATCGGGACTTAAAGCCAGGCAATATTATCCTGCGTCAGGGCACTCAAGAAGTTGTGCTGATCGACTTTGGCATCGCTCGGGAATTTACGCCGGGCATGACTCAGACTCACACCAGCATCATTTCTACGGGATATGCTCCCATTGAGCAATACATTTCTCAGGCTCCTCGTACACCCGCCACTGACGTCTATGGGCTAGCTGCAACACTGTATGCCTTACTGACCGCACAGGTTCCTGTTGCATCGGTTTTGCGCGATCGCCAACCCATGCCAGCCCCCCGGGATTTGCAACCCAATCTCTCTCCAGCTATCAATCAGGCAGTCATGCGAGGCATGGCTGTCGAATCCAAATTCCGTCCCACAACAGTTACAGAATGGCTCACACTGCTTCCCAGTAGTATGTCTACAAATGGAAGTAATGCTAACCCTTCCGCTAATACTGCAAAGGCAATTCTCCCTGTTGTGCAAGCAACGCCAGTACAACCTCCTTCAACCGCAGCAACCGTTGCTATCGGATCCCCCACCCCTGCTCCAGTAGCTCCCGCCCAACCCAAAAACCAAAGGGCCATAGGAGTAGCCAAGCAATCAACCGGGAAAAACCGAGGGCCGATTTATGGCTTATTAGGAGTTGTAGCGATCGCAACGCTGATCACTACAACACTAGCTATTCTGCGCTCCCATCCAACTCAAAATCCTTCTATAACAGACGTATCACCCGAAGCTTCCACAATTCCAAATGGGGAAGAACGAAGCGAAACCACTTCAGCACCAGAAGACTCCACCTTTTTGCCAATCCCTCAATCCTCACCGTTGAATGAAGCGCCTAAAGCTGCACCGGAGGCAAAACAATCTCCTGTAGCTGAAACAATCCCAGAGCCAGTACAAGAGGAAGCTGAAACTGAACCTAACAACCCATCCACGGACAAGAATCGAAGGGGCGATCGCATCACAACTGAAGTTCCTGGTTTAGCCATCGGTACAAGAGCAGAACAAATTGAGTCTCGTTTAGGTGAACCTGATCGACGTAGCAATAATGGCTATTGGCCCAATACCCGCTCCGTGCTGTATGATTTGGTTCCCAATCAAGTAACCGTCGCTTACATCCTGGATAAGGACAGCGATCGTGTTCGCCAAACCGAAGCATCCTTCGATCAATCCGTCGATCAGCAAGTTATACGCTCGACGTTAAATGGAATGCTCAATGACCAAACAACATCTGCAATCGAGCAAGGTCTAGAATCTGTACGACAGCGACAATCCAATCGCTACTCCTTCTCCATTGACAACCTGGAGGGAACTATTGAACGCAATCGCCAAGGCCGTATTTATATTGGCGTTTGGGAAGAAAACCTACATTGAAGACAAAAAAGCCTTCCTCAGATTGAGGAAGGCTTTTGGTTGAGTATTACCCTGGCACTGAGCTATTTTCCCGTGGGGCAACCCCCAAAGTATCTTCGCCGCTGGTCTGTTTCACACCTCAGTTCGGGATGGATGAGAGTGGGGCC
>NZ_JAMPLB010000009.1:0-197346 GCF_039962325.1 Leptolyngbya sp. PL-A3
CTTCAAAGCTGAGAGTTCGTGCCCGAAGGGCACGAACTCTCAGCTTTGAAGCCCGAAAATAGCCCGCCGAAGGTGGGCTATTTTCGGGTTGGATTCCAAAATGAGAATTGCTGCCACATATTTGAGAAACCCAATTTAATCCCCGATCAGCCACCTAGCTTGCTCAAGGCAAATGCAGCCAGAAAACCGCATACGGTGATCAAACCTGTAAACTCATGAGCTTTTTCAAAGGCTTCGGGCATCATCGTATCGGCAATCATTGCCAGGATGCCACCAGCAGCGATCGCAATCGTGGCTGCAATAACTTCTGCTGAAAAATGGCTGAAGACAGCATCCCCCAACAATGCGGCAAGTCCTGACAGAATTGCAATACTGCCCCAAACACCGAAGACGTACTTCAGCGATCGCCCGGCCCGCTTCATCCCTGCTGCACTGGACAGCCCTTCGGGCACATTGGAGAGAAAAACTGCTGCTACCGTTACCCAACTGACCACGCCCCCCTCAATCATGCTGATGCCAATGGCAATCGATTCAGGAATACCGTCGAGAAGGGCGCCTACGGCGATCGCCAGACCACTTCCCTCTTGCTCATCCTCCTGGGCTTGGTGGCCGCCTGAACGCTTGCGGTGCTTTGCCCCGCGCTGCTCCAGGTAAAGGTTTACTGCGGTGTAAATTGCTGCCCCTAAGAGGAACCCGATCGCTGTGGAGTCAAAGCCACCCCGGCTAAAGGCTTCATCCATCAGCTCAAAGGCCAGAGCCGAGATTAATACCCCGGCACCGAAGGCCATAATAGCCGCAATCACTCGTTGGGAAATTCTAGTGTAATACCCTACGGCTGCACCCAGTAGTAGCGCTGATCCGGCCAAGAGCCCCCACAAACCTGCTTGTAACCAAAGTGGCATAACTGTCTTTCCTGCCCATTCACTGATGAGTTGCCTGAAATGGTGCGATCGCAACCCCACTTTGAGTGAATCGCCTTTGCTAGAAAAAACACACTGCCTCAAGCATTAATTCACTTAACCTCAGTTCGGGATAAGCTGAAGTGCCCATTTTGGCGTGCGCAAAGCACACGCCAAAATGAGCGTTTTCGAGTGCCGCGCAGCGCGCGGCACTCGAAAATGCCCTTAACCCGAACTCAGGTTCACTTAGGGCCTACAAATTTTGGTTTTGTTATGGGCAGATACTTTGTGAACTTGTGCAAAGCGCCTGCTGTCAAACCCTAGGTACAGTGTTCAGTTTGAGGAATTGGTACCTGACCCGACCGTATTTCAGTTTGAAGGGAATACCTTAGACATATCTCCTCTCAAACTTTTGTCCTACGCTCGGTTATGTCTACTCACTACCGTCAGGCTGCCCATTATTTAGATGAATTGCTGAAAGTTGGTAACTTTGAGCAACTCGAAGAACGTTTGCAACCCCGAGTTGCAGAAGTCACATCCCGAATACCCGGGGGGGCTCGCATGACTCCCGAGGCGATCGCTAAGCGTTGGCAGGTTTTGAATGCATCAGCGGAGGTGCAGGGGGCGATCGCTGACCCCATCACGATTGGCCACATGGACTGCTATCGCCGCCATATTGAAAATTTCATTGGCACCGTCAAAATCCCTGTTGGTATTGCAGGGCCTTTGCAGGTAAATGGGCTCTATGCGCAGGGGAGTTATTACATTCCTCTCGCTACAACGGAAGCAGCGTTGGTGGCTTCCTACAATCGAGGGGCGCAACTGATGACAGCAGCAGGCGGTTGCTCGTCGCTGTTACTGACAGAAGGGGTGACCCGTGCGCCAGGCTTTGCGTTTCGCAGCTTATCAGAAGCCGGGAAGTTTATGATGTGGGCGATCGCCCAACAACCTACCTTTAAGCAAATTGCTGAGTCCACTACCCGCCACGGCGAACTGGTCGATATACGTTTGACGGTGGAAGGCAACCACGTTTACCTGGAATTCCAGTTCACCACGGGTGATGCGGCCGGGCAAAATATGGTGACGATCGCCACGGAAGCCATCTGTCATTACATCCATGAAAATACTCCCATTCAACCCCAATACAGCTTTGTAGAGGCCAATTTATCTGGAGATAAGAAGGCCAGTGCCCAATCATTCCTATCGGTGCGGGGCAAAAAGGTAACGGCAGAGGTGTTGTTGCCTGGAGCCCTGGTGGAGAAGCACCTGCATACGACGCCTCGGGCGATGGAAAATTATTGGCGGATGTCAGCGATCGGTGGTACTCTTACAGGCACCATTGGGGTGCAGGGGCACTACGCCAACGGTCTGGCGGCGTTGTATCTGGCCTGTGGTCAAGATGTGGCCTGTGTGGCGGAGTCGGCAATTGGGGTGACTCGGTTTGAGGTAACGGCAGCCGACGACCTGTATGCCTGTGTAACCGTGCCTAATTTGATTGTGGGAACGGTTGGCGGTGGCACCAGTCTTCCCAGCCAACAGGCTTGTTTACAATTGATGGGCCTGGCAGGTAGTGGTCATGCCCGCGCCTTTGCAGAAGTGTGTGCAGGCTTGTTGCTGGCTGGGGAACTGTCCATTATTGGTGCGCTGGCTTCGGGAGAGTTTACCCGAGCCCACCAACGGTTAGCCCGTGGACGTGAGCCTGAACAGGAATAGGCATATAAAAAGTATTACATTGCAGGATTGACTGCTCCTATGGCTGAGTCGTCACGCTGGTGGATTTATTTACAAGAGCGATTTCCACCTTTCAAAAATGGATTATTAATTGCGGTGTTTGCAGCTTCAGCGGTTGGGTATACCGCGTTGCTTTTACCGAGCTCTAACACGTCTTTTTCTCTTACAAGCTCTATCCTGATTGCGTTTGTCGTTCTATTTCTATTCTTTTTTCAATTACGGGTTTGCGATGAGTTTAAAGATTATGCCGATGATCTACGGTATCGTCCTTATCGTGCAGTACCTCGGGGTTTGGTGAGTTTACAGGAATTGGGGGTGGCGGCGATCGCTGCAGCGGTCATCCAGTTTGGTTTCGCGATAACGTTGGGGCGATCGCTCGTATTTCTGCTGCTCCTGGTGTGGGGCTACATGCTGCTCATGCGGCAAGAGTTTTTTGTCCCGCACTGGTTGAAAGTACATCCGGTCATCTACATGCTGTCACACATGGTCATTATGCCCTTGATGGCGTTGTTCGCCAGTGCGTGCTATTGGGTGCCGGACAAAATTACACCGTCGTTAGCGTTGGGTGGTTTTTGGGCAGTCAGCTTTTTTAATGGATTGGTAATTGAGCTGGGCCGAAAAATCCGTGCGCCCCAGGATGAGGAAAAGGGAGTCGAGACTTATACGGCCTTGTGGGGAAGGTCTGCGGCGGTATTGGCATGGTTGGGGGCGATGGCAGGAATGGCGATCGCCACTCTAGGAGCTGCCTGGCCCATTCAAGAACTACCGTTGGTGGCATTGGCTTTGTTGTTCTTGTTAACGGCAGCGATGGTCGTGAGTTGGCGGTTTTTGAGTTACCCCGTGAAGGCCTGGGCAAAGGGATTTGAGCTGCTTGCAGGGGTGGGGACGTTAGTCGTGTATGCCGGTTTGGGAATCGTCCCCTGGGTGTTGAGCGTTCGATAATGCTCGTTTGCTGAACTCTATCTTTTAAGTTGAATGGGTATGAAAAATACTATCCCGGGTCTTGATTCTTCAGCATTGATACTTTCGTCTCATCAAGCTTCTGAGGCATTATCCCAATTGGGAGGAAAAGCCCGATCGCTCGCCCTTCTTTCCCAAGCAAACTTGCCTATTCCTGAATGGTTTGTTGTCACAACAGCAGCGTTTGAAGCGTGTTTAACAGAGGCACAAGTATGGGGGCAGGGCGATCGCTCTAAAGTACCGGCTCAGGTAAATTGGCCCGTAGCGATACGGGCAGAGTTGGTAGGAGCATTGGGGCACTTATGCCCCAATGGGGAATTAGTGGCGGTACGTTCATCTGCTCTAGATGAGGATGGATTGGCTCATTCCTTTGCTGGGCAATTGGAGAGTTTCCTAAACGTTGAGCTGGAGGATGTGCCGGAGAAAATTGTGGAGGTGTGGCGTTCGGGGTTTAGCGATCGCCTTCTAGCCTACCGACTGGAGCATGGTTTATCAGAGGTACCACAACCTCCCGCAGTGCTGGTACAGCGGATGGTACAGGCCGAGTGCGCCGGGGTAGCGTTTAGTGCAGATCCGGTGACGGGACGGCGAGGGGTGGCGCTGGTGTCGGCAGTGCGTGGTCTGGGGGATGCTCTGGTGTCCGGGGAGGCTGATGCGGAAACCTGGCAGGTGAGCCGTGATGGAGAAATTCTTTCCCATCAGGCATTAGTGGATGAGCGGGTGTTGACAGCAGAGCAAGCCCAGGCGATCGCAGCCCTTGCCCGTCATACGGCCCAGCATTTTGGCCGTCCTCAGGATGTTGAGTGGGCGATTGATGGCAGCGGTCAACTCTGGCTCCTGCAGTCACGCCCGATCACGACCCTGGCACAGATGGCAGATCCGGATGGCCCACTCCAAATTTGGGATAACAGCAATATTGCCGAGAGCTACGGCGGTATTACGACGCCACTGACATTTTCTTTTGCTCGTCGTGCCTATGAAGCGGTATACCGCGAATTTTGCCGACTGATGCGGGTGCCTGAGGGAGCGATCGCCCGTCATGACACCACGTTTCGTTGTATGTTGGGCCTGGTGCGGGGTCGCATCTATTACAACCTGTTGAATTGGTACCGAGTTTTGGCGCTGCTCCCTGGCTTCCGGGTGAATCGGCGGTTTATGGAGCAGATGATGGGGGTGCGGGAGGAACTTCCGGCAGATGTGTTGCGATCGCTCGAATCCAGCACTTTCCGCGACAAAGTACAGGACAGCATACGGCTCCTCAACACCTTGATGGGTCTGGTGAGCAATTATCGTACTCTACCCCGCCAGATTCAGCAGTTCTACCACCGCCTAAACGACGCCCTGGAGCTACCCCCCAACACCCTTGCCCAATGGCGTCTGGATGAATTAATTGCCTACTACCAGACCCTTGAACAAAAGCTCCTCACCCGCTGGGATGCACCTCTGGTGAATGACTTTTTCGCCATGATTTTCTACGGTGTGCTGCGAAAGCTAACGGTTGCCTGGTGTGGCGATACAGCAGGTACCCTACAGAATGACTTGGTGAGCGGCGAAGGCGGTATGATTAGCGCCGAGCCCGCCCAACGGGTGCGCCAAATGGCAGATCTGGCCGCCCTTCATCCCAACTTTGTCGAAACTCTGCTGTGTGGCTCCCAATTCCAAATTGAGCAAGCCATGACAACTCTACCCGGCTTCCAATCAGCCTATAAGGAATATCTGGAGAAATTTGGCGATCGCTGTCTGGAGGAACTCAAACTCGAAAGCCCTACCCTCCACGACGATCCCCTCATGCTTCTCCGTTCTATCGGCCACCTGGCCCGCCATACCTCTCACTCCTCTGCGCCCCTGCGCCCTCGTCCCCCTGTCTCCCTCCGCGAACAAGCTGAAATTCTCGTTCATCAACATCTGCGCTCCCGCCCCCTCCGACGACGCCTTTTTAATTGGGTGTTGCGAAATGCTCGGGATCGGGTGCGCGATCGCGAAAACCTTCGGTTCGAGCGCACCCGAGTGTTTGGTCGCGTTCGCCGTATCTTTGTAGAAATAGGTCAGCGTCTCTTCGCCCTGGATGTCCTTGATCACCCCCGCGACATCTTCTACCTCAACCTGGAGGAAATTCTCGGCTACAACGACGGTACTGCCACCTGCACCGACCTGAAGGGGATGGTCGCCCTCCGCAAAGCCGAGTTTGACCGTTATCATCAAATGCCATCAGCGGGCGATCGCTTTACGACCTACGGCCCCGTTCACCCGCTGCCCCTGACCCCGTTCACTCAGCCAACCAGCCAGCCAGCTACCTCCTCACTTACTTACCAGGGCCTCGGCTGTTGCCCCGGTATTGTTCGTGCTCCTGTTCAGGTCATCACCGATCCTAAAAATGCGGTGCTACAACCCGGCCGTATTCTGGTCGCCGAACGAACGGATCCGGGCTGGATTCTGCTGTTTCCTGGAGCAGCTGGGTTGCTGGTAGAGCGAGGTAGCCTATTGTCACACTCGGCTATTGTGTCTCGGGAAATGGGAATTCCGGCGATCGTATCGATTCCTGGTTTGATCCAATGGCTGAAGGATGGAGATTGGGTTGAGATGGATGGCAGCACAGGGCACATTAAACGGATTGATGAGCCTGCTTAATTCCCTTTAAGTGACAGGCATCATCCAACATCCAACCCAGATTTTTTCGTTGTAAAGGCTTCGCTTCTACAACGAAAAAATCTGGGTTTTAGAGTTTTTTCTAGTACTGCGCTTGAAGTGAGTTGAGCCGCGTACAAAAATTCCCATAGGGAAGTAGGGCTCAACCCAGAGCGATATCTGGAGCAACCCGCATTCTCTATGGGAAGAGGTGAACATCAGGCATTCTGCTAGGAACTACCGCATAGAAAATAATTATTCCGCACAAGATATAGAATTCTGTTCAGGAGCACTAAAGCCTCCTCCAGGCTTCGGGTTAAGGGCTTTTTCGAGTGCCGCGCGAAGCGCGGCACTCGAAAAAGCCCATTATTGCGTGCGCGTCGCGCACGCAATAATGGGCGGTTCGGCTTATCTCGAACTGACGTTAAAAAAGTCCTTGATACACGATTAAGTGATTGAATTTTGAGTATTTCAATTGCTAAGTTCGCTTTATCAAGCTCAGCTATTTTGCTGCGAAAAACCCAGGATCTTGCCCTTATCCCTCTAGGATAAGTCAGAATTCCTGGGTTCCTAAGTCCGCTTTAAGTGTGTGTTAATCAGCGGATGGGTGCTTGAAAAACTATCGCTGATCGGTATCTGAAACCAGTTTTTCAGCGTGCAGAAGAGATTCTAAATCCTTCTTAGACCACGACTGCATTGGGTAAGCAACGGCTGTAATTTCTGATAGCTTGATGAGCCAAACAGTCCGTGCATAGGGGCTTTCATCTCGTGCATCAGCTTCGCTGACATGTAGATAAACCACTTCAACGAACTCTTCATCGAGATGAATGGGAATTCCTACGAATCCTGTTTCCCGTGTACGAATGCGAATTTCATTACCATTTTGCAGAGATTCGGATAGCCGTTGGTACAACAGATTTGGAATTGATTTCAGTCCCATCATGTGCGTTCCTGTAGAGAAGGGTTTAAATTCTGACGAAAGGCCGGTTCTATTCAGTTGTATATACGACAGGCCCCTTTTCAGAAAGAGTTCCCATAACCCACTCTTTCCCATCAGAAATCCTCGAAGTTGTCTAGAAGGCGTTAGGCAGTCCGGATTTTTTGATGCAAAGGGTATCGAGAGCCTGGAAACGGATGAGCTTGCTTAAGTAGAAGCGGTTAACGGGGTAGACCTTGTATTCTACATGTCATCCCCCCCATGATAGAAGAATTACCGATCAGGTTCATAGGGTGGTATAAATTTTATTCAAGTATTTTTATAACCTTTCCGGTTGGATAAGGTCTGAAAGATAGGAGGACTTTGTCTAACGCCCCTATTTTAGGCCAGCAATTCTCGGTATGGGCATCAAAGCCAAGAGTTCACACCCGTAGGGCGTGAACTCTTGGCTTTGATGCTCGAAAACCGCGCGCCTTTGGCGTGCGGTTTTCGGGCCTAATTTCAAAATGAGAATTGCTGATTTTAGGCTTCACTCACTAGGAAAATACCAGATGATTGTATTCAGTCTGGGTTGGCAAAAGGGGTGTTTAGTGCTTAACTTCACGCGTTACCGCAATAGGATCGAACACAGCAATAACTCATGGGTCAGACTATTAGTTAAACCCTTATCTTGCACCTTTGCAAAACCAAAACTCAGAACCCCTATTTTTTCGTCGTACAGTCACGAAAAATAGAGGTTTTGAGTTCTGATGCAAGGTTTGAGTAAAACGATTGATTTTGTGTGAGTGGGCGTAAAAACAGGAACTTTAGACACGTAGCCTGAGCTGAGCTGAACAATTGTTTTTGCAGCGGTTGATATTTTAAAAGCCTACTGCTCAGCTACAACATCTTCTAATCTGATGAGGTACGAGGAATATAGCCCACTAGCCCATATTCCTCGTACCTCATCAGGCCGGAAAGGGTGATATGCAGCACTGTGTGAGTTGATTAAGTACAGAAGGGAGTGTGTGGTGCCACGTGCCATACACTCCCTTCTGTACTTAATCAACTTGGATACCGCTATAAGTGCTATCGTAAATCGGCAGTTTCCTGGAGGGATGGCCGTACCTGCAATGATCCCGATATTTCGTCAGCCACAGGAGAATCATTGGCTGAGTGCGCTATTGCAGCGATCGCAGCCCTATCTACTCCTCCTTCCGGCTCTAAGCATCATAGGCGTTCTGTTTGGGGGTGGCCTCATCCTGGCTCTGCTTCAGAGCTTGGGGTTCTTTACCCTACTAGGGCCGGGAGAATTGAGCCTGGACGCTTATCAGGCCGCTTTCTCTAACTCCGAATTTTGGCAATCGCTCCTGCAAAGCTTTTACATTGCGATCGTGGCGACTGCACTTTCCACCTTGCTCAGCATTGCCCTGGCGCTACTGTTGCGCTCTGCCGGGCGGTGGGCAACCCTGGCCTGCCAAATTACGCTACCGATCCCCCATTTGGTTGGAGTCGTTGGAATTTTGCTGCTGCTAGCCCCTAGTGGTTTACTGGCCCGTATTTTTCTCGGGCTGGGGTGGATTCAGTCAGATCAAGACTTTCCGCTGCTGGTCAACGATGGAGCCAGTATGGGCGTCCTCATTCATTTTCTCTGGAAGGAAATTCCCTTCATTACGCTAATACTGCTGGCGGTGCTACGCGGACTTAACCCAGCCTATGAACAGCAAGCTCGGGCTTTGGGTGCAACTCCCTGGCAATGCTTCTGGAACATCACATTGCCGCTGATGAAACCGGGGATTTTGTCGGCCAGCCTCATCGTCTTTGGCTTCATATTTTCCTCGTTTGAAGTGCCCTTTTTGCTGGGAGCCATCCAGTCGCGCACCCTGCCTGTATATGTCTATCGGGCCTTCACCGATACCGATTTAGCGCGGCGGCCTGAGGCGATCGCCCTTGGCCTCACCCTCTCGGCTATCTCCATTGCTGTGATTGCCCTATACCTGTGGGTTACAACCGCATCGCGTGCCGCCATTGCCCCTAAACTCCCCAACCGTTGAGTATGCCTCTATCCGTTCGTCAGCCTTTACTGCTGCTTGTGATTCTGGCTCTGCTGCTGCCCTTTTTGCCCCTGCTGTTCTGGTCGGTGGCGAAGGGCTGGTTCTTTCCGCAGATTGTGCCTCAGCAATGGACACTGGAGCACTGGCAGCAGATTTTCGCCACCAGTTCCCGTGTTGGTCAGGGGATTGTGCAAAGCTTGGCGATCGCCCTCATCACGACTCTCCTGGCTCTGCTGGTGGGCCTCCCTGCAGGTCGCGCTATGGGCCTTATGGAGTTTCCCGGTAAACCTATTCTGAAATTGTTTTTATTGACCCCCATTATCGTCTCTCCCCTGGCTACGCTGATGGGCATTCAGTTCGTGTTGATTCGTTTAGGGCTGAGCGGAACTTTGCTGGGGGTTGTGCTGGTGCATCTGATGCCCACAATTCCCTATATGACCCTGGTGCTGTCCAGTGTCTTTGCCAATTTTGATGTGGGCTATGAAATTCAGGCGCGATCGCTCGGCGCTTCCCCCTTCAAGGTCTTCTCCCAGGTCACCCTCCCGCTGATTGCGCCGGGCATCGCGGTAGGGGCGCTATTCGCCTTTCTGATTTCCTGGAATGAATTTCTAATGACTTTTTTTGTGGGAGCAGGGAAAGTTTTTACCCTCCCAATGGTACTGTTCACCTTGCTACAAGGGGGCAACAATGGGTTGATCGCGGCCGTAGCTATTACGTCCGTGATTCCAGGTTTTATATTTCTAGTTGTAGCGAGTAAAACGTTGCAGAACGATGCGACTTTGGGTGGTTTAGGAAGCGTTTGAAACGAGAAGAATGAGTCATCTAGTTCTGCAAAATCTGACGAAGTACTTTCATACGATTGCTGCCGTGCGCGATCTCTGGTTAGAGGTTCGCTCGGGGGAAGTTCTGTCGTTATTGGGGCCATCGGGGTGTGGCAAATCCACCACCTTGCAAATGGTGGCGGGGGTGTTGCGGCCAGACTCTGGCGTCATTCAGTTGGATGGCAAGACGCTCAATGCCATTCCCCCGGAAAAGCGTGACGTGGCGCTGGTGCTGCAACGGGGCCTGCTGTTTCCTCACCTGACCGTTGGGGAAAACGTGGCGTTTGGTTTGAAAATGCGGGGGATAGGCCGAGCTGAGCGCGATGCACAGGCGGCGGAGATGTTGCGACAGGTGCAGTTGGAGGGATTTGGCGATCGCAAATCCTCCGAGCTTTCTGGTGGGCAGGCTCAGCGGGTTGCCCTAGCTCGTTCCCTGGTCATCGCCCCTAAACTCCTGTTGTTGGACGAACCCCTGTCAGCCCTGGATGCAAACCTGCGCGAGGAAATGCAGGATCTAATCCTGCGCTTGCAGGCTCAAACTGGGGTGACTATGCTGGTCGTAACACATGATCAGGCGGAAGCGGTGGTACTTTCGGATCGCATTGCCCTGATGTTTGAGGGCCGTTTGCGCCAGGTGGCTACCCCAGAGCAACTCTATCGCCAACCCTGCGATGAGAGTACAGCTCGGTTTATGGGGGGGGTTAACTTCTTCCCGGCCCAGGCCTACGGCCATCGATGGCAACTGGCCACTGGGGAAACCCTCAGTAGCGCCACGGCCCAGGAAGGGACCGTTCACGTCACGATCCGACCCGAACAGGTGCGTGTGTTGAACCACCCGTCCTCCGGAACCAATACCTTCGCTGCAAAAATTATGGGCCAACGGTTTACTGGGACGCAGCGGCGGCTTACGCTGTCTCTGGCGTCGGAACTCGTAATACAGGCTTGGGTGAACCCGGTGCACGAGTGGGCGATCGCTCAGCAAGTCTGGGTTCACCTTCCTCCCGAAGCCCTCTGGAGTTTCCCGACAGCAGAGCCTGCCGGTACGCCCTTACATGTGTCCTGACCTACCCGTTTTTGACGAATACCCTTCGATTTTCTTTCGTATGACTCTCTATCTACCTCGTCGTCGTTTTTTAACCCTTTCCGCGGGTGCCTGTCTCGCCACGCTGGTTACGAACTGTGCTTCCAATGGCTCGTCTCAATCTCAGGAGTCAGCCTTCGACCCTAAGACGGCTACCTGGGACGAGATTGTCGCCGCTGCCAGGGGAACTACGGTCAACTGGGCCATGTGGGGAGGCAGTGACAACATCAACAAGTTTGCCGATGATTGGGTCGGGTCGAAATTGCAGAGTGAGTACAGTGTCACCCTGAACCGGGTTCCTCTGAATGACACGGTGGAGGCGGTGAACAAGGTTGTCAGCGAGGTGCAGGCGGGCCTCAAATCAGGTGGCAGTATTGACCTGATCTGGATCAATGGCGAAAACTTTCGCACGATGAAGCAGGGCAACTTGCTCTACGGTCCCTTCACGGATAAACTGCCTGCGATGCAGCATTATGACCTGAGCAATCCTGCTGTTCTGTCTGATTTTGGTCTACCTATCGACGGTTACGAAGCGCCCTACACGGGGTCTTATTATGTAATGGCTGTGAATGGCGATCGCGTCCCCCAGCCCCCGCAAAACTTTCAGGAATTGTTAGCCTGGGCTCAGGCCAATCCCGGCCGTTTTGCCTATGTTGCTCCACCCGCTTTTGATGGCAGCCGCTTCCTTCTAACGGCGCTTTATGGCACCACGGGCGGCTATGACCAGTATGCCGGGGCCGAATTTCAGGAAACCCTCTGGAATGAAAAATCACCCCAGCTCGTGGAATATCTGAAACAACTGGAACCCCACCTCTGGCGTAAAGGTGAAACCTACCCACCTACAGCGAATCGCTTAACTGAATTATTTGCCAACGGTGAAATCTGGATGATGCCTATCTTTGTCTCTAGCGTGGCAGAAGGGCTGGCCACGGGGCAACTCCCTCCAAGTACTCGCGCCTTCACGATGCCCGGCATTTCCCTCAATGACCCTTCGTTTACGGCCATTCCAGTTAATGCAAACAATCCGGCCGGAGCCATGATTCTTGCCAATATTCTCGCTAGCCCAGAGGGACAACTGCAAAAATTTAAGCCCGATGTCTGGGGTGACCCGCCATTACTAGATGTCAGCAAAATCTCTCCAGAATTGCAGAAGCAATTTACGGCTACGGAAACCAGTTATGGTATGCCGCTCAAAACCCTAACACAAGACACAGTTCCGGTTGTCAATGCTGAATACACAACCCGTTTGGAACAGATTTGGGAGCAAGAGATCGCCTGACATCTTTCGGCATAAATGGATACCAGTTCCCCCTACTCTAAAGCCCCATTGATCTATGATTTTTAAGGAACGTCCTCCTCGTGATAAAGGCGAAATCCATGAAAACCGCCTGGTGGAGTTACACCTCTATCCTGGCAATCAGTGCAACCGTGACTGTTCATTTTGCACGGTGTTCGGCAGCCCCAAAGGATGGTTAGTGGAATACACCACAGAACACCTGGATGCTGCCTTGCGTACTGTGATGACGAATGCGTTGGGTGCCATCAAGTTTTATGGTGGTGAACCCACGCTGAATCATGAAAATGTCTTATGGGCGATCGCCTATCTCCGTCAGCATGGATACTCTGGAGTGGTCGTGATCTATTCCAATGGTATTCAAGCAGAACGCTTATTACAAATTCTTGAATCCGATCCGCTGCACAAAACTACAGCCTCTCTCAACTATTCCATTACCACGGGAGATGGGGCTCCTCAAATGCCCCGCAAGTCTCTGGAGTTGTTGGAGCAGTATGAGCGGGAACATGAGGGGGCGATCGCGATTGGTCACCCTGATGTGGTTGATTCGGGGCGGGGTGTTGATCCGTTTACAGGAGAGGCCGAGCGAGCGAAAGAAAGCGCTCGCTGTCCCCATTGCTATCCTGTGCTGACCACCGAAGGTAAGTTTCATGCCTGTCCTTTTGCGATCGAAAACCCATCTCCTCACTTTCAACTCGGTACAGTAGAGAGTGATGCGGAAACGATCGCCCACAACTTTCGCGCTTTCTTTGACTGGCTTGACACAGTTCACCAACCCTACGCCGAAGGTCATAACCTCCCGGCTTGCACGGTCTGCTGGAAGCATTTAGCCGAACTGCCTCTGCCCGAGTTCCAGAAGGATCCTGTTGCCTGAGTGGCTTAAAATTGCTCTAAAGCTTGTGCATAACGCAGTGACGAATCGTTAGGCCAGGTTGCAGTGCGTAATGCTATATGGATGTTATAACAAGTAAAGTTAAATGCTTAAGATAAAAAGTGGCGCGGCGCTTTGCACCGCGCCACTTTTTATCTTAATTTAACCCGACATGATATTAGTGAGGAGATGTAAATAAGCCTAACGCTAAGTAAAGATACGCAGCACAAAAAGACGGGCACCTTAAACTAGGATCACAACCCTCTTTGCGATCCGAGTAAGGTCAATTTTATGCAGTTCTCCGCATTGGGCCTGAATCAGGATGATGACCAAAACCAAGAGGAACTTCGAGCTGAGCTTGCGAAACTGCGCCGCCAGGTTAGCCGTCTTAAAAGCTTAAAGACTGCCCACCCGCCGACAAAAGAACAGTGGGAGCGATCGCTTCTCGACATTCAGAATCAAGTTCTAGAGCTAATTGCTACTGCAGCCCCCCTGCCCCAAATCCTATCCCTTCTAGCTCAGGAGGTTGAAGAACTCTCCGACCTGGGCCTATGTTCGATTTTGTTATTAGCCCCTGATGGGCAAATCCTGTTTTTAGGTGCTGCTCCGAGCTTTCCCGAGCACTACCAGCAGGTATTGCGGAATGGTATTCCTGTCGGTGAAGGGGAAGGCTCGTGTGGGTCAGCGGTTTTTCGTCGTCAGTCTGTGATTACGCTTGATGTGCAGACAGATGCGGCCTGGAATCAATACCGTGAATTGGCCCTACAGTATGGCTACCGCTCCTACTGGTCAAACCCCATTTTTTCTAGCCATGGTGATGTATTGGGTTCTTTGGGCATAGCCTGTGCTAAAACCTGTCGTCCCACCTCCCAAGATCTTCGGCTGATTCAACTGTCTACCCACTTGGCTGGAATTGCTATCGAGCGGCAGCAGTCTGATAGAGCCCTGAAAGCGAGTGAGGAGAAGCTGCGCTTACTTAATGCCGACTTGGAAAATCAGGTACGTCAGCGAACGGCAGCTTTGGAGCGATCGCTCATCCATGAAGCCTTGCTCAAGCGCATCACAGATCGAGTTCGCGATAGCCTCGACGAAAATCACATTTTGCAATCAGCTGTTCTGGAACTGGGTACGGTTCTGGCTACATTAGCCTGTGAAGCTGGAATCTATAGCCCTGATCAAGCAAGCCGAACTGTTTGTTACGAGTACTCAATTCTGCCATCCCGCTTAGGACGGGTGGAAGAGGTTCTGGCGTTTCCTGAAGGAAGTGTTTGCATGGTGGAACGGACGCCCAGCGGGGGAGCCGTATTCGCCTGTCCAATTCGCGACCAGCAGGATGTATTGGGTGACTTATGGTTGTTTAAGCCGGTAAGTTCTGGCTTTGATGAGTTAGAAATTCGACTGATTCAGCAGGTGGCTAGCCAGTGTGCGATCGCCCTTCGCCAGGCCCGTCTCTACCAGGCGATCCAGGCCCAGGTCGCGACTCTAGCCGAACTGAATTACCTCAAAGACGACTTCCTTAACACCGTCTCCCACGAACTTCGCACCCCCATCTCCAATATGAAGATGGCTATCCATCTGCTCAAGGTAGCCCCAACACCGGCACGGCAGCAACAATACCTCGAAATTCTACAAAACGAATGTGAGCGGGAAGCCAACCTGATCAATGACCTACTTGATCTGCAACGGTTGGATGCAACGACCGATAACTTACCCCTGGACGATGAAGTAGATCTGATAGCCTGGCTATCTGTCATTACCGAAGCTTTTGAAGGTCGAATTCAATCGCGCCAGCAATGCTTTAGCTTATACCTGCCTGAAAGCCTACCAACCTTACGAACTCACCAAAACAGCCTGGAACGTATTCTGACTGAACTGTTAAATAATGCCTGTAAATATACTCCCGCTTTCGGTCAGATTGAACTCTATGTGTTTCCTTTAATTGAACATCCTGCCAGGATCGGAATTACTATCCGTAATCAAGCCAGCATTCCCACAGATGATTTATCGCGTATTTTTGAAAAGTTTTATCGCATTCCTCAAAGCGACCACTGGAAGCAGGGCGGTACGGGATTGGGCCTCTCCCTTGTGCAGAAATTGGTATATCGCTTACGAGGTAGCATTCAAGTAAGCAGTGATCAGGGCTGGACAGAGTTTCAAATTCAATTAACATTTGGAACAAACCTCGAAAGTTAATTCGTGTACATAATACATACCAATCGACTTTCCAGATTTGGTCAATGAGTCGTGTTCTAGAACGGGCTTTAAACAGGCCCTATTTTATAGCGCTGTGCGGGTTGATTAAGTACGGTGGTGTGGGGCACTTCGTGCCCCACACCACCGTTGCTGTACTCAACGCACTTGCACATTGCTATAGGGGTTGTTTTTTCATGCGCTTCGTGTGAAAAAACAATCCTTCCAGCAAGCTTTACAGCGCTTTTCAAGCGCTTAAAATCTGGTTGTTTTTGTGAGAGCCGTGCAGAGCGCGACTCTCACAAAAACAACCGTGGCTGATTCAAGCGCAAAGCGCTGTAAAATGCGCTTTAGTTTGGAAGAAGACGGTGAAGGCGATCGCCCACTTCCGCCAAGGTTTCCCCAAAGGCGATAATGCCATCCTCATGCCCAGCCATGATCAGGATTTTCTGTTGAGGCAAATCACTGGCTTCCATAAGTCGCCACATTTCATGCGCCATCTCCGGTGTACCGTAGGGAACGGTCGCGTCTGTAGTGGGTAAAACATACTGGTAAGTACGCCAGAGCGCTGAATGATGGATGTGAATAATAGCCTGAATTTCAGGGGAATACTCGTACAGTGCGGCGTGGGTTAGAGACTCCGACGAGGCTTTCACGGGGCCAATGCAGTGGAGAGAATTTTGCTCAATATCCCAGTTATCAACAACGGTGTAATGACTGGAGGAGGTGTGGGCTAAATGTCCTGTTTGAGTACCCGATATGACAAAAGACGTTTCAGTTTGCTTCTGGCTAATGTTGCCGTAACCAATGCCATTGGGATATGTGCCAATGAAATCGAGAGTGAACATGCGATCGCGCCACTCAATCAGGGTTGCCAGTTCCTCGGCTCCCATTGGTGGCCCCTGTTCCCAGTTACAAACAAACTTAATAACCCCCTCATCCAGCACAGTTGTTGTCCTTCATTCGCAAAAAGTTCGCAGAGTTTGGTAGATGAAAACCACAAAATTAACCTAATTTAAGCAGGTATTAGCAGTTGTCTCCAAAATTGATTAGTCCGGCTCTAATTTCAGAGACTAATTTACCCGATGCCTACATCATGCTGTGCTGTTCGCTTTGCTAGTTGCACAGCATTCTGCGCCTCACGTTCAGTTATGCCTGCCTATCTAATAACTCATCCCCATTGATAGAGGTTAAGCATTTCTCTTATTTGGAAGCTTAGGAATGAAGATGAGTTTCTCCAAGACTATGGGTAGACGGGCTGTACTTTGGGTGATTTGGATTGGGTTTGTTGCTTACACATTATGGTTGGCCCCGTTAGATCGGCCTTACACATGGTATGTGGCACGTAAACTCCTAACCTTGCAATGGGGTGACCTCAATGCATATTTGCCTGCCATCTTCAGTTTGATGGGAGTGTGGCCCATGATTTATGCCTGTCTCATGTTTGCCGATGGGCGAATGCAGGGGTTTCGGAGCTGGCCATACTTTTTAGGATCCAACTTCACCGGGGTGATCTGTTTATTGCCGTACTTGTTGTTTCGGAAGCGAAATCAAGAGTTTCAGGGTGAAAAAGATCAATGGTTGAGACTCTTAGAACGAAAGTCTACCGCGATCGCCTTATTAATTTCAACGATTCTGATCATTGCCTATGCGCTCATTTTGGGTGATTGGAATGATTACGTAGAACAGTTTCAAACTCGTAATTTTGTTCATCTAATCTCCTTAGACTTCTGCCTGATGTGTTTGGTTTTTCCCATCACGTCATTGCTGGATGATGATATGGCACGACGGGGGATTAGAAGTTCAGTAGCTTTTTGGGCGATCGCCCTGGTTCCCCTATTTGGGCCGCTTGTGTACCTATGCTTGCGTCCAAAGTTACTCGACAATTCGGTGCAGGGTCATCCTGCTCAAACAGCATCCAACTTTGTTCCTTATCCTGTGCCAAACTAAACCCTCAATCTTGTATTTGGGATACTCTTCTAAGCATTGGGTCGATTTTTCACGCCTAGTACAGTACGGCTTAAGTTTGCCCATGTTTTAAGGTGGAGGTGCGAAGCACTCTCACCTTAAAACATGGATTGATTGCTGCTGCTTAGTCCTGGTTGCCTCTTTTATAGACAGGATTTACGCATTCTTGTTGTGTATAGTGTACTTCGCACGCTACACATAACAAGAATGCGTAAGTCCTATAGAGTTTGATTTGCCGATCATAGAAAAAACTCTATGTGAAATTCACGGCGAATTCATACCCATTGGAGATAGTAGAAGGTGATGAACGGCCTGAAGCATATTCCAGGAGGTTTCTGATGAGTTCTGAGGCAGCACCCCAGGTACCCGTACCCAAAGGACGAATTAATGCAGCCTTCAAACAATTACGGCTCATGCATTGGGTGATGGCAGCCTGTTATGTCGTTGTGTTTATAGTCGGTGTCCTGATGGCTCATGCACCCATTGACCCCGTTAGGGCTAATTTCTACACCTTCCATCGCTCAATGGGGGCATTGACTATAGCTTTACTGACGGCACGCATCTTTTTCCTACAGCAGGTATGGTGGCGTAAGTTTATCCGCCAACGTCCCAAAATGACAGGTGCATGGTTACGTGGCGTGCTGTTACACACAGCTCTCTATGTGTTTATGATAATTGTTCCTTTATCAGGCTTTTTTCTATCCAATTCTTTCCGCAGTGGTGTCGTTTCCTTTTTTTGGCTTGTGACATTACCAGATTTATTCCCACAAAATGCGGAAGTCGTTGGTTTAGCGCGTAGTCTCCACTTCTGGTTAGTCTATACGTTCTTTGCTTTTGTACTCGTGCATCTTTTGGAACAGCGAAAGTTTGTGCAGTCACAATGGCGAAGATTCACAAAAGCCTCGCGCAAAGCGGTTTAACGACCGCATGAATTTTACAGTCCTATTCCAGACAATACTCTGGACAGTTTTTCTGAAACCTTTGATTTTGCGTGCGCGAAGCGCACGCAAAATCAAAGGTTTCAGAAAAACTGTCCAAACTAATGCCAGAGAACTGGCTTACAAAGGCTGATTTCTCACGCCCGAAGGGTACGGAAAATCAACCTTTGCAATCATTTCTCAAATCATTTCTTACAGCGCTTTTCAAGCGCTTAAAATCTGGTTTTTGTGAGAGCCTTGCTCCGCGAGGTTCTCACAAAAACAACCATGGCTAATTCAAGCGCAAAGCGCTGTAAGCGAGACACACCGTACCTAACAAAAATGTATAAGTCCTAACACCTTTTTATCAGCTCTTAGCCTCTGGACGATTTTGGTACTGCCGTCCTTTGTGACTCAACATCTGCCAGAAATTGAGCCCGTTCTAAAAGCTCAAGATCTTCAATTAAATCCTTGCTGGTGTGGAACGTAAATCGACGTTTACCTCCAACCCTATTCCATGTCTGCTGAAGTTGTATATCTGGATAATTTCCTTGGTTGAGCTGAGCCAGAACAGGCTTCCAACGCTGCTCTAGATGATGTACCTCTCCTATATAAAGGCGATATGAGCCAATAGTAACAACGGCAAAGATTCCAGATTGCATAGGCCAAGGGAAGGTGGGGGTCAGTTAGAACAGACATCAAACTTTTCTTTTCTTTTTCCAGATAGAGCAATAATCCTTTTCAGTAACTTTTTAACGATTAGTTGCAAGAAAGTGAATTTCTAGAGGTTTGAATCTTGCCCCTTTCTAAAATCAGAACTCCGAAGGGTAATTTTGCTTAGACTATAGCAAAATTACCCTTCGGAGTTCCAATGCAAGTTTTGAGTAGGCTGAAGCCACGGTAATTGGCTCCTTCCAAATGGTTTTTAAGAATCACAAATAAAGCAACCTGTCATTCTTTCTATGGGAATGGTGGCTTTACCACCATTCCCATAGAAAGAATGACAGGTTGCCAGATGCACGACCCTAAGCCCAAACTGTTAAGACATATACAAAATAAGCCAAGTAACAAACGCCAATCAGCCCGATAGCAATTTTTCCAGGTAATGAACTGTACAAATTGAACAAGATGACGCAGCCAACTATCACAAACACAATTTCCAAGGCTGAGACAAGATGCCCGTAATGTCGGGGATCCCAATAGGAAACTGGGCTCTGAAATCGCCAGTTTGAAAAGGGGAGGAAATGGCGATGGGCATCATCATGGTGCAACGGCAAGTCTCCAGCCATGTGCAACATCATGCTGCCAAACAGTAATGTTCCAAACTGCGAACCGGCCCATAGTGCCAGAACCAACCCTAATAGAATCAGCGGAATTGAGTTGAAAAAATCAATGAAATTTTGCCAATGGGGCTGATAGTAGGCCTGTCTCCAGATGATTGCTTCTGGAGTTTTATACAAGACTTTTTCCACGAAGTAGAACACAAACATTGGCGCGTCGGGCAAGATAGCTCCTATGATTACCGGGGTTAACGTCAGAGCCTGATCTTGTCTTCCCAGGAATAAGAGGCTTGCTACAACATGAGCAGGTGTGTTCATGGGCTTGCTTTTTGAGTCAGGTTCAATATGTCCATTAAAAATGGAAGATAAACATTGTTTGTTGTGAAACCCTCCTTATGAAATGACGGGGAGAAAGTTACACCACCAACGTAGGACGGCTACGACGATCCCCATATACAGAACCCCAGATTTCGCCGCTACAAACTAACGGTAAAATCCGGGGTTTGTTAAAAGAGCCAATTTCAAAGCCTTACACGGCTTAGAAAAGGTCAGATTCAATCTGATTCAAAGGGATGAAGCATTCTTGGGGAAGAAGCACAGGCTTCGTGCCAAAAATGAGCTTGCCGCGATGGGTGTAGCGATCGATCGCCATCCCAATAGGCCGACGCACCTCTTCAGGATGCACTTCATAAAAAGTTCGGTAAATGTTACGGGCAGAATGCAAAAGGGCGGGATCCAGAAGCGCCGAAAAACTCATCGACTCATGATGAGTCGAGTCCATCGGTAGGCCAGTGCTGGGTTGATTCTGTGTGTATTGTGAGGTGTACACCAACGCTTTCTCCAATTGCGATCGCCAATAGTCTATCAACGTACTTCCGAGCTACCCAACGGACTTACCCCGCCAAGTTGCCTAATAGCATAGCGAAAAAGCCAGGGAACGAACCAAATTTATCAGGAGTCTCGATAAATTGATAAAGCAGAGCAGGGGAATAAGGGGGCAGGGGAGCGAATGAGTAGGGGGAGCAAGGAAATCATGACCCAACCAGCGCCCCATCCACTCGCCCACCTATACACTCTACCCTTTGCCTTAGCTCAGCGCCTTCAACAACGCATCACCCATGGCCTGACAACCCACCAGAGTCATCCCCTCTGAGTAGATGTCACCTGTGCGGTAACCCTGATCCAGAACTTTTTGAACCGCTTGTTCTAAACGATTGGCGGCTTCGGGTTCGCTGAGGCCGTAGCGTAGCATCATAGCTGCACTGAGCACTTGCGCAAGGGGATTGGCCTTATCCTGGCCTGCGATGTCGGGGGCGGAACCATGAACAGGCTCGAATACACCAGGGCCGCTGGCACCCAGGCTAGCGGAAGGCAGCATCCCAATACTCCCGGTTAGCATCGCTGCCGCATCGGAAAGGATGTCGCCGAACAGGTTGCCCGTTACGATGGTGTCAAACTGCTTGGGGTTACGCAGCAATTGCATTGCCGCGTTGTCCACGTACATATGGCTCAATTCCACATCGGGGTACTCGGAAGCCAGGAGGGTGATGCGATCGCGCCACAACTGCGACACCTCAAGCACATTAGACTTATCTACCGAGCACAGCCGTTTGCTGCGCTTTTGGGCGGCTTCAAAGGCGACTCGGCCAATCCGGTCAATTTCGGCCTCGGTGTAAACCATGGTATTGACACCACGTTTGGCTCCGTTCTCATCGGTAAAGATCCCGCGTGGCTGTCCGAAGTAAATTCCTCCTGTGAGTTCGCGCACGACCATGATGTCGACCCCTTCCACTACCTCACGCTTGAGGCTGGAAGCATCGATTAACTGGGGCAGAATCGTGGCTGGCCGCAAGTTGGCGAAGGCACCCAAACCAGCTCGCAGACCCAGCAATCCCCGTTCCGGGCGTTGCGCGTTGGGCAGTGTATCCCACTTGTAGCCACCGATCGCCGCTAACAGTACCGCATCGCTATCCTTACAGATCGCCAGGGTTTCATCAGGCAAGGGGTTACCTGTCGCGTCGATGGCGGCTCCACCAATTAGGGCTTCTTTGAAATCAAACTGAATCCCCAATTGCTGGCCCACCTCCTTCAATACGGTCACGGTGACCGCCAAAATCTCAGGGCCGATGCCGTCGCCAGGAAGGAGAGTGATGCGATATTGCTTGGTCATGATGAATAAGGAAACAGAACTGCGGTTAAAGCTAAGGTTATGAACTCAGTCAATTGTGGGGTGGGTGCCCTCACCCGCCCGGACAGGCAAAATGCCCATCCCACAAGAATTGCAGTTGAATAATGCACGCTCCTGCGCAAGCTAGCATTGTATAACGCTAGAGGCGCACTTCTAAGGTGCAATCGTCTTGGGCAGCCAATTCTCATTGTGAGCTTCAAATCCGAGAGTCGTGCCCTATGGGCACGACTCTCGGATTTGAAGCCGGAAAACTGCTCGCCTCAGGCGAGCAGTTTTCCGGTTGGATTCCAAAATGAGAATTGCTGGATTTAGGGGGAGAGAATAGCTTTGCTACTCTCTCCTCCTAACCTTTACTCAATGGTAAGAAATTCCACTGTGGGGATTAGCGGATCTTTCACCACCCCAATGCCTCGATAGCCCCACCGCTTGAGTAATGCCCCCAACTGGCTCCCTGGAATTGTTTCAACGGAGAAGCGATCGCTCGCCTCCGCTGCATGGGTGTTTAAGTAACTCAGGGCGTCTGCATACTCCCCAAATAACAGTAAAAACTGGATAGGAGCCGTATCAGGATCGGCATCTGCCGTACGAGCGCGGGCAACGAGGTACTGGCCATCCTGACGGGAGCGGAGGAGGTGGTGAGTTTGGGAGTACATAGGGGGTGGATAAGTGGATGGGTAGGAAGTACGAGGGCAAGAGAGGATGGTAGAGGTCTTGAGTTCTTTTTGTTCTTTGTTGTCTGTCTTGTGCTCTCTGCCTTTATGGGCGACGGCTACGGGGTGTGGGCGATCGCTTTCGACTACTTTTTCGGCGGGTTTTCTTCTGCTTGGGAAGAACGGCTTTCCATCCTTCAGTTTTGTAGCGACGACGGGTGGTGGTGGCCCAGTCGGCAAGGATATGGCTGAGGGCTCCGAGCTCGATCCCTATGACCAGGGTGAACCAATGGGTGCGGTATTGGGAGAGCGATCGCCCCATTCCTCCAAAAATATCGCCCCAGCTCCAGCCCAGTTGCCCGATCTGGTTCACCATCGCTAGCCCCAAAAATGTGAAGAAGCCCAACAACACCAGCAAGTAGAGAATGCGCAGGGCTGTGCCAGTGATGGGGGAATGGGAAAGGGGCGATCGGTGGGAGAGGCTCCCCTGATACGGAATCCAGATCCAGCGAAACCATCCCCATCGCTTGAACTGGACAGAGTGAATATCCAGGTCAGGCCCAAACATAAGCCCCCCAAATAGATAACCGCCTGCCATCAGCAGAGTAGAGGTACTGCTGGCGGTGGCAAGCAGGGTTCCTATCCCAACCAGGGGAAGTGTCCAGAGAGTGATGCGATCGTGGGTGTGGCCGGAGGGCATGGGGCAGCCCAGTAGAACATTCGTATTTTTAGAATCCTAGCAGGGAGTGAGAATGGGGGAAAGGCAGGAGGCAGACGGCAGACGGCAGAAGCAGGTAATGGGCGAAGGTGAATACGAATGAATCATGAAGTTCGCGTCCGTCGGTTGCGAACTCTCTCAGGTTTAAAGCTCGAGATGAGAATTGCTGGCTTTTCTCAAAAAACTTGCATCTCCCGTAAAGTCTGCTACATTAATAAATCGTGCTCCAGATGAAGTGGAACGCGGGCGGTTAGCTCAGTTGGTAGAGCGCCTGCCTTACAAGCAGGATGTCACTGGTTCGAGTCCAGTACTGCCCATTTTTTAATAACAAGCGAACTGCACCGCTATAGCGGTGCAGTTTCTTTCTGGGTTCCAACCACAATTTTCACAATGAGCTTTATTCCAAAATGAGAATTGCTGTCAGCAATTCTCAGTATGGGCATCAAAGCCAAGAGTTCACGCCCTACGGGCGTGAACTCTTGGCTTTGATGCCCGAAAACCGCGCGCCGTTGGCGCGCGGTTTTCGGGCCTAATTTCAAAATGAGAATTGCTGAATTGCTGTATTTTTTGTTTGCAGTGTTGCGATCATCTGCTACATTAGTAAATCGTGCTCCGGATAAAGCGGAACGCGGGCGGTTAGCTCAGTTGGTAGAGCGCCTGCCTTACAAGCAGGATGTCACTGGTTCGAGTCCAGTACTGCCCATTCATTTCATAAAACATAAATTGCACCGCTACTGCGGTGCAATTTATGTTTCAACCTTTTTTTGCATTTTTTGCACATAAAAGTTGCGATTATCTGCTACATTAGTAAATCGTGCTCCGGATAAAGCGGAACGCGGGCGGTTAGCTCAGTTGGTAGAGCGCCTGCCTTACAAGCAGGATGTCACTGGTTCGAGTCCAGTACTGCCCATTTGTAAGTGAAGAGAATTGTGAATTGCACCGCAGTAGCGGTGCAATTTGCTTTTGGGGTCTTTTAAGCTTTTTGGTTTTAAAGTTGCGATTATCTGCTACATTAGTAAATCGTGCTCCGGATAAAGCGGAACGCGGGCGGTTAGCTCAGTTGGTAGAGCGCCTGCCTTACAAGCAGGATGTCACTGGTTCGAGTCCAGTACTGCCCATTTGTAAGTGAAGAGAATTGTGAATTGCACCGCAGTAGCGGTGCAATTTGCTTTTGGGGTCTTTTAAGCTTTTTGGTTTTAAAGTCGCGATTATCTGCTACATTAGTAAATCGTGCTCCGGATAAAGCGGAACGCGGGCGGTTAGCTCAGTTGGTAGAGCGCCTGCCTTACAAGCAGGATGTCACTGGTTCGAGTCCAGTACTGCCCATTTGTTAGCACCTTAATGGGTTGGCATCATTAAACACAAAACCTGAAACGCTTTAACATCCGTGAAGCGGATACCGCAGCATTTCAGGTTTTGTGTTTAATCGAATTGAGTGGCTTAGATAAAAGTCCTAATTAACGAAAACAAAAAAACTCGTGATCACGTGCATCCACGTAATTGGTTAGCAATGATTCCAATCCCGGTCGATGTGAATTTGGGTAGAATCTTCCATTCTTATCATCGGGATTTCAACATAAATGATGTGTCAGCTAGAGGCTCTGTCTCTTCTAATGAGGCAGAGCCTCGCGATCGCATCTAACCCGAAGTAGCCAACCGGAAGCTATTTCCAATTGAATGATTGGCTTATCGGCAGACTTCCAGGCAAGATTTTGCGCCAGGTTGTCGCTGTTGCAGCTCAACCCACTGACGTACTTCACTTTCCGAGGCATTGTGGATAGCTCGACCTGTGCGAGTGTCGTAGCCATGCCACACGGCCTCGCCGGAGCGATCGCGCGTCAACCAAACTTGCAACGCAGTGTCATCCTCTCTCAAACTCATCACCATGCGGCGCCAAAGATGCTGAATCTTTTCGCGGATTGGGTGATGCTGTAACGGCTTGGAAGCCGCAAGGAAACCTGCCCTGTCTCTAGGGCTTTGTGTCGTAAATCTCATACGGTTGGTTCTATTTTTTGTGTATAGGTCTACTGTATAAACGGCTCAGAATGAAATCAAAATACTCTACCTATCGCCTCCATCGGTTTTACCGATGGATCGGAAGGCTGTTTATGGGAAGGGTTTTCTCCCTCACCCTGCTGTTTCTGGTGCCATCATGAAACGCAAATCGCGTACCTCCATGACCCTATCCCAATTGCAGACGTTGCTGGCTGTTGCAGAGCGCAGTAGCTTCAGCGATGCTGCGTTGCAGTTGGGCCTTTCGCAATCGTCGGTCAGTGGGGCGATCGCGATGCTCGAAGAGCAATTGGGGGTGGTGCTGTTCTCCCGGGGGCGCTACGGGGCCCATCTGACGCCCATTGGTGAACGGATGGTGGCCTATGCCCAGCAGATTGTGAAACTTCAGGAAGATATGTTTACCGAAGCCCGCCTTTCCAATAGTCTGCGGGGCGGTGACCTACGCATTACGTCCTTTCGCAGTGTAACGACGCATATTTTGTCAAATGTATTGGCCCGCTTTCGTCAGCAGTTTCCCAATGTAGCGATTCGCATTTCTGACAACTGGAATAACCAGGTGATTGAAGAGGATTTACGCCGAGGTCGTGCAGATGTTGGCTTTATTGACAGCCCTCTCGGTGATGAGTTCGAAAAGTGGAAAGTGTTCGAGGATGAATATGTCGTGCTGATTCCGATGCCGTTCCAGCACCCAGGAGTAACATTAACTTGGGAGCAGTTGAGTCGTTATCCATTGATCATGTTTGCGGAAGGGGATATGCACGATGAGGAGGTATACGCCCACTGCGAGGCCCACGGCGTAACGCTCAATGTTGACTACTATGTCAACGCAGACTCCAGCATTGTTAGCATGATGGCGCAGGGTTTGGGGGTGACGATTATGCCCCGCCTTGCAGCGGAACCCATTCCAGAGAATGTACAGGTTTACAGTCTTCCTGTACCGCTCTATCGCGAGATCTGGATGGCGGTACTGGCCAGTGCGCTTTTATCACCGCCAGTTTTTGCGTTTCTAGATATGGTTAAAGCGCAGGGAATGTTCAAGAAGTAAGCCTCTTCCGTTTCAAGCAAGCATCCTCCCATGCGGAGTTGGTTCACCGTCTCGTTGGTTCGCTGGGATGTACAGTATTTAACCTCAGTTCGGGATAAGCTGCAGTGCTCATTTTGGCGTGCGCAAAGCGCACGCCAAAATGAGCGTTTTCGAGTGCCGCGCAACGCGCGGCACTCGAAAACGCTCTTAACCCGAACTCAGGTTATTTATTGCGATGAATTGCGTAGTCGATGGTAAAGGCTTGTCTTGCCGTGGACTGCTTCAAATCTAGGATCGAGGTAAAACGTTGTCTCACCACTACCGAGAAACAAAAACCCATCTTCTCGTAAATAGCGTTGCACCTTATTCAAAATGGACTGTTTGGTATCGCTATTGAAATAAATGAGGACGTTCCTGAGAAAGATAACATCGAGTTCAGGGAGCGTATCCCAGGAATGGAGCAGGTTGAGTTGCTGAAATTCAACCATCTGTCGAATGTCATCATTAATTTGCCAGGATTGCCCGGTTTTGTGAAAATAGCGATCGCGCATCACCGGCGTCAGTCCCCGGTTAATTTCCAGATTGCTGTAGATTCCCTGGCGCGCCCGGTCAAGCGATCGGGTTGATAAATCACTGGCAATCAAACGAACTGTCCAGTTTGCTAACTCTGGAAACGATTCGCGGATGAGCATGGCAATACTGTAAGGCTCCTGTCCAGTCGAACAACCAGCACTCCAAATATTGAGCATTCGATTGCTGGAACGTGACTGAATGAGAGGGGGGAGAATCGAGGTGCAGAGGGCTTCGAAGGGGTAGTGATCGCGGAAGAAGGAGGTTTCGCTAATCAGTAGCGCTTCGACGGCTTGAGTATGCAGGGTACTCAATGGAATGGTTTTAAGATGTTCGGTAAAGGCGGCGATCGACTCAAATCCAGTCTGAGTAGCCAGTTTATCCAGGTGCAGTTCCGCAAGGTAATCCTTGTGAGCTTCCAAAACAACTCCAGACTGCTCAAACACCAGGGTTCGGAGATAGTTAAAATCTAGGGCTCGTTGTGTCATCCCCTCATCCCCCAACGAAAGAGGCGCGGCTGACCCGCCGCAAAATCTCTGGCATGATCTGGTCGAGAGGCAACACGGCATCGGCTAAGCCTGCATTTGCCACAAATCCTGGCATTCCCCAAACGACACTGCTGTCCTCATCCTGAGCCAAAATTTGCCCATTGCGATCGCGAATCTGCTCACATCCCCGCAGCCCATCCTGCCCCATGCCCGTCAGGATAACGCCGAGGGTGCGATCGCCATAAACCTGGGCTACCGATTCGAATAGCACATCGACGGAGGGGCGGCAGGAATTTTTGGGAGGGGTTTGCTCGGTAGCAAGTTGCACAACAGAATTAACCTGTTTTACGGTGAGATGGTAATCACCGGGAGCAATCCAGATGGTGCCAGGACTGAGGGTGGCTCCGGCGATCGCCTCTCGAACGGGTAGTGCGCATTTGGTTGTCAGACGCTCTGCCAGCAGTCGGGTAAACATGGGTGGCATGTGCTGCACAATGGCGATCGGCACAGGAAAATCGGGTGGTACATCTGCTAGTAAGGTTCCCAGTGCATTGGGACCACCGGTAGAAACTCCAATTGCAACGATCTCTACCATTTCTTTCGGCCGATTGAACTGGCGAAGAGGAACGGAGGTAAGGGGTGAGGTTTCCGCTTTGTGAGTAGCTTTTCTGCTCAGGGCTTTGATTTTCGAAATCAGGGTGTCTTTCAGGTATTGAGTAACGTCGTCTACGTTTCCGAGATGGCTGGGTTTCGTTACATAGTCAGAGGCCCCTAAGGTCAGGGCATCGAGGGTGACCGTTGCTCCCCTGGTTGTCATAGAGCTGAACATGATCACAGGCAGATGGGTATTATTCTGACGAATATGCGCCAGAATTTGTAAGCCATCCATATCGGGCATTTCCATATCCAGGATGACCACATCCGGATTGAGTTGCGCCAATTTTGCTAAAGCAATCTGTCCTGTTGCGGCAACTCCCGCAATTTCAATAGCAGGATCGGTAGCCAGGACTTTGCTGAGACGGCTTCGCACCATCACCGCATCATCCACAATTAAAACCCGAATGGTTGGCATAATTTTGAGAGCATAATTTTTGGAGCCTGCCTCGATTAACTTTCTAGTGACCAGAAGTCACAGTCCCTTAAGAACTGCGGCTTCTGCGGCTGATATTGCCCACCTATTGAAGGTAAACACGATAGAGCGTGCTTTCAATCTGGTCGAAAAGGTTATTTTTCCGTGTAAAGGGCAGGAAAAATAACCGTTGAGATGAGCAAGTTTCAAACACGAAATTGCCTGACGATCGTTTGTAAGTTGGCAGCCATGTGGGCAAGTTCTGCCGCGGCCTCAGAGGTGTTGCTGGCTCCTGTGGTAGTTGTTTGAGCATTGAGCGCTACCACGCTAATATTCTTGGCAATGTCTGAGCTGCCTTTAGCGGCTTCCGAGACATTACGAGCAATTTCATTGGTTGTGGCTGTTTGTTCTTCAACGGAACTAGCAATTGTATTTTGAATATCGTTAATTTGATTGATCACGGTTGTAATTTGAGTGATAGCCTCGATCGCACTCTTGGTATCCGTCTGAATGGCTTCAATCCGTTGGCTAATATCTTCCGTTGCGGCTGCGGTTTGTTTCGCTAATTCTTTGACTTCGTTGGCAACCACGGCAAATCCTCGGCCCGCATCCCCTGCGCGTGCGGCTTCGATTGTGGCATTCAACGCCAGCAGGTTCGTTTGTTGGGCGATCGAGGTAATGACTTTAATCACTTTACCAATTTCAATACTGCTCTGCCCCAGTTTTGTAATGTTCACGTTCGTTTCGTCAGAGGTTTTAACGGCATCTGCGGCCACTCTGGCCGCATCAGCGGCACTTTTTGCAATCTCTCGAATGCTGACGTTCATCTCCTCAATCGCGGTTGCAACGGTTGTAGCATTCTGGCTAACCTGTTCTGCCGATGCCGATGCAGAAGAGGCCTGCTCAGCAGTTTGACCCGCATTGTTGGTCATTTCACCACTGACGGCGGTTAGTTCTTCGGACGCCGTTGCAACAGTGGTTGCAATGTCTGCCATTTGGCGCATCGTGTTTTGCAGGTTTTTAATCATTTGGTTCACGTTGCCTGTGAGCGCGCGGAACTCTCCAACGTTATCGGCCTCGATCTGGTTTGCCAGATCACCCTGGGCAACGGCAAGCACAATATCGGCAATGCTCCGGACTTGTGCCGTTATCTGAGATGCCATGGCATTGACGCTATCAATGAGCTCTTGCCAGGTGCCGGCTGCACCTTCAACGGCTGCGGTCGTGCCTAAATGCCCCTCAGTGCCAATCTCTCTGGCAACGTGTATGACCTGATTCGTAAGGAGATGGAGCCGATTCGCCAGGTCGTTGACGATGGTGCCAAGGTGCTGCAGATCCCCTGCAAGGGGCTGTCCATCCATCTCCAGAGGCATGCGTTGCGTTAGATCACCCTGAGCGATCGCACTCAAAACCCTTTGGACTTCTGTTGTTGGCGTCACCAAATGGTGGATGAGGTGATTGATAGATTCGACACTGCTAGCCCAGGTTTCTGTTGCTCCGTCCAAGATTAACCGCTCTGTTAAATTTCCTTCAACGCCAACCCGCTGGCTAACTTCACTGATGCCCTGAGCAAAGGCTTGGTTACGGCTGACCCATTGATTAAACTCTCGAGCCACCTCACCCCAGCCATTCGTCTCATCTAAACGAACGGAAAAGTCACCAGCATTGGCTGTTTGGAGCGCTGCAAGCAATTCTTGGAAGGATGCCTGGGTGATGGGTGTTGATTCCAACGGTTGTTCCGCAGTCTGTGTAGAATCAGAAGGCATTAGGATCTCCTGGTTAATGCTGGATCTAGAATCTTTTGAGTATTTAACAAGAGCAGAAAATCATGTTCAAGTTTATAAGCACCTGTTAAAGACGATCGAATATAGGTATCAAGCGTGGCTGGAGGTGGCTCTAAGGTTTCTGTCGAGCACTCCAAAATATCTCCAATATCATCAACAATAAAACTGACAACATCATCCTCAGCACTCACAATGATGTTGTAAACGGTTTCTTTTTCACTTCCACAGGGTGCTGATCGTAGGCCTAAACGGCAGGGTAAATCCACCACCGGAATGACTTGTCCGCGAAGGTTCATCAAGCCGCAAACATCTGGAGCTGCAAGGGGAACTTGAGTGAGGGGTTGTTGTCGAATAATTTCCTGGACATGTTCAACCCCAATGCCAAACCGAGTGTTGTTGAGAAAGAAGGTACAAATTTGCTGGATTGCCATGGTATTACCCCCCAACTCCAGTCATCAACTCCTGGGACACCCGATAGGGATTGGCTAAATCGATCAGTGCCTCCAAATCCAACATTTCGGTGATCTGGCCCTGCACGGTTGCATAGCACTGAACCCCCGGACGATTCGCCGCACCGGTTACTGTGAGAGATTCTTCGGCAATGTCGAGAATTTGATGCACCACCAGCCCGACCGTACGGTTGTCTTCTAACGAGATGACAACAACGGGGATAACGTCATCAAACTCCGGCAAAGGGCGCGCTACCCCGGTAAAGAGGGCTTCTAAATCAATCAATGAGGCAATGCGATCGCGATATTGCATGACATACTGACCCGCAATCTGCTCAATCTTTTCGGCTGGGATCATCTCTAATCGAGTTGCATGAGAAAGACAAATTCCCAGGCGCGAATTTTGCGGTCCAAGCACTGTCAAGATCAATTGGCGATCGCTCTGTTCCACCTCAGAGGTAGTGAGGTTGATGTCAGACTGCCGTTGCACACCTGCATGTTGCGCTAACCCTGCCACATCTAAAATGAGTGCTGCTTTACCATCGCCTAAAACCGTCACTCCTGCAAACATCACGAGCGACTTTAACTGTTTGCTCAGAGGCTTTACGACGATATCTTGGGTATCAATAATTTGATCCACAATGAGTCCAAATCGGTATCCATCGATCGCCATGACCACAAAGTAAAGAACATCATGTTCTATGTCAGAGGGTGTTAACTGTAGTACTGACGTGAGATTGACTAAAGGTAAAATTTGCCCTCGCAGTCGATATACAGGAACGTTCAGTAGGGTTTCGATACTCTTCTCAATCTGTTCGGTGCCTTCGATGCGAACTAACTCCTGCACACTGGCCTGGGGGATCGTAAATCGCTCGCCTCCAGCACAGACCAGCAGCGCTGGAAGAATAGCCAGGGTGAGGGGAATTTTCAGGCGAAAGGTCGTTCCACATCCCAGTTGGCTATCGATTTCAATGGTGCCATTTACCGACTCAAGATTGCGCCGTACCACATCCATACCGACCCCACGACCCGATAGGCGGGTCACTTCATCAGAGGTCGAAAATCCAGGCAAAAAGATTAGATCTAAGGTTTCGCGATCGCTCAATGATTCAGCTTGCGTCGCAGTGATGAGCCCGATTTGTTGCGATCGCGCTTTAACCTGAGCCGCGTCAATACCGGCCCCATCATCTCGAATTTCCAGGATGATCTGGCCGTTCTCCTGCAAGGCTCTAAGGGTTAAGGTGCCTGCTGCTGGTTTGCTATGGGCAACTCTTACGTGCGGTGCTTCAATGCCATGGTCTATGCAATTGCGAACAAGATGGATAATCGGGTCTTTAATCGCGGCGATGAGACTCCGATCCAATTCTGTCTCGCTACCCTCTAGCTCCAGAATTACTTCTTTATGGCAGGCGATCGCTGTTTCCCGCACAAGGCGCGGTAAATTGCGCCAGAGGACGCTGATGGGCTGCATTCGCGTCTGCATAACGCTATCTTGCAACTCATTTGTAATGAGATTAATTTGCTGACAAGTCGAGATCAGAGCCGGATTGTTGCTACCCGGCATTAATTGCAGCACTCGGTTACGAACGAGAACCAGCTCACTGACCAGATTCATCACGTGGTCCAGGAGATCAACGTGAACGCGAATCGTTGAATCGGGGGTGGAATCAGAGAATGTTTGGATTTGGGTACTGAATGCTTCTGTAGAGGTCGGGGGGGCAGGGGAGTGGGGAAGCAGGGGAGAATGACCTGTAGTTGGGGTGCAGAGGGTGGTTAGGGTTGTGATTAGGGCGGCATAATCCTGATCTCCTTCGGTTGCCGTGGCTTCGATCGTGTGTAGCGTTTGTCGAATGGCGTCCGTTAATTGGAGTAACGCTGTTGCAACACCTGGAGAAATGTTTTGCTGAGTTGTTCGAAGGGTATCTAAGAGGGTTTCTCCAGCGTGGGCGATCGCTTCCAATTTGGGTAAAGGAAGAAATCCACAATTTCCTTTTATTGTGTGTAATGCCCGATAGAGCTGGTTTAACCTTTGCTGGTCAAAAGAACCTTTTTCAAGGTTTAAAACATCCTGCTCAAACTGAGTCAAAATTTCGTGGCCTTCTACTATGAAGGCCATTAAATCTTCAGCATCAATTTCATTCAAAGACTCCATACCCCCAAACGTACCCGGTCCTTTATCGTGGCTATATATACCAGCCTAAGAAGGATGCGCACGCTACACAATCTATCTTAGAGTAGAAGTTTGTCTGGAAGGAATGCTGAACACTAATGATAACTTAGTGTCATTAGGTGTATGGAATGTCCTACTTGCAGTTCAACTCAGTTGCAGCGCAATGGGTATCGCAACAAGGTTCAGTGCTACAAATGCAAACGCTGTGGTCGGCAATTCCTAGAGTCCTACAAGCAGGTTCGTTACTCAGAGGACATCAAGCAGCTTTGCATTCGAATGTATCAAAAGGGTATGAGTACACGAACGATCGAAAAAATGACCGATATCCACCACACAACAATCTTGTCCTGGATTCGAGAGTGAATATAGATACTTTATATTTCTTCATAAAGGAAGCTCATGAGCGATTTACATACGAATTCCGTCTTGATTGTGGACGATGCGGCTTTCTCGCGGCGAATGCTGCGTAAGTATCTGGAATCTGAAGGATGTAGCGTTCTGGAAGCAACAAATGGGCAAGAAGCTTTAGAAATGGTGCAAAAGCATCAGCCAGACTGCGTTTTAACAGATTTGCTTATGCCAGATGTGGATGGTTTCCAGTTATTGAAGACTCTACGGGAGCAGGGCTGGACAATGCCGATCGCGATTATTACAGCAGATATTCAAGAAACATCCCGCCAACGAGGGACAGAGCTTGGAGCTGCGAGATTTATTAACAAGCCTGTTAAAGAAAACGAAGTTCGTCAAACCGTTCGACAGCTCTTACAGAAATAAGGAAGCGATCGCTCATGCCATTAATTACCGAGGAGCAGCTTGATGCACTTCAGGAGTTTATTAACATCGGAGTTGGACGTGCTGCTGGAATGCTGAATGAGATGGTCGAATCTCCTATTTTTCTGAATGTTCCAGTTCTAAAGGTTTTTACTACTGAGGCGCTGAAACGAGAAGTTGTAGCCCGGTTCAGTAATCATTGCCTTTCCATCGTCAGGCTAAACTTTTCGGGTGTTTTTAGTGGTAGTGCAGAGCTTGTTTTTCCGACAGAAAGTGCTTCTGCCCTGGTGTCTCTTTTAACGGGTGAAGATCGGAATTCTCCTGATTTAGATGAGGTCAAAATTGGAACCCTCACGGAAGTGGGAAATATTGTGATTAATGGTGTTTTGGGTTCGATCAGCAATTTACTGAAGCAACAGATGGATTACATGCTGCCTATCTATTTTGAAGATACGATTGAAGGGTTATTGAACTCAAGTTATTCATTTGACGCCGATACCGTTTTTCTATTAGCACAAACTAAATTTGAAATTAAGCAGCTTGAGATTATGGGTGAAATTATTCTAATTTTCGAAATGTCTTCCTTCGGTGAGTTGCTTGGACGTATTGATGAGGAACTTAGCCTGCTCTCTCAATCTTGAGGGAAAGGAATGATTTGATATGATGCCTGATAGTCAAAATCGCTTCAGCTTGCTCGATCAAATTCCGCTCGGTATCTGCGTTCTGCAATCAGATTACAGCGTTATATTTTGGAATCGTTGTTTAGAGGATTGGACGAAGATTTCGCGCGATCGCATTCTCGGACGATCCATCCGTGAATTTTTCCCGCATCTCAGCCAGCCCCTATATGTCCACCGGCTTGCGCCTATTTTCGCAGGTGGCCCCCCTACTATTTTTTCTTCGCAGCTCCACAAACATTTAATTCCTGCCACGCTTGCGAACGGCCAGAACCGTATCCAGCACACAACGGTCACAGCAGTTCCGGCGGATGATGATGACAGCTTTTATGCGATGCTTTCGATTCAAGATGTGACAGACGTAACGTCGCTGGTGCAAAGCTATCGGCAGATGCGCGATCAGGCGGTTGCCAACGCTGAGGAAATTAAACGTTCAGCTGCCGCTTTACAAGATAGCGAAAAACGCTTCCGCACATCCGTTGAGAATATGTTGGATTGCTTTGCCATCTACCGTGCTCTGCGGAATGAAGCGGGAGAAATTGTCGATTTTCAGGCCGAATATGTAAACGATGCCGTTTGCCTCACCACTCAACTGACGCGGGAACAGCATCTCAGCCAGGGGCTATGTGAGTTATTGCCAGCCCATCAGAGCAATGGCTTATTTGCAGAGTACTGTCAGGTGGTAGAAACTGGGAAACCCCTGGTTAAAGATAGCCTGAACTATGAGGATCAGTTTGGGCACCAACACTTAACCAAAGCATTTGATATTCGAGTGGCTAAATTTGATGATGGCTATGTTGCGACCTGGCGAGATATTACCGATCGCAAACAGACCGAACAATCTCTGCGCGAAAGTGAAGAACGGCTGCAAATGGCTCTGGAAGGTTCCGGTGGAGGCTTTTGGGATTGGAACATTGTCAATAATGAAAATTACTTGAGCCCACGATGGTTGGAAATGTTGGGATATGAGAAGGGAGAACTGCCAGAAACCTTTAGCACCTGGAAGCAGCTGATTCACCCTGACGAGAAAGCCGAGGTGATCGATTGGCTGAATACCCACCTGCAAAACGATTCTGCACCTTACAGATTTGAATACCGGATGTTGACCAAATCTGGAGAATGGAAATGGATCGCCAACTATGCAAAGGTGGTTACGCGGGATGAGCGAGGCAATCCGTTACGCATGGCCGGAATTCATCACGATATTAGCGATCGCAAACAAATCGAAGAAGCACTTCAGCAACGAGAAGAACAGTTTCGATTCATTACCAATACCATTCCTCAAATTGTTTGGACAACGGATGCCCACGGTGTGACCGATTATGTCAATCAGCGGTGGATTGATTATACCGGATTACCTCTGGAGTCGGCTCTGACAGTTGGCTGGAGAGATCTGATTCATCCTGATGACCTTCTCCCAGTGCAGGAGTTTTGGACAAAAGGCTGCGAAACGGCCTCGGATTACCGAATTGAATATCGATTGCGCCGCTATGACGGCATGTATCGCTGGCATTTGGTTCAAGGTCTACCCATGTGCCAGAAGGGAAGGGTGGTCAAATGGTTTGGGACCTGCACCGATATTCACGATGACAAGGAATTGGAGATTAAACGACGTACTCTGCTAGAACGCGAGCAGGCGGCCCGAGAAGCCGCTGAACGTGCCAATCGCATCAAAGATGAATTTTTGGCGATTCTTTCCCATGAGTTGCGATCGCCTCTCAACCCCATCCTGGGTTGGACGAAGCTGATGCAGAACCGTAAATTCGACCCGGCAAAAACGACTGAAGCTTTAGCTACCATTGAGCGCAACGCGAAACTCCAGACCCAATTGATTGATGATCTGCTAGATGTTGCCAAAATCCTCCGGGGCAAGCTCAGCATGGAGTCTACCCCCATTGATCTGGTGTTTGTGATTGAGTCGGCTATTGATACCGTCAGGTCAGCGGCCGTCGCTAAATCGATCCTTCTGCATCCTGTTTTACCTCAGGTTGGCCTGGTCTCGGGAGATGCAGCCCGCCTTCAGCAGATTGTGTGGAACTTGCTATCCAATGCCATCAAATTCACTCCCAATAACGGGCGGGTTGATATTCGTTTGGAGCGGGTGACGGGTCATGGAACGTCCTTCATGGGTGAGAAACCCACACAAAATTCTAGAACCCATAGTTCACTGCCCATGACTTCCTACGCCCAAATTACGGTCACCGACACGGGCAAAGGGATCAATCCTACCTTTTTACCCCATATTTTTGAGTCTTTCCGGCAGGAAGATGCCTCAACAACACGCAAGTTTGGAGGTCTGGGGTTGGGATTGGCGATTGTGTATTCGTTGGTTGAGGCTCATGGGGGAACTATTTGGGCTGATAGTCCGGGGGAAGGCATGGGTTCTACATTTACCATTCGTTTACCCCTGTTAAATCTAGAGCCGGGAAAGACTGAGCCGAGCCGGTCATCTACGCAGGAACTTAATTTAAGCGGGGTACGAGTTCTTGCGGTGGATGATGACCCTGATGCCCGGGACTTACTAACTACCCTGTTAACCCAGTACGGAGCCGAGGTGTTAACGGTTGTTTCGGCGGGAGATGTATTAGCCAATTTAGAAACCTTCCAACCTCATGTGTTAGTGAGTGACGTTGGTATGCCTGAAGTGGATGGTTACTCTTTAATAGACAAAATTCGGACGTTACCACCTGTGCAGGGCGGAAAGATTCCGGCGATCGCTCTCACTGCCTATGCGAGGGAGGATGATCGGGAGCAAGCAATAACCCGAGGCTTTCAATGCCACATTACAAAACCCCTCGATCCGGAACAGCTTGTTCAAGCCGTCATAGCACTTGTACAGCGTTAATGTCTTTTTGATGCAGGTTTTGCAAAACTGCACTCCATTCTGCTTCTCAAAAATAATCTATTTTCACTGTCCTAAGTATTTGAAATCAATCTAAGCCTAGTGTTGCAAACACCAAATTTTGCAACATGGGGGTTTGGGGGCTGTCCCCCCAAGAAGGGGTTCTACCCCTTCACTCCCTACAAAACTTTCGTTTTGCTGTACTAGATTGATTTCAAATACTTAGGATAGTTTGCAATTTTGTTCTTTTCTAATTCTCATATTTACTAAAAGATAGTTGTTTTTACGATATTTAGAATAGTTGTTTTAGTTTGCTCAATCACCTCTTTTTGTTTTCTAGATACCATAAAATTTAAATACTTCAATTTGCCGAAATCATGAAACATAGCAATATTTTCCTAGTCGTCCTGCTACCCTTGATTTCCCATTGCTGAATGGAGCTTTGGGATGGTATGTGTTGCAGTTCTACATCCCATCTCAGAGCTCCATTCAATAACACCCTTGATTCTGTTGCCGCTTTAAGGTGGAGAAATGATGGTTTTCAGTTTTGGTGCAAGATGTAAGTAGATTCGATTTATAGAAGTGCTGGCTATGCAACTGAACGAGTATCCAGAGGCGATCGCCCAAGCTCAACGCTCTCTTCTCCTACAGACGCAGCAAGTGCGCGAACTCAGAGTGGCACTCGCTGATATGGACGCTAACATCAAATACACCGTTGCGTTTGATATGGATTTGAAAAACGATCGCCAGCGAGAAGCCCAAATTCTGGAGCTGAAAGGCTCACCTGGATATTTGTCGTTAGTGCAAGAATTGCAAGAAGCCCAGGACAAACAAAGCAATCTGGAAATTGAATTAGAACGATTACGAAATCATTTTGCCGTCGCCAAATTAGAAATCCGCGAACGGATTGCCCACATGGAAGTGGGGGAGCGATCGCTAGATTAATTCCACAAGGCTTATATACACTTACCTCACCTTGCTCAAACCACAACCCTCAATTTTGCGTGCGCGAAGTGTACGCAATAATGGGTTTTTTCGAGTGCCGCGCGAAGCGCGGCACTCGAAAAAAACCTTAACCCGAACTGAGGCTACGCAAAATTGAGGGTTGTGCTGCAAGATATGAGTAGCGACAGGGCCTTTCTACAGAACGGCCCTGTCGCTTTTGGGAGATGCAGATAAAGACTTAGGATTGGGCGATCGCCTGCCGCTCATGGTGGCGACTGATCCGCCAAAACCGCCAGGTTAAAAATAATGCAGCCCCGGCCAATCCGATCGCCAATCCCCACCAGAGCCCGACACTACCCATATGTTGGTGAAAACCGAGCCAGTAACCGCTGCTCAGACCGATGCCCCAGTAGCACAGAATGCCAACGAGCATGGGAACCCGAGTATCTTGAAGTCCTCGCAACGCGCCTGTGGCAGCAACCTGGATACCGTCGACCAGTTGGAACATAGCGGCAACGGCTAGCAAGCCTTCTGCCTGCATAACAACAGGAGTATTGCTCACCTCGTAAATGTCGAGATACAGGTCAACAATAGTGGTGGGTATCGTCCAGATGGTAATGGCCATCACGAGCATGAACGCCATGCTGAGGCCAATGCCAACAAAGCCACTGATGCGAGCACCCCGGAAATCTCGCTGGCCCAGCCTTTGACCTACCTGCACAGTCGTTGCCAGGGAGATGCCCATGGGCACAGTAAAGGTAATGGCAGCGGTTTGAATGGCGACTTGATGGGCAGCCAGGGCGACCGTTCCTAATTGCCCCACCAGGAACGTGGTGATGGTAAATAAACCTGCTTCCACCATAGCCAGCACGCCAATGGGAATGCCAATTTTCACGAGGCTGCCAAAAATCGCAGGTTCCCACTGCCCTAAGCGATGGAATATCCGATAGGGTTGGAAAACTGGATTCGTCAGGATAAAGATCACCAGAGCGACTAGCATGCCCCAGAAGGAAGCGGCACTGGCATAACCAATTCCCGCCAGCCCTAATTTCGGAAAGCCAAACTTACCAAACATGAGGATGTAGTTGCCCACAACATTCAGCGCTGTACCCAAAATGACGATGACCATGACAGGACGCGTCTGAGATAGGGCTGAGACGAAACTACGTAATACCCCAACCAGTAGACCGGGAACTATACCCCAGGCGATCGCCCGCAAATAAACCTGAGCCAAAACTGCGACGGATTCTTCTTGACCCAAAACTCGCAAAATGGGGGCCATGTTCCATAACAGCAAAGTGACAGGGATGCCTAACAACAGCGCTAACCATAATCCCTGCCGCACGACAGATTGTACGGTAGCGTTGCGACCTGATCCAAAGGCTTCTGCTACCAGGGGGCTGACGGCAGAGACGATGGCTGTTGAAATGAGGAGTAGACAGATAAATACGGTTGCACCTAATCCCCCGGCAGCAATAACTTCACTGCCCAGCATCCCCATCATGACCGTATCAACAAATCCGGTGGCAGATTGGGCGAGCTGGGCTGCAGCCAGAGGGAGCGCAAGCCGGAAACAGCTTTCAAGTTCAGACATCCACTTGGATTTCATGGATTCGGGGTTGTTTAAAGGATGCGATGGTAACGTCATAACCAGGGTTAAGGATCAACGGGTAGGCAGTCGATGTACTGGGTCGCAGTGAGAAAATTTCTTTAAGAAACGCCCCAGCCGTGCAGGTGTTGTGCCCAACGGACAGGACACTTTTGAGCGAGAAATTTTCTGGAAACACAGGTTTTTCGTGAACAATGCTCACGAAAAATCACTGCTAGGGGGGTGCTAGCCCTCCTAAGGCAGGCCGTTTTCTAGCATGACAGGGATATTGTTACTTGGACACCTGCTATAGCAGGGTTGCCTAGGAAGGAAAGATTTGTTATGCGTAAAGTGCATAACCTATTAACTGTGCAAGCAGAGTCAGAATAAAGTTGCGCTGGAGCGTCGATAATTCGTGCAGGAAGCGCACGAATTATCAACATTTTGAGCCATGGCTAATGCCAGAGGCGATCGCTACCCAACCGAGACGCTGCTGTATTTGGCAGGGGTACTGTTGCGTTGCGACGGTTATGGTAACGTTCTTCCAACCAGCTCCGTACTTCGCTTTCGTCATAAAAGCGGGCCGAGCTGCGAGTGACGGGGTCATGGACGCGCCAATATAACACTCCGGCGTCATCTATACCGCGGAAGATGCGGGGTTCTCTGCTGTTGAGGGTGACGTCGGCAATCCATCGGGCGATCGCTCGAATTACACTCCAGCTTTTCCAACCATAGGAGTCCGGGTACAACTCAGCCGGAATCAGTTCTAATTCCCGATAGCGTTCAAGTTTGGAGGGTTTGGTAAACATGACAGTAAGTCCTTGGCAATGTTGTAGGGCATGCAAAACAAAACGCAATGCGCTGATAAAAAAGTGATGGCGGCCTCAACACGGGCACAGCGAAGTCCCAGAGCAATCCGAGCTGTTGCTGGAATGCTCAGACGGTGAGGCCAAACCCTGTGGTTGCCTGCCCGGGCGGGGTATGCCCAAGTCAATGGCTCAACATAAACGGGGGCAACCGGCACAGGGGTTACGAAACGGAACGGAAACTTCCTGAACGTCCCGACCCCATTGGTGAGGACGTTGCTCCGTCAGACGAATCGCATCGGCGGTTGCCCCCTAGAGGGCTATGCAGTTCAGCAGGAATGTCTCAAACGTTGAGCTATCCCAACCTGCACGATGGATTTAGAATGCTGACCGAAGCAAAAAAGTTCAACCCACAGCATCGGGGGAACCGTTGGAAAAAATCGGGGGTCAGGGCTCGGGCTGCTGGAGGTGCTACTACAGCGGGAATTGGCGCGGCCCCTGGGCTTTTAAAAGTAAAAGCTAGTTTTAGTTGCCGCCAAACGTTACCCATATAAATTGCGACAGGGGGTGGGGTAATGTCATATTGGCGCACCTGCTGGGAAGCACCTTTCATGCCACGGCTCGCGCCCTGAGCGGGTGCGGTCAGAATGGTGGAGATGCCGTCTTGCTTGAGCATGTTTTTTGCCTCCCTTTGGCAAATATTGCAGGCTTGGCACCATGCTACAGGGATACTTCAAGCCTCCCTTCACCCGATTGGGTGAATGTCTCATTTTGGAGAGCGAATCAACTCATCACGGCCAATTACACATTAGACCTCCTGTGTGAACCGTTGCGTAGCTTCTTTGCGCAACGATTCACACCCCCAAAGCCAATTCACGGAGGAGGTCTATTAGCCTTTCTGTATAAATTACCTGAGTTCGGGTTAAGGGCCTTTTCGAGTGCCGCGCAACGCGCGGCACTCGAAAAGGCTCATTTTGGCGTCACATAGTGCACGCCAAAATGAGCACTTCAGCTTATCCCGAACCGAGGTTAAATTGTTGCGTAGCTTCTTTGCGCAACGGTTCATGCGTCTATCTGATATAGGCTGGAATGGGCATAATAGCCGCTATTACGATCCTTCCTTGCCAATCGCTAGCGAAACGCGATCGCCCCCAATATCTCGCATCATTTTCAGGGTTTGCGACACCTGCCGAAAATCTAATGTGCGATCGGCCTTCAACAGAACTACTCCATCTGGATATTGGGTGTAGTGGTCAGTCATGGCCTGGGCTAACTGTTCCACGGAAGCCGGTTTTTCTGCTAGTAAAAGCTGGCCGTTAGCATCTAAGCCCACGACCAGAGCCGGGGCTGTAGTATCCACATTTTCCACGAATTCATTTTCAGACTTGACCCCGGGTAAGTTGATGCTCGTCATTTGCTGGCTGCGTAGGGTCATGGACACGATGATGAAAAAAGTGAGAACCGTCATCAACACGTCCATCATGGGCACCAGATTCAGCTCGGGCATGGGGGCACGCTGGCGTTTGCGAAATGCCATAGGGCTGGCCTCGTTACGAGAATTATTCGATGGCGAGGGAGATGCGATCGCCCCCCACTTGCTTGAGTTCGGTCAGGGTTTGCAAGACCTGCTCGTAGGGGAGAGAGGGATTGGCCTGAAAGACCACCTGAGCTTTCTCATCCTGTTGTAAGAAAAAGCGCAATCGCCCTAATAACTGTGCTTTCTCCAAGGTCTCCCCTTCCATAGAGAACTGCCCTTCACTATCCATCTCAACGATCAGCACCGAGGGAGGTGGCTCCTCTACGGCTGGCTGTGGTTGGTTGCTGGGTAGCGTCACCTCAACTCCCTGATCAAGACTTAAGGTCATAGATACGATAATGAAAAAGGTGAGAACCGTCATCAACACGTCCATCATGGGCACCAGATTCAGCTCTGGCATGGTGGCACGTCGTCGTTTGCGAAAACCCATGGAAGTGCCCTGTCCTAAAATCGTGTAAGGGTTTCCCGTTCCATGGGTTGGTCAGGAGTGCCGCGATCGTCAGCAATCAGTGAGGGTTCATACCACACCTGCCGGTAAATCAGTTCCAACTCGTTGCCCACTTCCGAAAAATAATCCATCTGGCTGGACTGGAGACCTACCAAAACCCGGAAGATGAGCAGGGCAATAATGGCAATGATCATTCCTGCAGCGGTCGTAATCAGGGCTTCCCCAATGCCCGCTGCAGCTTTGGTGGCCTGATCTGTAGTACCAGTGCCACCAATGTTTAAGCTGCCAAAAGTGGCAATAAGCCCAGTGACGGTTCCTAACAGACCCAGCAGTGGCGCAACTCCAATCGTGGTTTCTAGAAACTTATCCCCTTTCTGCATCTTGACAAATTCCTTGTCTCCGGCTGCTTCCATTGCTAGCCGAAAGGTTTCGGGGGTGGGCTGACGCAGGCTCAGGGGGGCCAGAAGGAAGCGACCAATGGGCAAGTCGCGGGCTTGTTCAGCAATCTCCCGAGCTGTGGTGAGGTTGGTACGGGCTGCTTCTAGAACATCATGGACAATCCGATCTTCCTGGCGTAAGAGACGACACCAAAACCAGGCTCGCTCCAAGCCCGTAGAAATGGTAAAGACTGAAAACCCCATCAGGGGGATCATTACCGGGCCACCTTTCACGAGCAGATCGAACATAGTTGACATAGGACCAAATTCAGGCGTCAGTAAGGGTAAAGCGCGAGGCAAAGGTGGTATTGGCAGAAGTGGCTGAATCTATGCCTCAGGCATATATTGAGCGATGGTGTAAGCATATCGGATGTTGGGCGATCGCCGACTACCCATATCCCCACTTTATGCGAAGCAAACGCGAATACAACCCAAAGGTATGTGGTCTACAGTACGGCCGATCGCAATTCCAGGAAGAATTTTCAGAATCATACTGTCGGGTGAGACGTTTGCATGAGGCAGGAGCCGCATCAGATTCGTAACGTAGGGATATAGCAATTCACCTGTCCTTGGGTCCTGTGGGCCGATTGGCCTGATTAACCTCGGCTAGAAACGATGACATCCCCCATTGCACATATCTCAGTCAATACGTTCTTAAAAACGGCACCGAAAAGGCCGGGGAGACAAGGTATGGGAACGGCCTACTCGCTACATCAGTTTCGCGCTGTGTTACAGGGTTTAGGATATTTACCCGCTGCACCGATATCCGAGCTGGCTTGTAATACAGAGGATCTACCTGATCAGGTTTTCACCAACGCAATTCAGTTATTTCAACAAGATTATCAACTGGTTCCGAGTGGGCAACTCGATCGCGCGACGCAAGAACGCGCCCGTCAATTGATTCGTAATTTGCAACACAGCTTAAATCTGGTGGTGCAAACGCAACTTCCCCTGAACGGCTTTTACAATGCTGCAACGGCTCATGCTGTTGAGTTATTTCAGAAACAGCACAGCCTGGCTGGTACAGGCATAGCTCACGGTGAGCTACGCCACGCCCTAGAGCAGCAGGTGAAGCAACGGCTGCGCTCGCAAACATCCTGTGGGTGTGAAGCGTTAAGCACTCTAAAATCCATTGCTATTTAACCCAGGTAATTGGCTGGGGTGTGGTTTTTGTCAGAATCACAACCCCAGCCAATTACGACCAAACCACATAAAGCTGCACAGGATGTGGGGCGTAGCGCCTCTCCTGTGCAGCTTTACAGCAGCCATGATGCACGTATCGGGTGTTCTCGCCTGAGGATGTGTCGCTTAAGCCTGCCGCCGCAAGAAGTTAATCAGAGTTTCGCTGACCTTTTCGGGCCAGTCCTCCTGGGGATAGTGACCGACCTCTTCCCAAGTCACGAGATCTACTCCTGAAAGACGTTGAGCTAGCGCCTTTGCCTGGGCGACTGGAAGCCAGGGATCGCGATCGCCCCATCCCAACAACAAGGGTTGCTTCCACTGGGCCAAGCCCGCTTCGATTTCAGCGGTCACATCCTTGAGTTTCAAATTCTGCACGGTGGCAAATAGAGCACGGCCTGCATCCGAGCTTTTCAGGAAGGGCCGACGGTACACGTCCAGGTCGGCATCCTCGACGCGATAACCGCCGCCACCCTCCAGGGTGCGATCCACCAGTAGGGGGTCCTGGGTCATCATGTCTCCCATCAGGGGGACGCCCAGTTGTTTCATCTTCCAGGGAAGTTTATCGGTGGATTGCAGCGGTGTGTTGAGAATTGCCAGACGATCCACCCGTTCGGGATGACGCAGGGCGTACTGCACCCCAACCGACCCCAAAAAGCCCTGAGCTACCAGAGAAATCTGAGAAAGGTTTAGAGAATTTAAAAAATCATCAAGGGCGCTGATAAAAGCGTCGGGGGTGTAAGCAAAATCGCGGCGATCGGGTTTGATAGAGAAACCGGAGCCGATCCAGTCGGGGGCGATCGCCCGGAACCCCTGATCTTCCAGAGCTTTCAACACCTCACGCCAGCTATAGCTCTGGGCCACTAATCCATGCAGCAACAGTACGGGAGGCTTATCGCGAGGACTGTCAGGCTCAGCCTCCCGGTAAAACCAGGTTAACTTGCCGACTTCCGCGTTTTTTTCCTGAACTGCCACAGCGTCACGCTCCTAAATCTGTATAAAAGAGGGTTTCAAAAAAGCATGTTTTGTGGGCAAAACCCACAGAAAATCAGCCTTTTGGCCTTTTGGATTGTCTAAACGTCTGAAGCTGAGCTTACTCATTAGCGGGGACGGGAGGCAAGAGATTATTCATTTTTACCCAAATGTAAATAATTATTAAAAATACTCATAATAAAGAGTTTTGTAGTCGTCTATACAGAAAATCATTGTTATAGTGATAGAGCAAAGCAAATTCAGCAAGACCATCACTCAAGGAGAGAGCGTTATGTCGACCCACGATCAGGCCCGTGCCCTGCTGTCCCGCCATCACCATATGGTGAAGAACCGCCAGCAGTCCATGCTGAATCGTGCCGCTGCAGAAATCGGCATTGATGACACCCACGATTACTGGAACAGCATTCAAGGTAAGCCCCATCCCACCTTTAGCAAGAACTACGACCGCAGCAGCTCCACGATGAGCTAAGGGTTTTAGGGTTTTAACCGCAGAAAGCGCCCGGCATTGCCGGGCGCTTTCTGCTTTTTCCGGGCATTCCTCAGAGGTTATGTGTGTTATGCATACAACCCCTGAGGAGTGCTCTTTTTTGTCAATTGCTTAAGGACAGCGTTGCGGTTCCCAAGATTGGCTAAACTAGGCTTCACATTTGGAACTGAGCTATCGCGCATCAGCAAACGCTGGAGGACTGCATGACAGAGTGGTACGCCATTGAGGGGAGTGTAACGGCTCCTAAAGGATTTAAAGCAGGGGGGATCGCCGCCGGATTGAAGCCATCGGGAGCACCAGATCTGGCCCTGATCTGGTCAGAGGCGGAGGCGATCGCCGCCGGAGTCTTCACCACCAGCCATGTGCGCGCAGCCTGTGTGGACTATTGTCAGCAACGCCTGGAACAAAAACCTGCCGCCCATGCCATCCTTTGCAACGCAGGTCAGGCTAATGCGGCTACCGGGGCTCAGGGTTGGGCCAATGCTCTGGAAAGTGCTCAGCTTGTGGCATCAGCGATCGGGGTTCCATCGGAGTCGGTGCTGGTGGCCTCAACGGGGGTGATTGGTCAGCAGATTAAGATGGATGCGCTGCGGGCTGGCGTTCCCAAATTAGTGGGGGCCTGTTCGGATCAGGGGGGCGAGGATGCTGCCCGTGCCATTACTACCACAGACCTGGTAACCAAATCCATTGCCCTCGAAACCACGCTGGAAGGCCGCCCTGTACGGATTGGTGGCATTTCGAAGGGGTCGGGAATGATTCACCCGAACATGGCAACAATGTTAGCCTTCGTGACCTGCGACGCAGCCGTTTCGCCCCCCCTATGGCAACAGATGGTGAGCCGTGCTGCCGATCGCAGCTTCAACCAGATCACCGTGGATGGGGACACCAGCACCAACGATACCCTACTGGCTCTGGCCAATGGCGAGTCACGCACCTCGGCCATCACGGAAATGAGCCCAGAAGCAGAAAAGCTGGAAGCAATGCTGACGGAGGTGTGTACTCATTTGGCCAAGGCGATCGCCCGTGACGGCGAAGGGGCCACCTGCCTGATCGAGATCCGTGTCGAAGGGGCTCCCGATGATGCCGCTGCTCGCCAGGTTGCTCGGACTGTAGCTGGGTCTTCCTTACTCAAATCTGCCGTGTTTGGCCGTGACCCTAACTGGGGCCGGATTGCCGCTGCTGCTGGGCGGGCCGGGGTGCCGTTTGACCAGAGTAACCTGCGGATTAAACTGGGCGATTTTCTGATGATGGAGCATGGTCAACCGCTGTCCTTCGATCGCCCTGCCGCCAGTGCGTATCTGAAACAGGCGGCTACTGGTGCGTATTTAAAAGACGACACGGTTCTCATCTCCATTCACCTGGGGGGTGGGCCGGGGCAGGGCGTTGCCTGGGGATGTGATCTCAGCTACGATTACGTTCGCATCAATGCGGAGTACACCACCTGATCTGGAGTTGATGGTTTGTGGGTTTCCTCCAAACCATCAACTCCTTCCTGGGGGATAAACTGACTTTGTATGACAGTCTAGGATGTCGTGTTTTATTGGCTGGGCTTTGTTCACGCAATATAAATACCTAATGCTGGATCTCAGGATGGGGTGTCTGTATTGATTGAGGCTTGCCCGTGCACTATAACCCTAATAACGATCAGTCAACTTCGTGTTGTGACCTATGCCGGAACTGAGTTTGGCGGCGATCGCCCGCGACACCATCAGTTATCCTCTTTCCAGCCTGCGGGATGAGCGTTCCGTGGTGCAGTCAATTCAGTCAGCGTTACGGCGGTTAGGGTTTCTGCTGGGTAACGCTGACGGGATCTGGCGGGCTGATACAGCATCGGCCTACACGGCCTTCTGCTATCGTTTTGGGCTTCTCGCTGACGAACTTTCTCCCCGAGCGGCGGGCCTGCTCCTGAAGGCAATTCCATCTTCCCCGCCTCTGCCCCCACCATCTCGCTCTCTGTTTGAAGAAGCCCTTCGCTTTACCCTCAGGTGGGAGGGAGGGTATGTGAATCACCCCGCTGATCATGGGGGTGAAACGAATAAGGGCATTACCACAGCGACCTATCGGGATTATCGCGCGCGGAAAGGCCTACCCCGGCAGAGTGTGCGGTTCATCACAGATGCCGAAGTGCGCGAGATTTACGAGAATATGTATTGGAAGCCTGCTCGTTGTGAGGCGATGGCGCGACCGTTGGCGATCGCCCATTTCGATACGGCTGTGAACTTTGGTGTTGGTGGAGCCACACTGTTCCTGCAAGAATTATTGCGCGTCCCGGTCGATCGCGTTTTTGGCCCCCGCACTCAAACAGCTTTGGGTCAATGCAACCATGCTGATTTGGGTCTTCGCTACCCACAACTCCGGATCGACTATCGCTACCGTCGAGTCAACCGGGACCCCAGTCAACGAGTGTTTTTACAAGGCTGGCTCAACCGGGATAACGATCTGATGCGCTATATTCAACAATTAAGCTAAGCCAAATATTGGATTTCTCAATGGGATGGGATACGAGAGTCTTTCTATCTCATCCCATTGGAAGTGGTGCATGACTTATTGTGAAATTGGATTTCATATAGCAATAGCACTTTGGTTAGGAGAAGAGAGTACAAAGCACTTTCTTCTCCTAACTAAGGAGGTTTCCAGATAAGAGCTTCCCCATTATTTGGAAAAAAGGCGCGGCGAAGCCGCGCCTTTTTTCCAAATAATGGGGATATTGTTTCTCAGAAATCTCCTAAAATGGCGAAGAGTATATTAGATCAATACTCTGGACAGTTTTTCTGAAACCCTTGATTTTGCGTGCGCTTCGCGCACGCAAAATCAAGGGTTTCAGAAAAACTGTCCGAACTAATGTTAGATCGTGTTTTGAAAATTGGGGTACTGGCGATCGACCTGATGTGCTTTATAAGTGAGCCAGCCAAACCCCAGGCTGGCAAGCTTCAGCTGGCGAAAAGCAGCATGTGGATCGGAAAGGTGTGTTTTGGGAAGCTGCATGCCCATTTCCTTGAAAACCAGACCCAGCGGTACCTGAATTTCATCCTGGAGTTTGAGACAGCGGGCAAAAAAGGGCCCATAGGCTGCGATCAGAGAGCCAACACCGCCCCGTGCCTGACCCCAGCCGATGTAATAAATTCCCTTGTAGTCGTCTAAAAAGCAGCTGCCATAACATTGAACGATCGCCCCCTCAGTACGCTGCAGGGCAGGCGGTAGAAAGGGATAGGAAACATGAAACCCGGTAGCACAGACAATTAAATCAAAGGCTTCGCAGCTCCCATCAACGAATTCAACAATGTCCCCTTTGAGTTCTCGTACCGCTGGTTTCGGGTGGATGCGCCCATGTTGAATGTAATAGGGCACTTCGTTGTTCAGGGTGGGGTGTTTTTCAAAGATGCGGTAAGTGGGTTTGGCTAAACCATAGTCCTCATGTTTACCAAAGGTGAGACGAATAATGCCGTAGGCAATCAGGCGTTGCAGCGATTCTGGCATCCACCCCTGAATCAAATCGGTGATTGGGTTTCCGGCAAAGGTTTTGGGCAAAAACCAGACAGATTCGCGCAGACTTAAGACCGACTTTGCCCCAACACGACCGGCTTCTGCCGCAATATCACAGGCAGAGTTACCTCCACCAATTACCAGTACCCGTTTTTCTCGGAGTTGGTCTGGATGTTTGTAATCTTTGGAGTGAATAATTTCGCCATTAAATTTGCCTTGAAATTGTGGAAAGCGTTTATCCCAATGATGCCCGTTGCAGAGTAATACACCTTTGTAAATTCGCTGTTCTCCGTTCGCAAATGTGACGTGCCAGTAATTGTTCTCGACGGGTTGCACCGCTTGAACGGCACAGTTTAATTCAATGGAGGGACGTAAATTAAAGTGATCCGCAAAGGCATTCAGATAATCCCGCATTTGTGTAGCACTGGGAAAATCAGGATAATCGGCGGGCATAGGAAAGTGCGTAAATTGAGTCACCTTCCGCGATGAAATAATATGTGCGGTTTGATAAACGCCGTGATACCAGTTACCACCAATTTGATCGCTGGCATCGACCTGATCATAAGCAATTCCAGCCGCTTGAAGTGCCTGAGCCATGCCCAGCCCCACAAATCCGGCTCCCAGGATAAGGTGTCGATCGGTTCGGTCAACGGCCTGGGGCGTTACCCTGGGGCGATCGCTCTGCAACACAACGTATCCTCCGATGATGTCTGCTATTCATCCAGTCTAGGGCTTGTTTTGAAAGTTGTTTTTCGTGCGCTTCGCGAAGCCTACAACGATTTGAGCAGCCAGGGAGCAAAACGTTTGAGTAGATGAAGGATGTATGCCGTGCGATCGGGAAAGACGTGCAGTTGATTGCGTTCAATTGCCCGAATTGTATGACGTATCACGACAGCCGGATCTGTAATTAAGTTATCTGGAATGCCCTTAGCTTTTTCTTGTAAGCTGCCATAACGCTTGGATTGCAGAATAGGAGTACGACTAAAAAATGGATAAACGGCTGTTACCCGAACGTTGTAAGGTTTCACTTCAGCCTGCAGTCCTTCACTAAAGCCCCGTAGTCCAAACTTGCTGGTGGCATAGTGTGTGAGACCTGCGATCGCCACCCAACCCGCCGCTGATGAAATGTTGACAATATGCCCCGATCGCCGCGCAATCATCTCTGGAACAAATAAGCTGCTCAGTCGCATGGGAGCCAGAAGATTAATCTGCATCAGCCGTTCCCATTGGTCACGGGGTACTTCGTCCATGCGACCAAACACCGCAATCCCCGCATTGTTAATCAAAATATCAATTGATGTGTTAAGTGCTTGAACCTGTTTGTAGAGCAGCTCACAGCCCTCAACTGTGGAGAGCTCTGCTGCTACACAAGCCAGCACTTTTCCCGCCGAAATACTGGACTGCATGGCGGCTAGCTGCTCCAGCTTTGCCCCATCCAGATCCGCCAAAATGAGCCGACTTCCTGCCATAAGTAACTGTCGAGTAATCTCCTGCCCAAAGCCACCCGTCGCTCCTGTAATCAGCACAACGGCATCTTTTAGCTGCGTCATGGCAGTTCCCTTAATGCCCAGGCAAGAAATCGCTCTGTGTAGTATAGGGCAAGCTGATTGCTCACACCATTGAAAACGGCGTCAAAGGCATGTTCTGCCCAGGGGATTTCGAGCAGAGCAGCCTGGTTTCCCGATGCTTGCAGTTTCTCATGGAGCTGCCGTCCAAACCTGGGAAGAACGATGTGATCGCGGCTTGGGTAGACGAGCAGCGAGGGAGGCAGGTTGGGTGAAATGTGATTGACGGGAGAGGCCTCCTGATAAATTTGTGGCACTTGATCGGGGTTGCCCCCCAAAAACGCTTCCAAGATGGCGCAAGTGTTGATTGGGTCCGGCACCGGTGGGTCAGTATAGCCCTCGATCAGGTTTGTTGGCCCGTAGTAGTTGACGATCGCTCGAATCGGTAGAGGACTTTGCCCATAAGCTAGCAGAGAGGCCAGATGTGCACCTGCCGATCGCCCCAACAGGGCAATGCGCTGGCGATCGATTTCAAATGCTTCTGCCTGGGTCTGAATGAATGACAATGCCGTTCGCACATCTTCGAGCTGTGCTGGATAGCGGAATTGTGGCGCATGGCGGTAATCCAGAGCCACCACTGTATAACCCTGAGCGGCCATATAACGGCTAAAGGTTTCGTCATTGGCAGGTGTGCCAGCTTGCCAGGCTCCTCCGTAAATGACAGCGATCGCCGGGTGCAGCCCCACTGTCGAAGGGCGATAGAGATTAAGGGTTAATTTAACCCCATCCACAGTGGCAAACGGAATACCTCGATCTACGCGAACTTCTGGCACCCGAATCCCCCGAAACGCATCGATCCAGACGAACGGATGGGAGCGCAACACCTGAGAAATGGGAGGTGTCAGCACCGCTGCCCCAAATTCGGCTTCCATCGCTGTCGCAATGCGAGCATTGGCGGCTGGGAACTGGATTAGAGGCAATAGGCTGAGCAGCAGACCCAGCAGGCTTACTCCTAGGGCGACGCCATATATCCAGCTCGATTGGAGCCGCAGTGCTACGAGCAGCAGGGCGATCGCATTCACAACAACTAACCAGGGGCTGACTTCTGGCGTTCCCACTCCTAGGGGCAGCAAGGAAAATGTGGGAGCCGGAATGACAATCCACAGGCTGAGAAAGCAGCTCACAAGACTCAAGAGCCAGGGAACCCAAAGGGAAGCTAGAAATGTTGCCAGAAGGGCTAACGTCCCTTTGCCTCGGATGCCAGATTGCGGTTTGTCTGGGGGGGCAGATTGAGCCATTGGTGGGAAGGTTGGAAAAAGTAGAATTTCAGTTGTTTCTAACGCTTTAATTTACAGCCAGTACTGTGATTCGTGAGCGGCAAAGCGGACGCAACTGAGAAAGCTGACGAGCTGCAAAAGGCTCTCGTCAAGAACCTTTTGCAGCTCGTCCAACAAAAGTCACTCAACTCAGTTAACCCAGGACTTACGCAAGCCCGCTATCTGTAGTGTATTTGTGTTGTAGGTGGGGTGCTTCGCACCCCACCTACAACACAAATGCGTAAGTCCTGTAACCATAAACCCCAAAGTGCTGCGCCACTCGCATTGGGGGTGGCGCAGCACTTTGGGGTTAATTACGCCTACGTACTTGAGCGATGGTTAGGGCGTCGTTCCTCGCACCAAGTCTAAGGGACAAACATCTGAGCCCTTTAATTCAGGATTGCCATAGCCCATGTACCGAAGTGGGCCTGTAGGGCCATCGGAGGCTACAGGGTCATCTTCGGGTTTATCCAGAGGCGTCAGGTAATCGTGAGCAGCGGTACAGGCCGCCTCCAGAGAAGACCCGTTATTCCACAGCTCGGCCGCTTGACGAGCAGCTTCGGTGATGGGAGCGTCGGGGTAGGTGAGCCACAGCCAGCCCTGCCAGGTATCGACTTCATGGCGATCGCCCGCCATCATCCCCATCATCATTAAGCGGAAGGCAGCAAACTGACGACTGCTATCGTAAACACTCCCGGATGTATTCCACCAGAGGTCATTGCGCAACGACTCGTCATCAATCACCTGGCGGTAGAGGGCGCTCGCTCGCTCACGCCCACCTTGAGCCATACGGTAGTTTGCCTCATACAGCAAATGGAACCGATAGTCGCTGTAGTCCCAGTAGGTGTCGTAATGGGTCATGCCAGTACCATTCCAGGACCAAACTTCCATGCGAGGGCGCTGCAATCCCGCTCCTGCACTGCTGATCACCCCGCCATGAAGCACCAGGTCAGGGCGACCATCTCCGTTCTCATCTCGGGAAGGGCGCACTTCAGAAGCGGGCATGACAACGGAAAGACCTTCTGTTTCCAACGAAGGCGCTTGGGAGATCAAGGAGTGAATGGCTCCATCTCGGTAGCTCAAGACGGTGTAGCTCTGAGTACAGGTGTGAGCCCCGCACATCTGGCGTTGTAGCAGAATTTCGGGGGCTCCATCCCCGGTGTAGTCTTGAAGCGCGACGATTTGAGGCGCACTCAAGGAGAACTCCCGTGAGAGGGGAATGGGGTTTTCCTCTGAGCTAGCCCGGAAGTAATCTTCGGGCTCAAAGAAGCGGTGGAGGAGGCGATCGCTATCACCAATGATCCAGAAATCTCCTGACCGTCCCCAGGGCAACGGATTGGGGTCAAGACGAATGGTCAAGAGCCACTCATCCCGACCATCCCCATTCAAATCCATGACCTGAAAATCTTCGGGACCGCTTTGCCAATCTGCCGCTTGCAGGGCAGCCTGTACCTCAGCGGGGTCACTGCCCTGCTGCCAGTGTTCCCGCAGCCATGTGACTAGCGCTTCTGTGGGAATTCGCTCCTGTACCGCCCCAGTGTTGATGTTACGGCGATCCTGGGTATCTAACCAGACTTGCAACTCAGCACTGTTCATCTTGGTCGGAATGGCTCTGGTGCTTGGGTCTTCAGGTCGTGGATTTAATCGCACATCGGTGCCATCGCTGTTGAGATGGAAGACCCAGGTGGGGGCTGTTGCGGTGGCTTCACCCCGTTGAACCTGAGCACGCCACCCTAAAATGCCCATGTCCTGGCACACCTGCGCGGCTGAAATAACGATGCCCATACAACCATCCCAGGTACGGGGCTCTGAAGAGAGCACGCCCAGCTCCGATACGGGAACGTTGAGTTGGCGGGCAGCTTCAGCGAGAAGGCGATCGCGCACCGAAGGCGGCAATACATCAGGCCGCTCAACCCGGCGGATGGTCTGGCCGCTTGCATCGGTGCGATAGAACCAGCTCCGTTCGCCGTTGGTGACTTCCATCTGCCAACCTTCTACCGTCGCTGCCAGGCATAGTTCTGCTGGGCCACCTAAACCCAAACATCCATCCGTCCAGGTTTCCCGGCTAAAGCGCTGAATTTGTAGGTTTCGGCGCGCTAATCCAATGTCGCGGGAAGCGGTGCGTAGTACCCGGTTTACGAGCATTTGGGGAGGAATGTGGGACGTGTCACCGATAGCTGGAGGTGAAGAGGTTGTGAGGTTAGGGTTGGCAAAAGCTTCTGGGGCTTCGGCAACACCCCCTACCAGCAGGGTTAGCGACAACAACAGAGCAGAAGCTTGGGGCCAGCGAGCAACAGGAAGTCCACGGCGTACCATCGTTTCAATTCCTTTTGATGAATGCGTTAGATCGACTAAGGGGCAGGAGTGATGTACTCCGATTTCACCTTAACCAGTCATTTGAGCTGCATGGCTCTCGTTACACATTCAGATACATGCAATCAATAGAGCAGTATGCAAGCACGTCAAGTACACAGGGGATAGGATGTGCAATACCACACCCCCCATTCCTGGGTACTTACAGTGCTTTTTAAGTGCTTAAAATCTGGTTGTTTTTGCGAGAGCTGCGCTCCGCGTGGCTCTCACAAAAGCAACCGTGACTGATTCGAGCGCAAAGCGTTGTAAAGAATTTGCACCGCGCTATAGACGCATCGTTGGTTGTGGAAAGGGAGCTAGCAACTGCTTCACAACCACATATTGGAAACACGGCCTGTTTTAGGGAATGATTGGCAACACGAATCGCAATGCTTTACGAATACGCAGCAGCGTGACGAGTTGTGCAATCTGCCCGGTAACAATGCCGGGAGCATTGAGGTTAGCATCTGTTGCCGCATCCTGTTCGGCGTACTCACGGGCGGAGAGCAATTCGCCATCTTCAGGCGATCGCCCCTCCAGCACAATTTGTGTCCGTAACACTTCTTCGGGAATATCGTCTGGGGGTGGCAGGGCCACTGCTGGCGTGAGGGGAAGGGCAATCGATAAACCGAGGAGGGATAGGCAAAGGCGAGAAGCAGTGGCTTTAGACATAGCGCAATTAGACGGATAGAGAATCGGTTTCTAATCCAGGGGGAAGGGGTTCATGGCAGCGTTCATGCACTTCGATGATACGCGCAAACAGCCAAGGGTAGTTCTGACGATAGTAAGGTAATCGGGCCAAAGGGCTGAGTAGAGCGGCTGCGGTGAGGTCGGCTGCGGTGAAGCGATCGCCTACTAGATACGCTTTCTCCCACCGTTGGAGTGCGTCGAGGGCGTTGGCAAGGCGATCGCTCGCCAACGTGACCCGCGCTGGGGTCATGCCATACTGCTTGCGCACTATCTGAATAACGGCCTGGCTCGCCAGGGATGGATCGAGTGCTTTACCTTCTCCAGATCGGTAGTCGTAGTACACAAACCGCGTGGCCACTCCAATACTTTCGTCGAGCCAATCTTCTAGCAAATTGACTTCATTGCGCAGGTTTGGTTCCGTTGGGAATAGCGGTGGGTCAGGTTGGTAGCGATCGAGGAAGGTGAGGATGTGGGTGGAGTCGGCGATCGCCTCGACCTCTCCCGGCACTTCGGGGAGCAGTACTGGCGTTGTGGTTAATCCCGTGAGGGGTCGTAGCTTCAAGGCATGGATGCCTGGAGTTAAGTTCTCAACCCGGTAGGAGATACCCTTATAACCCAAGGCCAAACGAGCTTTACGACAGTAATGAGAGGTGCTGAATTGAAGCAACAACATGTAGCGATCCTTTGTAGTATCTAAAGGGTTTCCACCCCTGCATAGAGCAATTTTGCATGCCGCGAAGGTTTAGACAGATCGTTTTTTCCGTTGTTTGTCCACTGTTGCTCCTGATGAAACTTGCATAACTTATGTCTCCCGAAGCACAAGAATTTCTAGGTGCATTCGTATCAGAGTCCTTCTATTATTGGGCTTCCGTCTTCATGTTAAGTATCGACGGGTGAAGCGATCGCGTCCCTAGTTTAAACTATCCAGGGCGTAAGCTTTGTTCTCATTGGGTACTTCTATTGGATCTGTGGTGTTATACACGTTTATTAAGCGTGTAACACCACTTTCAACCGAATTTGATATAAGTTCTGACATCTCAAAGTTGACCAAAAAAAGTTGCGTACACCAAGCGTACGCAACTTTTTTAAGCGACTATATCGCGATATAGGCCAAACGTGACAATATTGTTAGCCGTACTGATTGGTTCCAGGTTGGCTATCACCGACCAGAAAAAACAGCACAACCAAAGGGCCAATGAGAGGGACTAAGACCAGAAGAAGCCACCATCCACTACGACCTGTATCGTGAAGTCGTCTAACTGTAACAGCAGTGCCTGGAATAAATACAGCCAGTGAATAAAGGCCACCCAGGACCCCCAACCCCCCCTCAATGGTCAAGCCTAAGACCCCATCAATAATACCCAGTCCAAGGGAAATCAGAAAGTTAAATAGAACAAAGTACCAATACTCTCTACGTCGGGCTCGTCCACTTATAACGGCGTACTTTTGGAGAGCTGTCAAATACCACTCCATATAGAAATCCTCGTCAAGTTATGTAGATGAGCGTGTAGCTAGCTCATCAATTTAGTAGTCACTTGCTAAGACTACAAAGGAGATATAGGTCATTCCAGATTGATCCGTTTCACAGGCTTGTGTAGTTTTTTTAATGGTGCAGATTTAACCGCGCACCCATTCATGCAGGCAGTCTATAGATCTAAGCCCTGCTTGGGTTTATTGACTCGTAACCATTCAACTAATCTGTCCAATATTTCTAAGTCTTGTTCCTTTTTTAGGGGAGGTGGGGTGGAGGCGATCGCCCTCACATTCTCCTCAACCGTTGAGGACTGAACAAACTGAACCCTCTCCGGAAAAAGCTGTTGAAATGCTTTGAAATATTGAAGTTGTGGGCTCGCGAATTGTTCGTATCGTTGAACCTTTGCCTCAATTTTGGCATCATCCTGGTTTAAAGCCCGCCCTCGTTCATATTCCCGTTGTCGCCGTTCTTCAGGGCTTGTCCATAAGATAAAATACACATCCGGAAAGCCAAGTCTGCCAGCTACGATTTGTTCTTGGTAAAAAGCTTCTGCTGCTTCAAGAGGTGTCCACGGCTCGTCGGGATAAATCCAGCTAAACCAGAGAGGTTGGAACAAATCCCCGTCAAAGAGAATGCGGTCACAGTTTTTGACTTGTCGCAAACCCACTTCCCATCGGGCAACTTGTCGATTCAAATACCACTGTTCAGGCTCATTCTGAGGACGGGCAAAGAGCTTGTTCACCTCAGGCACCACAAAGACTTGATGTTGCTTCACCAAAGCCTGGGATGTTGTGGATTTGCCAACGGCAGGCGCACCTTCGAGAGCTATGAGCATTGGGAGCCGTCCTTATGGAAGGTTTGAATCTCTAAGTTCTTCAATGCAGTATGAGCCATTTCCGAACGGCAAGGTTTCGGTCCATAGCGGTTTAAGGACAGAAACGGTGTTGTGGGGGGCTACGCGCCCCACAACACCATAAACCCGCACAGCGCTATATGCATTAGCTAAATTCGCTGACTTAGAAAAACCTAAAAACCCGGTGTTTTTAAAGCACCGGGTTTCTATCATCCAGTTACTCAAACAGGGTTACTTACCCTTTTTTTCAGCTTTAGCCGCCGTTTTAGCTTCCTTCTTTTCCTTTTCCTTTTGCTTTTGTTTTTCGCGTTTGGCAGCAGCTTTAGCGGCTTCTTCGGCGGCGATCGCTGCCAACTTCACCGCTTCTTTCTCCTCAGCAATCTTGTCGAGGTAGTAGTGATAGTCGCCCCGGAACAGCTTCAATTCTCCATCCCGAATTTCAACAATTTTGTTGGCAACCTGGGAGATGAAATAACGGTCGTGGGACACAATCAACACGGTGCCATCGTAGTTGCAAATAGCCTCTTCCAACATTTCCTTGGCTGGAATATCCAGGTGGTTGGTAGGCTCGTCCAGAATGAGCAGGTTGGCGGGTTGCAGCAGCATTTTGGCTAAAGCCAAACGTGCCTTTTCCCCTCCACTCAAGGCTTTCACCTGCTTGAATACCGAATCGCTGCTGAACAGAAATCGTCCCAATAGGGTACGAACTTCCTCGTTCTTCCAGTCGGGCACTTCGTCGTGGATAGTGTCCAGCACCGTCTTTTCCAGATCCAGCGCTTCGGCCTGGTTCTGCTCAAAGTAGCCAGGGATGATGTTGTGGGTGCCCTGTTTTACTGCGCCTTCAGTGGGTTGCTCCATGCCCATAATCAGACGGAGCAGAGTGGATTTGCCTGCACCGTTGGGGCCGAGGAAGGCGATGCGATCGCCCCGCTCAATTAATAAATTCGTGCCTAAAAACAGGATTTTGTCGTCGTAGGTGTGGGTCATGTCCTCAATCATGACCACCTCGCGCCCGCCACGGGGTGCCGGAGGAAAGCGGAAATGTAGTGTCCGCACATCTCCGACAGGAGCCTCGATCCGTTCGATTTTATCCAGTTGCTTCTCGCGGCTCTTGGCCTGGGTGCTACGGGTGGCACTGGCTCGGAACTTGTCTACGAATGCCTGTTGTTTTTCGAGTTCCTTTTGCTGTCCTTCGTAGGCAGCTAGTTGAGCCTGACGATTCTCTTCTTTTTGCTGAAGGTAGGAGCTATAGTTGCCCAGGTAGGTCGTGGAAACACCGCGCTCGGTTTCCACAATCTGCGTGCAGAGGCGATCGAGGAATTCCCGGTCGTGGGAGACGATCACCATGGGGGTGTCAATTCCCTTCAGATAAACTTCCAGCCACTCAATAGTTTCCAGATCCAGGTGGTTTGTCGGCTCGTCCAGTAGCAGAATGTCGGGAGTTTGCAGCAGGATTTTGCCCAAGCTCATCCGCATTTGCCATCCGCCACTGAAGGCACTGACGAGGCGATCGCCATCCTCTGACTCAAAGCCCAGCTCGGGCATGATCTTCTCAATCTCGGCATCCAGCGCATAGCCGTTCAATGCTTCAAACTGCCGCTGTAGCTTATCCAGTTTGTGAATCAGCTTGTCCAATGTGTCGGGGTCGGCGGTTTCCATATCCCGCTGCACCTGCATCAGAGATTCATGGACATCGTTGGCTTCCGCAAAGGCCCGCCAAAATTCTTCCCGCACGGTACGGCAGGGATCGACCTCAAACTCCTGGGTCAGGTGAGCAATCTTCAGGCTGGCGGGACGGATGATTTCGCCACTCGTCGGTTCCTCTTCCCCAGCAATAATCCGCAGTTGAGTGGATTTGCCTGCACCGTTGACCCCGACCAGGCCGATGCGATCGCCCGGTTTCACTTCCCAGTTGACGTCCTTGAGCACTTCGCCCGTCGGGTAAATTTTGCTGATATGTTCCAGTCGCAGCATGAAGGCTCCAGGGTGGGAATTTGTAGATTTGTGAACGGAGATCTTTCCTATTATATAGGGGTGTGTGGGTAGATGAGTAGATGGGTGCTGCCTGGCTTACAGAAGGGCTACTGCTTCGTAAGAGCGCCTACGTGAGAGGAGGGTTAGGGCGATCGGAGCGGTTGTCAATACTCGTCGAAAAATATAAGGAAGGTTTTTCGCTATCTTATGATCACGGAATAAAAAGTTTCTTACGATTTAACCAAATCGGGATAATAGGCAGAAGTTTTGTTCCCGATCTCTCTAAATAAAGTAGCTCGGCGGGAAGTTTCTCACGATCGCCCCAATCTGGTTAATATGCATAAGCCTCCCCTCGATCCCTTAAATTTTGATGATAGGCCGAAAGCTTTAGCCTACTCAATTGTTAGGTGTAATAAACACGTTGTTTCATGTTAACCAAATTCCTCACTAAGGTTGAAGAAATTGGCTTTAAAGCTACTATTCAGGAGAATGGTAACATTAGTATTTTTTTGGAGTGTTGTCCTTCATGGCGAATTTCGCTATACCTTATGGATGATGGCACTTACTTTCCACTAATCTACTTGAGACAAATACGCATTGAAGAGGTTACTGACCTACACGAAATTATTCCGACAGTTTTTGCAGGGATAGTGAAAAGCAAAGGCTATTGTTCCTTTAGATTTCTAGGTGAGCACAACGATTTTAGTGGAATAGAGGACGAATTATATGGGATGTATCTCTTTCCTGCGCAACCCTTTAATGAGCGAATACGCCCAGGCTATAAGCAAGACTTAGAAGTCTTTTTAGGGATTCTTGACCTTCTGTTTGTCTATCATCTATTTCAAGGAGATGTCCTTGGTTGTCTTGAGAGCGCAGAAGAAGACTTTTCTTTTGAATCACCGGAGCTCAATGAATGGGTAGATAAAATTACATCTGTTTTAGGGAACAAAATTTCTTATGTAGCCAATGTTCGCAAAAACCCTGACTGGTTTTATTTTAGAAGCTTTTCTGAGGAGTTGTCTGTTTGTCAAAGTCCACACATAGCGAAGCTTCTGAAGCAACTTTACTCTAATAATGAAAGTAATATTAAACGTTTAAATGGAGTTTGTGCGAAAATAGAATTATTTAGAAATCTAAGTAATGCAATTTCATATCAGCATGAAGACCTAGCCCATAAAATTTTTATTTCTCTTAACGATGCAACAGAAACGATTGCGATATCACAAGAAAACCAGCTATTGTTTGTTTCTGATTTGCATTTAGTAATTAAACACGCAAATAGTGGTTTCCTCGGTGTTGCAGAGGAAAAAGAGCTCATATGGAAGCGGCAGCAGCAAGAAATAGAACTCTTGTTTGGTGATAGAAAAATCGAGTGGAGGATAAAAACAAGGGAAGATAGCGCTGTATTTGAAGATCTTGTTCTAGAGTTGCTAAACCGTGAACCCTATATCTTCTCAGTTAAGAAAGTAGCTCCTACCAATCAGAGTGATAACGGTCGAGACCTGATATGTGAGTACAATATGCGCTACGACGAACGTCAGGTTGAGAAAGGCGAGAGTTCAATTCAAATTGGAAAGATGATTGTTCAATGTAAAACTAATTTAAATAGCTCTAAACGTAGCTCAATTGGAAAAGCAGACGTAGATATAGCCAACACAATCTTTGACTATAGACCCGATGGCTATATGTTAGTTGTAAATACTCAAATTACAAGAGACCTAACAGAAATGCTAGAAAGGCAAAAGGACAGGAAGGAACAAAATAGAATTCTTTGGTGGAACTCGTTTGATTTGGAGGAAAGGCTAAGAAAAAACCCTGATATTCTTGCCAGGTACAAGAACATAGTTAGGTATTCGTAGATGGTTAAATGCTAGAGCGCTCGTTATCTGGTTGCTTAGTTTGGTGCCATGCAATTATTGACAGAGAGATGAAACTCTTGATGAAGACTTTATTTTAAGTTTAGGGGTTCAGCAGCAACCTAACAACCGCACTGTACCGGAACGTTTCGTTATGCTTAGGATTCTTAAATTAATAAGTTGCGTAACTACTTTGTTCAAGCAGGCATTGAATGATTAGGCTGAGGAAAGCGATGTTCAGCCTTTCCTATGATTTCCGATTCTGTAGTCAAGCAGATTGAGGAAAAGTATCATAACCTCAGTCTTTACCTCAACGAGCGCAGTCGTCGATTATGGGCGGCAACGGAAGCACGGGCTTTGGGCTATGGCGGTATCCTTGCTGTTCACCGAGCCACGGGTATCAGCCAAAACACTATTCGCGCTGGCCTGAAGGAGTTGGAACGAGAAGCAGAGGATTTACCCCCTAAGGAGCGCATTCGCCAGGTGGGGGGTGGACGCAAACGAGTAGAGGAACACACGCCGTCGATTTTAGAGGCCTTAGACCGATTGGTGGAACCCACCAGCCGAGGAGAACCCGAATCTCCCTTACGGTGGACGTGCAAAAGCGTCAATCACCTGGCAGACGCATTGCAGCAGCAAGGCTATCAGATTAGTGCCATGACGGTTTATACCCTACTGATTGAGATGGGCTACAGCTTGCAGAACAATCGCAAAACTCAAGAAGGCAAGCAACATCCGGATCGAGATGCGCAGTTTCACCACATTGCCCAACAAGTGGAAGCATTTCAAGGTCGGCACCGACCGGTGATCTCAATTGATACCAAGAAGAAGGAGAACCTGGGTCAATTCAAAAATGGTGGACAAGAATGGCAACCCAAAGGGGAACCCATTGCGGTTAAGACCCATGATTTTCCGAGTCAAAGCGAGGGTAAAGCGATTCCCTATGGCATTTATGACCTGACTCAGAACCAGGGATGGGTGAATGTCGGCATTGATCATGACACCGCAGAGTTTGCAGTTGAATCGATTCGACGTTGGTGGCAGCAACTTGGACAAACTCAATATGGCCGCAGTCGGCATCTATTGATTACGGCGGATTGTGGCGGGAGTAACGGCTATCGCAATCGATTGTGGAAGTTGAAGCTGCAGGAATTTGCGGATGAAACGGGCTTAACGCTGCATGTCTGTCATTTTCCACCGGGTACCAGCAAGTGGAACAAGATTGAGCACCGTTTATTTTGTCAGATCACGACGAACTGGAGAGGACAGCCATTAACCAGTTTAGAAACTGTGATTAACTTGATTAGCAATACCACGACTGGAACCGGCTTAGAAGTTCACGCTCAATTGGATGACAATCTCTATCCCACGGGTATTCAAGTGACGGATGAACAGTTCAATGCAATAGCCATTGAGCGGTGTCGATTTCATGGAGAATGGAACTACCGGATTGTGCCGCGAAAGACAGCTTAGTTAATTAAGTTATTTTTGTAAGGATCCTTAGCTAAGCTGCGAGGCTTATTTGCGTCCGATGAGCGCGGCCGTTAACACGGCTTAAGTTTGTGCGGTAGCAATCGGTTTCAGAGAATTTGTAAAAGTCAAAGTGATTTGGAGAATTGGGTAGGAGCAGCATCATTTGAATTGTTGGTCAGGTTTAAACCAAAAATGATGAAAATTGCTGAAATGGCCATTAATCATTACGATGATGTTCTAGACTTAATGCAACAAGTTCCAGGGGTGTCAGTTCGTTCGGCTGATTCAAAAGAAGCGACAGCCCGCTACCTTGAACGTAATCGGGGATTAAGCTTTGTAGCTCTAGACGGCGATCGCATAATTGCCTGTGCAATGTGTGGGCACGATGGTCGGCGTGGATATTTACAACACGTGATCGTTTTACCTGAGTATCGGAACCGTGGAATTGCATCAGCTCTCGTTGAACGCTGTCTATCAGAGCTGGAGTCTATCGGTATCTTTAAGACCCATATTGATGTTTTTGTTGATAATGACCTGGCAAATGAGTATTGAGTGCGACGGGGTTGGGTGAAGCGCGATGACATCAACCGTTATTCTTTCAACCGTAGTTTAAACCCAAGCGTGTAAAGTCAGTAATCCTCAAACCAGTTCCCCGTCTTTCAGAAAAACGGGGAACTGGTTTGAGGATTACAAGGGCTAGATCCCCGTTCTTTCCAGAAAAAACTGGGGATCTAGTCTTTGACATGCATCAATCTTCCAAAATCGATCTACAAAGCAATTTCCTCGCCCCGTTCGGTAAAGCGAACATCGGTAATGTTCCAGTCAGGGTTTTTGACGAGCGTTTCCCTCAGGCTACCGAAGAGAGCGAACTGCTCGCAGGCGGAGAGAGACACTAGCTTGCGCTGGGAGTTGGGGTTCATACGTAAATCCACCGTGGCGACGCGGGTATTGGGATCAACGGTCACTCGGTAGCCCGAGAGGTCGAAGTCACCACTGCCCTGATTTTCGAGAACTTTGCCCACCGCCCCTTCTAAGGGGCGATCGCCCGCCACCTGTACCTGCTGGGGCTCAAAATTCACACACTGGTCATCGGACTTGTAGACCGTCACTGTCACCGAGTTGGCCGAGTTGGTGGATTGCCCCGTAGCGGGAGTCTCGCTCGAAGACCCAGGGCTGGCGGCAGGGCTGGCAGCACTACCTGGAGCATTGGGAGAAGGACTGGCACTGCGGGAACCATTGGGAGCGAGGGTCAAATTGTCTGTCGGTGACCCGGTTCTGGGAGTTTCAGCGGTATTGTTGCGGCAACTGGCGAGGCTGATGCAGAGACTCAAAGCCACCATCAGTGCAGAAAGAGATTTATAGTTGATCCGGTTCATGGCACAATCCTGTGGGCTTGCGGTAGCCCTGAAGTTGGAATTAAGCGAAGACAAACCCCATCGGGTGTTCTCAAGATCGTTCGGATGGGGTGGGTAGTCGTCCGGATTCTAATCATGGCGAAGTAAGAAAAGGATTGCAAGTTGTGCCAGTTATTTCTCCTGAAGCAGATATGGTAACGACAACCTGGAATCGGCGGCACGTCTTGTCTCTTGAAGATTTTACCCCCGAAGAATACGACACAGTTCTACAAACGGCTGCCAGTTTCCAGGAAGTCCTGTCCCGCCGTACCAAAAAGGTGCCGGCCTTACAGGGGCAGGTGATTACGAATATGTTCTTTGAGTCCTCTACCCGCACCCGCAGCAGCTTTGAGCTAGCAGCCAAGCGGCTTTCAGCAGACGTACTCAACTTTGCCCCAGGTAGCTCCTCCCTGTCCAAGGGCGAAACTATTCTGGATACAGCCAAGACCTATCTGGCGATGGGCACCGACATGATGGTGATTCGCCACAAGGAGTCGGGCGTGCCTCAGGCGATCGCCGAGGAAATGGATCGCCTCAAAACCAACGTCGGCGTCCTCAACGCTGGGGATGGCCAGCACGAACACCCCTCTCAGGCGTTGCTGGATCTGTTCACCCTCTGCACCCTGATCAACCCCAAATCTCCGCGCCTCTCCATGCTGGCCGGGAAAAAGATTGCGATCGTGGGCGACATCCTCCACTCCCGCGTAGCCCGCTCGAATATCTGGAGCCTCACAGCAGCGGGAGCCGAGGTACACCTGGCGGGGCCACCTACCCTGCTGCCGGAGTGGTTCAAGGGTTTTGTGGAGAATGCCAATACAGTTCATCCAGAAGTGCCGCGATCGCTCCATTTCCACTGGCACCTGGAACCGGCCCTGCGCGATGCTGATTACGTCATGACCCTGCGCCTCCAACGGGAGCGGATGACGAGCCATCTACTGCCCAGCCTGCGAGAGTATCACTTGCAGTTTGGGATCACGGGCGATCGCCTCAAACTCTGCAAACCCGACGTGAAAGTTCTCCACCCCGGCCCGGTCAATCGCGGCGTAGAAATCAGCTCCGAGTTGATGGATGACCCAGCTTTCAGCCTGATCTCCCAGCAGGTAACCAGTGGCGTTGCGGTGCGAATGGCGCTGCTGTACCTTATGGGAAGTGGGCGCACGGTGAAGGATGAAGGCTGACGAAGTAAGGCAGGAGGCCGAGGGCACAGGGCAGAAGATGGAGGATGAGGCTACTTCATCCACATCTTTGTCGCGCTGGCTCAAACGCCTGCGGGGTGGATTTTGGGTCGGATTGGGGTTTATGCTGTCACCTCTGTCCTGGTGGAACGACCTGTTCTTTAATTTGCCGATCGCTTATGGGTTTGGCTACCTGGTGCGGTTCTTCGCGCCTGAGTGGTTTTTGCCTGCTACCGTGGTAGGGTACTGGCTCTCAAATGTGCTGGGCATACTGATGATGCAGTTCGGCGCGACAGATGTTTTGTTTGAGAATCGGGAGCGTAACCTGAAGAAGGATGTGCTGATGGGGGTTGGAACATCAACCCTTTATACTCTGGCGGTGGTGGCATTGGTTTACTTCCATGTTCTAGAAACGCCTCAGCTTTTCCCCTAGATCCTCAATCCCTATTCACGCGAATTTTAGAACCATGAATCTGGCTGCAACCCTCTCGTCCGCCTTTCCTGACTCTAATCAAGGAAATCCAAATTTCTTGATGACCTCGGAGCCGTTGTCGCTGGACGCCATTTATCAGTTAGCCGATGACCCAGCGAATGGAGCTGTGGTGATAATGAGTGGGATGGTTCGCAACAATACCGATGGGCGATCGGTCGTTTGTTTGGAGTACCAGGCTTACGAGCCGATGGCGTTGCGAGTGTTTGAGCAAATTGCCGCCGAAATTCAACAGAAGTGGACGGATGTAACTCACGTGGCGATTCATCACCGGACTGGACGTTTAGGCATTGGCGAAATTAGTGTGCTGGTAGCGGTTGGGTGTCCTCATCGCTCAGAGGCGTTTGCGGCCTGCCAGTATGCAATCGATACCCTCAAGCACAATGCCCCTATCTGGAAAAAAGAACACTGGGAAGATGGGTCTTCCAGTTGGGTCAGTATTGGTGCTTGTGAGCAGCCTGGGGAGAGTTGTTAGGGAGGGCGATCGCCCTTTAAGGCAAAAAATCTACAACCGTTATCTCTTGAATCGTCTTTAACTGTTTATCAGCGGTAATCAAGCTAGCATTTGCCTGAATAGCCGTAGCTGCAATAATGACATCGGGCAAAGGAAGACGATAGGTTTGTCGCAGTTGGATGATCAAATCTATTAGATCAGGTTGTGCAGGATCTAATCCGAGCGTTTCAATCTGCTGAAGAAACTGGTTGAAAAGTTGGCGATCGCTCTCGGTTAACCCTGAAAACGACAGGAATTCAAGCTGACTGATAATTGATATCCCAATCCAATCACTACTTTGAAGCTGTTGCAGCACTTGCTGATTGCCCTGAAGTAAAGCAATCACCGCATTTGTATCGAGCAAGTACCGATTACCAGTCATCTCTCGATGCCCGTTGAGTGGCGATCGCATCCCCCTGCCATTGCAGTTTGCCAGCCAAGTTGGAAAAATCGTATTTGGGAGACGGAGCAGTTTGAGGTGCGGCAGGATTAATAACCAAAACCAACTCAACCTCACCGGGAGGTAAGGCGGTTGGTACATCTAGCCGAAGATGACCATTGGTGTCGATCTGTCCGATCAGAGTTAAGGTCTGCATCATGATTTTGGGGTTAGCGTGACGGGCGATCGCTCTCATACTGCCTTTATTCTATGCCTTGACCGAATTAGCAGAACAAGAGGCTATAACAGAGTCAGCAGAAAGCATAGTGAGAGAATATGGCGCGAGACGAAGCCTATCAGGAAGCAGAACGGCGAATTGAAGCAGCCTTTCAGGAAGGAGCTACGGAACTTGATTTGAGTGGACTGGGTTTGACGGAGGTGCCAGAGGCGATTGCCTCTCTCACCCAATTGCAATCGCTTAACCTCTCCAACAACGAATTGACGGAATTGAAGGCGATTGTATCTCTCACTCAGTTGCAAGAGCTTAACCTCTCGAACAACGAATTGACGGAATTGCCAGAGGCGATCGCATCCTTCACCCAGTTGCAAGAGCTTTACCTTATTGACAATCAATTGACGGAGCTACCGGAGGCGATCGTATCCCTCACCCAGTTGCAACTTCTTGAGCTCTCTGATAATCAATTTGTAGAATTACCAAACGTAATTGCTTCTCTCACCCAGCTAAAGACTCTTGTCCTTAATGCGAATAACCTGACCAGCCTACCAGAATGGATTTGCATACTTATACAATTAAAGCATTTAGCAGTTGGCGGCAACAAGCTTTCGTCGTTGCCAAATTCATTAAAAGAGCTTACAGAAATTGAACGGCTCTATATTTGGGGAAATCAGTTCAAGGTCGTACCGAAAGAGTTTAGTTATTTAAGTAAATTAAAAATTCTGAATCTTAGCTCTCTGGAGTTAATAAAGGTTCCTGAGCAAGTTGAAGAACTAGCAGAATTAAAGGTTCTTTTACTTAACGAAAATTATATTGTAGACCTGCCTATTTTTTTACATCAGCTCAAGCACTTAAACGAAGTTAAGCTTGATAATAATCCTCTGAATCCTGATATTGCTGCCGCTTACGAGCAAGGTACTGAAGCCGTCATGCAATATCTGAGGGCAAGGGCAGAGGGAGAGGTAATGCTGAATGAGGCAAAACTGATTTTGGTGGGTGAGGGTGAAGTCGGTAAGAGTTGCTTGTTGGGGGCGCTGCGGGGAGATGAATGGGTCGATGGTCGTCCTACGACTCATGGAATTGAAATTAAGCCTGTCATTGTCACTGCTTCTAGTAATGGAGCAGAAATTACACTGAATGGTTGGGATTTTGGGGGACAGCGGGTTTATCGTCCCACGCATCAGCTATTTTTTAGTTCCTCTGCGGTTTATCTGGTGGTGTGGAAGCCACGGGAGGGGCCACAGCAGGGGTTTGTCAAAGAGTGGATTATACTGATCAAGCATCGGGAGCCTGATGCAAAAGTGCTGGTGGTAGCAACTCATGGTGGCCCTGGACAGCGACAGCCGGATATTGATCGTCAGGAATTGGCTGACCTATTCGGCAGCGATACCATCGCGGGATTCTTTCATGTTGATAGCAAGCTGAATACAGGCATTGATGAATTGCAAGACGCAATTGCAAATGTTGCCGCTACCCTACCCGGCATGGGTCGCAAGGTTCCCACAAAATGGCAACACATTCGGGAATTGTTGGGAGAATCTGGCAAAACCCACTTGCCTTACAAAGACGTGATTGCCCTTTGTGAAGAACAGGGTCTTGAGGGCTTTGCTGCCGAACTGTTTGTTCGCGTATCTCATACTCTGGGATATTTGATCCATTACCACTACGACCCCATCCTGCAAGATATTGTCATCCTCAAGCCTGCTTGGTTAGCCAAAGCCATCAGCTTTGTCTTGGATGATGAAACGACTCGGTGCCGTAACGGATTGGTCGAGTTTGAGTATCTCAGCCAGTTGTGGAGCCATCCTCCCTTTGCAGGAGAAGAGGGTTATCCCAAAGCACTCCATCCGGTATTTCTGCGGCTAATGGAACGCTTCGATCTGTCCTATAAAGTTATCTTCGATCCAGCTTCTAGAGAAGAAAGCACTACCAGTCTGATTGCCCAACTGGTTCCTGACAATCGCCCTGAGCAATTGCTCAATTGGGGTGAACAACCAGACGAGGGAGACAGACAGCAGGTACAAATATGCCGCATCGTTGATGATCGCGGTCAGAGTGCCAATGCAGAAGGACTGTTTTACCAACTCATCGTTCGCTTACATAAATACTCGCTAGGACGTACTAACTATGAAAACAGCGTTCACTGGCAACGAGGCCTAATGCTCGATAACGATTACAACGGTCGAGCCTTGCTCGAACATATCAGCAACGATATTAGAATTACAGTCCGAGCTGCCTATCCGGAGTTCTTTCTCTATGAGCTGACTAAAGAAGTGAAGTGGCTCGTTGAGCATTTTTGGGAAGGACTACGGTGTGAGGTGATGGTGCCATGCATCGAACCTTGTGGAAAGGATCAACCAGGCATTGGACTATTTGAAGTGCAGAAATTAATTGAGAGCAGACGTCAGGGGATGCCGAAGTTTCCTTGCATGGTTTCTGGCTGTAATCAATGGCTGAATATTGATGATTTGATGCGAAATGCACCTACCTCCCGAAAGACTTCTACTGAACAAATGCTTGTTGAAGAACTAGGAACTGTCAGAAATAGGCTGGATAGTATTCGTAGAGACATACGTACTCTAGATAACAGGGAGCAACAACGATTTCAGGTACTTAATCCAGCCCTTTCAAGGTCGATTGAGCTATTTTTAACAATTCATAAAATCCTTCCCAGATGAGAATTACAGTCTTTTGAGTATGAGAATCTACCGTCTACAAGCTAGAGCCATTCTGATAGAAACTGACGAAAACTTTGGACAAGAATATTCAAAACGCTCTTAAACAGGGCAATTTCTCTCAGTTTTTAGTACTTTTGCCCTCCTGTCAAGGATAGGTGAACATGATTAAAGCTCTTGCTGGGTGCTGATCTCAGCCAATTATAAAGCTCTTTGGCAGTACACCTTGAAAGAGCTGGTACTTAATCAAAATGATCGTCAGCTCTTAAGCCAAGCAGATGAGAGATTTGCAATATTGATGCAGATGCTTACGGATGAAGCCAAAGATGGCCCGCGCCTGTTCAGCTTCAAGCCCATTGATCCAGGATTTTTCGATCGCCCCACATGGGTTAGCGAAAAATTTCAACTCACCCTGTGGTGTGAACATTCGCGCAAACCTCTTCCGGTTCTCAATCCTTCAGGTAGCAAACAGGGAGTTTATGAGTTGGAACTCAATCGTGAGTGGTTTACAAAAGCAGTTCCCTACTTCAAACTGCTAACTGGAACCTTAAGCCTGGTTCTACCCGTTGCCGCTTCAACAACTCAATTCATGCTAGATGATGCCACCTACAAAGGCATTCAAGAGGAATTAGACCTGGGTCAAAAAAGCCTTGAATTTGGCATCAAAAGCAGTGATATAGCGATCGATTGGCAAAACAAACGTGATTCCCTTGAATTTGAACAGGGCGAAGCCGTTCGTGCCCAAGGCTCCATGCTACGAGAACTACACGCAATGCTGAAGGACAAAGATCCAGGTTTTGGTGGGTTGGTGCGAGTACAGAACAAGCGGCGCGAGTTTCTCTGGGTTCATTCAGATTTTGTAGGCGAGTACTGATGCTTAACCTGTATAGTCAGCCTTCCCAAAGAAGATGCCCTCGTTTGCGATCGCTCGCCCCTTGCAAGGGCAGGTTTGAAAAATAATCTCGGATGTGTCGCTTGGATAATGGCAAAACCTGCCCCTACGAGCGATCGCCATTTTTTGTTGTAGCTTGGTTATAGCGATCGCGTTCACCTGCTTCTCCACAACCCATCCATAGGAGTTGTTCTGCAAACTATGATCAGTGGCATCTTCGAGCATTGTATTGGTTCTCAGCAAGAGCAGCAGACGCTCCGGTACTGGGCAGAGCTAGGGTATCGGGAAATTCAGCGGGGGGAGTTGTCGGCGGAAGCGGCTCATGCGCTTTATGGGCACGCCTCTAACCTGACATCGATCCGTTTGCAAAATGGGAATTCGGCGGATCATGGCCTGGTTCGCGTCATGATTTGGGAGCAACCTCGCAATGAAGGGCTGCAAAAATCACACCCGTTTGTGATTGGTAGCCGATGGTTTGCTTCGTTGGTGCAGGATATCTATGCCGTTGCGGATGCCTTTAATGATGACAAGGCTAATGGCGGTGATTGGGTTGTGACGGAACCGATTCGAGGCATTGAATTTGTTGGTCAACCCGGTACTAACTTTTATGAACGATTTACGGGTGTGCGCGAGTTTTTTGTTATTGGCGCAGAAACGCGGCAGGCTTTCTTTCAACGCTACAACTACACACGTCCCGGTTATGGGGTGATTGATCCAAGTTCCCCCCTGGGTGTCAGTGAGGGAACGCACTCCAGTATTGTCACAACGGATCATGACACCGTTAGTTTTTACACCGATGTTTTTGGGTTAGTTTCGGCTAACAATACGAAGAAGCGATCGGGGTATCAAAATCCTGCAACGCGGGAAATTCTAATGTTAGAAGAGGGACAGGAGTTTCTTTTATCGTCATTCATGTCACCCAAAACGGATGTAGGGGTTTTACAAGTTTACACACCGCTGTACTCGACACCGAATAAGCTTGAGTTTGCTCAGCCTGGATCACTGGGAATTTCTCTTTTTACCTATCAAGTTGATGATATTGAGGAGTTTCGCGATCGCATCACCCACAGCAATGCAAAGTCAGTAACACCAATCCTATCGAATGAGTTTAATGAACCCTCGTTTGGCTTAGTTGCACCGGATGAGATGACCTGGGTGATTGTTGGACGCAGGGTATGATGCCGTTGAGGATGTAGGGGCGGGTTTAGCCGACCATTTCTGCCTGTGTTATTAACCGTTCGGCAAAACCTGCCCTGGTTTGCGATCGCATTCTCATGATGCCGTTGAGGATGTAAGGGCGGGTTTAGCCGACCATTTCTGCCTGTGTTGTTAACCGCTTGGCAAAACCCGCCCTCGTTGGCAATCGCATTCCACAGAAAGAGCGGGTTTGAGCAACATCCCCAGTTTTGTTGTTTAGATAACGGTAAACCCCCCCCCTACAATCGATGATGGTCTCCGGCTAGAGGTTTTGCGATCGCCTCAGATAACGTCCTTGTGGCGAACCCAGTATCTCTCCGCGATCGTAAATCAGATTCCCGCGCAGAAATGTGTGCTTGACTCGGCCGGTTAACTCCATCCCTTCAAAAGGCGTATAGCCCTGCTGTGAAGGAGATTCGGCCGCACGTACCACAAAACTTTCAGTGGGATCTAGCAGTACCAGGTCGGCATCGTAGCCGATCGCAATATCACCCTTTTGAAACAGTCCAAACCGCTGAGCCGGATTCCAACTGAGGAGCCTGGCCATGTGATTGTAGGACATACCCCGCTTGCTGCCTTCGCTGACAATGCCGGAGAGCAAGTATTCTGTCCCTCCAAAACCAGACTTTGCCAACCAAATATTGTCTGGATCGTTAAGGCTGGCTTTTTGCTCTGCTGAACAGCAGGCATGGTCGCTGACAATCCAATCCACCTGATCTTGCAAAACGGCATTCCATAAGTACTCGACGTCGGCTCGGGGGCGAATGGGAGGATTGACCTTGGCCCATTTCCCGGTGGGCGCATTCACGTCTAGCAGGAGGTGACCCACCGTGACTTCTCGCCGGAAGTTGATGTGGGGAAAGGTGGTTTGCATCATCAGGGCCGCTTCGACAGCTTTGCGGGAACTGAGATGGAGTAAGTTAATATTGGCGCAATTCGTTTCATGGGCGAGATAGGAGGCAATGCAAATGGCGAGTCCTTCTGAATGGGGTGGACGAGCTGCGCTGTAGGCATTTAGACCCGTTAGGGACGAATCTTGCTGCACGATTTTGGTGTAGGCATTGAGAATATCCGCCACTTCACAGTGAAGGCTGAGGCTGATGGAGTCTTGCAGGTTGGGGTAGCGCTCCCTTAGCCGAGTCAGCCCTCGCATAATGAATTCAAAATGGGCAAAGTCGTAGCGATCGCCCTCCTGAATCATCAAAAACAAATTTTGTTGATTGGATAGCCCATGCAACCCATACCCACCATAAAACATAAAGATTTTGAATGAAGCGACCCCATGTTCTTCATACAGCCACTCTATCTCGTCGATGTGTTGAGGGGCGATCGGTGCAATGTGATAGCCATAATCCACAAAAAAGTTGCCGTCGGATAAGGCCAGCACTTCTGGGAAGAAATCTTTGTAGGAACCGCCTTTATTCAAGTAATACTGGCCGGTGCGGATATAGTTGAGGCTGGTGGTGACTCCGCCCATGGCGGCAGCTTTGGTTTCGGCGATCGCATCCTGTCTTAGCTCTTGATAAATGCCAATATGCATGTGAGCATCAACAACCCCTGGAAAGCCCAGGAGATTTTGAGCATCAAATACCTCCTTAGCCTGGTCTGGGCTAATTTCTGGTGCGATTTGACTGAATTTACCGTCCTTAATGCCCACATCCAGGCGATCGACGGATGATTTATGGGGTCGAACCACCCGCACGTTTTTGATCAATCTATCTAGAGTGGGGGTTGTAGACATAACACCTCTTGCCGGAAGCCGTTGTAAATTCACGTCAATTGTGAAACCCTACTTCTACCCCTTTAATGTGGAATTAGGGTTCACATTGACACAAAGCTAGACATCATTTTTTCTTACGTTGCTCAAAATAAAACTTTTAGAATGAAATTATAACGGCTTCATTTCACACAGATTCAGGAGAAAAGATTATGGAAGAATTTAACGAGTATCATTTAGACCCCCAGCAGTTTCCTTTCCTCAACACGTTGCAGGAAAACTGGCAGACGATTCGAGATGAATTTACATTTTTTAAGAACAAAGCATCTGAGGAAGAGCTGAGATTTGCCCATGAGGTGATGGGACCAAAAAGTAAAACGGTGAAAACGAAAGGCACTGCAAAATACAGCGCGTTTGGTGTTCTATTTCAAGGGTTGCTGATTGAGGATTATATCCGAGTACATCAAATTAAACACCCTGAATACGATGGGGAAAATGTTGCAGAAAAAGTTTTTCAGTTAAGAGAAAGATATTTTCCGAAACTGAGCGAAATCATCGAAAAAACAAATTCAACTAACGATAACATTCTCAGGAATGTGTATTATGGAACCTTTCATCCAGGGCTAGATGTGAAGCTACATGTGAACTATAACCTGCACACAAATCGTGGCTATTTGGGGCTGATTGTGCCTGAGGGAGATATTGCCATGAAAATTTGCCATGACACGTTTTATTGGCATGAAGGCGAATTTATGGTGTTAGACCACAGCTATCCCCACTGTCCCCATAACTACACGGAGCACGAGAGAACGGTTTTGGTTGTAGATTTCTTCAAACCCGATAAACCTAGAGAAGATGTGATCCGAATGGAACAGGAATTCGTTGAGGAGCGGATGCAAGAGAACCCTTACAGCCTGGGTGTTTTTGGTAAGAATGATAAAGCTCAAGTGGAAGACTTTGTTAAATATGGTTTGAGCCACCAATTGGAATGGGATAAAGCATTAAACACGTGAATTGAATATGGAACACGTTGCTACTACTGAGGCATACCGAGCGTTGGCGCTTCAGTTGACCTGTCATGCCATTAATCAGGCAAGCGATCGCCAGGAAGCCCGCACTCTAATGCAGCAGGCGATCGCCCGCATCGGCTCTCAAATCGCGGCCAGTATTGCGTTTATCGGGGCTGATTGTCGCTTGGTTGTGCTGCCAGAGTATTTCCTGACTGGCTTTCCATTGGGCGAACCATTCGCGGTTTGGGCTGATAAGGCCTGCTTGGAGATAGGAGGAGCCGAGTATGAAGCCCTCGGGCAGATTGCTCAAAAGCATCGCATCTTCTTAGCAGGGAATGCTTACGAACTCGATCCACACTTTCCAAAGCTGTACTTTCAAACCTGCTTTGTGATCGATCCGAGCGGCAACGTCGTCCTGCGCTACCGACGCTTAAACTCCATGTTTGCGCCCACTCCCCATGATGTGTGGGATGAGTATCTGGAGCATTACGGCCTGGAAGGGGTTTTCCCTGTAGTGAAGACGGAGATTGGGAATTTGGCCGCGATCGCCTCCGATGAAATCCTGTTCCCAGAAGTTGCTCGCTGTTTGATGATGCGGGGTGCGGAGGTGTTTCTGCACATGACCTCAGAGGTTTATGGGAGTAAGGAGCGATCGCCCAAAGACGTTGCCAAAATCAGCCGTGCGATTGAAAACATGGCTTACGTCGTTTCCGCCAATACGGCAGGTATTGCCCAAATTCCCATCCCGATCGCCTCGGCTGATGGAGGTTCTAAAATCATTGATTATCGCGGGCTGGTGTTAGCCGAAACCGCTACCGGCGAAAGCATGGCTGCCTTTGCGGAAATTGATCTGGCCGCCCTACGCCGTTACCGTCGTCGCCCCGGATTAACCAACTTGCTTTCTCGACAACGCTTTGAACTGTATGCTGAGAGCTACCGTCAGGCACAGTTTTATCCGGCTAATACGATGCTTGATGGGGAGGGCGATCGCAAGCACTTCATGCAAACCCAGCAGCAGACGATCGAACATTTAGCCAACTCAGATGTGATTTAAGGGATGGGTGCGAAGCCTCATTCCTCCAAATAGGGAGCTATCAGCTATGGATACCTCAATAGGTGTTCGCAACCCCCGCACAGGCCAGGTTGATTACCACATCACACCACCTATCCCAGACGAGCTGACAGAGCTGTGTGGTGGCTTACGCAACGCTCAAGTGGACTGGCAGCAGAAGGGATTGGATGCCCGAATTGAAGCATTACAGCAATGGAAACAGGCTGTTCAGGCACAACGGGATGAGCTGATTGAGGCATTGGTCGCAGATACGGGTCGGCTCGGTGTTTCTGTACTAGAAGTTGATTCCTTTTTAGGAAGCCTCGATCGCTGGTGCCATATAGCTCCTGAGCTATTGCAGGGCGAGGAACGGAACACGGCCATTCCCTTTATTCGATTACAGCAGACCGCTGTTCCCTATCCTCTGGTGGGGGTCATTAGTCCCTGGAACTTTCCACTCTTACTCTCCACAATCGATACGATTCCGGCTCTGTTAGCAGGCTGTGCGGTTGTGGTGAAGCCTAGTGAAATTGCGCCGCGTTTCTTGAAGCCGTTAATGGAGGCGATCGCCTCAGTTCCCGCACTCCAATCCGTCCTCACCTACATTGAGGGGGCTGGAGAAACGGGCGCTGATTTAATCGAACAGGTAGACTTAATTTGCTTCACAGGCAGTGTAGCAACGGGGCGTAAGGTAGCCAGTGCAGCGGCTCAAAAATTCATTCCCGCGTTTCTGGAGTTAGGCGGCAAAGATCCCGCGATTGTTCTTGACTCGGCGGATTTAGAATTAGCCACCTCCGCGCTTTTATGGGGGTCGGTGGTCAACACGGGGCAATCCTGCTTGTCGATTGAGCGAATTTATGTGGCTGATTCAATCGTTGAACCCTTTGTTGATCGGCTGGTGAACAAGGCCAAAGAACTTCAGCTCGCCTACCCTACGGTGAAGGACGGGCCGATTGGCCCCATTATTGCCGAACGACAGGCCACCATTATTTCTGAGCATTTAGAAGATGCGTTTGCGAAAGGGGCGATCGCTCACTGCGGCGGCAGAGTAGAAACCTTAGAAGGCGGCTTATGGTGTCGTCCAACCGTACTCACGAATGTTAATCACTCGATGAAGGTGATGACCGAAGAGACGTTTGCGCCTATCATGCCCGTGATGCCCTTCTCTTCTGTTGAAGAAGCGATCGCGCTAGCAAATGACACGATTTATGGGCTGAGTGCTGCTGTCTTTGCAGGGACAGAGGGGGAGGCGATCGCGATCGCAGAACAGTTGGATGCTGGAGCCATCAGCATCAATGATGCCGCACTTACAGCCATCATGCATGAGGGTGAGAAAAATGCTTTTAAATTCTCAGGTATGGGCGGTTCCCGTATGGGCGCGGCAGCCTTGAGGCGGTTTATGCGTAGGAAGGCGTTGTTGATTAAGACGGGGGCGATCGCGGACCCCTGGTGGTTTTAATTCTAAATATCACCGGAATGGGTTAAATCTTGTAACAACTGATTACTGCCATGCAGTTTGGAGCTATCCAGTGATTAATCCTGTATAAAAAACACAACAATGTCTAACATCCGCGAAGAAATGCCTGTTCTTGCCCGCCATGAAGGGGAGTGGTTTGGCACCTATACTCTGATTGATGCAACGGCGAAAATCCTTGACCAGCACGAAGCCCGCTTATCCTGTCAGTTTCCTCAGGAAGGCGAGTATGATTACTATCAAATCAATCGCTATACCTGGACAAATGGTAAGCAGGAGGAACACCAGTTTCCTGGCATCTACCGCGACAAAAAACTGTGGTTTGACACCGATCGGATTCAGGGACAGGCATGGGAAGCTGATGATACAACGGTTATCCTCAAGTTCTCCTACAAAACCATTCCAGACTTTTACCTCTATGAAATGATTCAAATTAGTCCTTGCAACAATCACCGCACCCGCACCTGGCACTGGTTTAAGAATCATCAACTGTTTCAGCGCACGCTAATTCAGGAAGAACGGCACCATTAATCAACGATTCTATCTTTTAGTACCAACCCATCAATCTGCATAGGACAAGACGGTTCCCGATTGGGATAAATCTCTGTCCACTCGAATGAAGAATAAACAGCCGTCTTCGGAAATGTGTCTGAGAGACGTGGTGAAGCTGGGGACATAGCCATAGTGGCCCTTGAGGAATCGATAGTTGCCAATATCGCAATATCCTGCCAGACAATATGCTTCTTCGTTATAGGACTGAATCATCGCCTGCCTCCCGTCATAATGGGGCAGGATAGCGAGTAACCACGTTCCTCCACCATTCGCGGCTTTTCTCAGCCACTTCTTGCTCGATTCGAAAAACTGCGTCGTGTCAGTTCTTCCCCAGGAGAGCAATTTACTGTCTAATGCGGGAATAAAATCACGCATCCTGGCATTTGGATGATTTTCCGCATCCTGATACTGCAAGTTACCGTTTGCCATCCATAAAATTTCTGCTGCTTCACCATTTAAGGTCTTCCATGGCCCGACTCTGACGCCTGCTGGAATGAAGGAGTAGCTGTCTTTGCCCAGTTTCCAATCTCCCATCTGGATAGCGCCACTGAGCACAAAAATTTCCAGATCTGCGGTAAATCTGCCTGCAGGTATTTCAAATTGAGAAGGCAGTAAAACCTTGACGGTAGATGCGCCATTGTCATGCCAGGAAAGCACCCGGCCAGTAGCTGTGACAGTTTTGGGTACACCATGAACCTGCCATGGTTGTTTGGGAACCGGATCGCTGTCGAAATACTGATATTGACGAGGGAGATATTTTGACGTGATAGCTGTACATCGCCCAGATAAATGCATCCGGCTCTGACCATCACCACCCCAATCCTCTGGGACTAAATTTGTATTTAAATCGTCTGCTAATGGAGATATAGATGAAGATGGTTGGTTTTGTTCACCCATGACGTTGCGGCCTCTCGACGAATTTGAAGCGCATCATTTAACGAATCTGAGCCTGTAAATTTAATGCTATACCCTTGCTGGCAAACAGACTCATGGAATACATCCCACTTTTGTAGATTTGGGAAGCCACGTTTGTGAGTGAGGAATGCTTTGCCTGCCTCATTCACAAACGTGAGATGCATCTGACTCATGTTTGAATGAAATAAGTACGATAAACATTCCGGCTTTGGGAATGCGATCGCCCTCCAATTCACCGTCCCATTAAAAATGGATGCGCTGCAATGCAATCCGGCACCTATAAAAAGCTTGTTGTTAAACAGTTCAGCTCGGATTTTCAATCGGCGATCGCCATTGAAGAACTCCCCATCCCCACCCCAAACTCTGACGAGCTTCTGATTCGCAACAAATTTGCTGGCGTTAATGCCGGATTTGATACCCTTCTTTGCCAGGGGAACGTACCCTATGTGAACCTCACCCCCCCCTTCGATCTGGGTGTTGAAGCGGTAGGTGAGATCGTGGCAATCGGTGATGCTGTAGACGGTTTTGACGTTGGAAATGCGGTTGCAACCATAGCGCGAGGGGGAGGTTATCGAGAGTATCAAGTTGTGCCGGCCCACCTTGCGGTCAAGATTTCTGAGGCCATTCCAGAAATCCTGACATTAATGCCGACAGGAATATCGGCTCTCGTGGCGTTAGAGCAGGCGGGGGAAATGCGCAGTCAGGAAACCGTATTAGTGACCGCTGCTGCTGGGGGAACCGGACACATTGCCGTACAACTAGCAAAGCTGGCCGGAAATCATGTGATTGGCACTTGCGGGTCAGAGGCCAAAGCTCAACTTTTGCAGGAATTAGGGTGCGATCGCATCATCAACTACCACCAGGAAGATCTACATGGCGTTTTGCAAAATGAATATCCTAACGGCATAAATTTGGTGTTCGATTGTGTAGGCAGCACCGTCTTTGATACCTGTGTTGAGAATTTAGCCGTGCGAGGACGGTTAGTAAGTATTGGTTTTATCTCAGAATATGCCAAAGCTCCTCAACCCATTCTTCAGCCTCGTATTTATCACAAGCTTTTTTGGAAAGCAGCTTCAGTGCGGGCGTTTCTCATGCCGCATTATGCAGAGTATATGGTTGAGGCGCGCGATCGCCTCCTCGATCTGTTCTATTCCCAAAAAATTCGTGTTGCCATCAACCCAACCCCGTTTTATGGGATTGAATCCATTCCAACTGCCGTTAATTACCTCCTAACTGGGAAAAACGTAGGCAAGGTGGTAGTTCAGTTTTATAGGTAGTTTCACCTTTCCAGGCTTCAAAGAATTGATACTGCCGTCGCTTAGCGACGGCAGTATCAATTCTTTGAAGCCTGGAAAGGTCAGCTGATCGCCCCCAAAACATCACAGATTTTTGTAAACGTAGGGCGCATAGGTGGAACAGGGTTCATGCAGGCTTGCTGTAAGGTGCGCAGGCGATCGCACACCCCCACATCTCCATCACCCACAACACAGCGATCCAGCAAATCCTCAAGCAAACATCCAAAGGCTCTGACCTCGATATATTCCAGCGATGAGGCAATGTCTGAAATGCTGGATGGATAGAAGGATGCGGCTCCAAAATCCCCCAGTAGACTTTCTCCCTGGGAGTTGACCAGAATGTTGTGGGCGTACAGATCGCCGTGAGTAATGCCTCTGGCGTGAAGGTGGGCAGCTACAGCCGCTATGCCCTGGGCAATCTGGAGAATAACTGGCACTGAAAAAGAGGCGTCAGAGGGATAAGTATCTCGGGTGCAGGTGTCGAAGCTGGGAGGGTTACCAAGGACTTTGTAGGTGGGGGGAACGAATGTAAAGAGCAGCCCTGCCTTCTGTTCAGGATGATTTTTCACCTTGCCCAATAGCCTGACCAAATTGGGGTGAGTGCCAGCGGCAATGCACGATCGCATCTCATCCAGCGGAAGCCCATCACTTGTGACTTTTCCTTTGAATACTTTGATGGCAACATCTACATTTTGCGTGGATTTAGTGGCCCAGGCTCCCTTGGAAATAACACCAGAGGCTCCTTCTCCTAAGGTACTTTCGATGCTTAGGTCAGCCCAATCCACTTCCTCCAGAGGTGCTTCCGATGAGGATTGCTCACAAAATGGATTTCCGGAGAACGCGAGCCAGGATAGACGGGGTAGGCTGAACAACCAGGAGGGAAGTGTTGTGAGTTGATTGGCTGAGATGCGAACCAGTTCCAGGTTTTGGCAGGCGGCCATTTCTTCGGGGAGCGATCGCAACTGATTTCCCGCCAGCATGAGTTTTTGCAATTGGCTTAACTGCCCGAAGGATGTGGGGAGTTGCTCAATTTGATTGTCGGTGAGAATGAGCCAGCGGACAGAGGAAGGGAGAGAGTTTTCGGCGATCGCTCTAATTTTGTTTGACTTGAAGCCCACCATGGAAAGATTGGGGCATTGAGATAGCACAGCGGGCAATTCTTCAAAGTTGTTGTTACTGAAGAAAGCGATTCTGAGCTTCTGTAATTGACCAAAGTTATCTGGCAACGATTTCAGGTGATTGTGGGTGAGATTTAAGATCTCCAGGGAATCTGCGAGGTCAAAAATCTCTGCTGGAAACTCGGTTAGGTTAGCTGCCAAATCCAGTCTTTTACTTCCCTTTAGTTGCCCAGATTGTAATGCTTTTAGTGTTTCCATGTGCACGGAATGAATAGAGGACAACATTAGGTTTTCTCTCAGACATCTCCTGAGACCAGTGAGTAAGCAGTAACCATCGCCATTTATAACGTTTCTCCATGATTTGTGAAATGTTTTTTGAGACGTAAGTTGAGCTAAAAGATGGCATAGCCTTTTGGGTTTTATGTTGAATGGCAACTGCTCACTTACAACTTCAATAACTCAATACTCTGGACAGTTTTCTGAAACCCTTGATTTTGCGTGCGCTTCGCGCACGCAAAATCAAGGGTTTCAGAAAAACTGTCCGAACTAATGTAACTGTAACTACAGGTATCTTGTATTTCTATCTGGTGATGGACAAACATAAATGAAGGCTTTCGTTATAGTTCTTATAGTTGAGTTTGATTATCCAAAATTTTAATAGGGGAATATCAGTGGGTCAGTTTAATGGCGTGATGATGCAGTATTTCCATTGGTATATTCCATCCGATGGTACTTTATGGAATGAGTTTGCAGAGCGTGTTCAGGGATTGGCGGAAGCAGGTATAACTTCAGTTTGGCTACCTCCAGCTTATAAAGGTGTGGGCGGTGCCCAGGAAGTTGGATATGGGGTCTACGATATGTTCGATCTAGGGGAGTTTGATCAGAAGGGCACTGTTCGTACCAAATATGGAACGAAAGAGGAGTATGTCGCGGCTATCAAAGCTGCCAAGGCTGCGGGTGTTCGGGTTTATGCTGATGTCGTTCTCAACCACAAACTAGGGGCTGATGAACTGGAAGAAGTAGAAGCAACACCGTACGATCCAGAAGATCGCCATCGCCCCATTGGTGACATGCAAACGATTAAGGTGTGGACACATTTTACGTTCCCAGGTCGCCACGGAAAATATTCTGAAATGGAATGGCATTGGTGGCATTTTGATGCGGTTGATTACAACGTTTATAACGAATCTGAGGATGCTGTTTACCTCTTTAAAGGAAAGAAATTTGATGAACAAGTTGATTTAGAAAAAGGCGCTTTTGACTACCTCATGGGCTGTGATCTGGATATGGAAGATCCAGAAGTTCGTGATGAACTAAAGCGCTGGGGTGAATGGTTTATTGATACAACGGATGTGGATGGTTTTCGCTTTGATGCCGTGAAGCATGTCAAAGCAGGCTTTTTTCCCGAATGGCTGAACCACTGCCGTCGGTATGCGGGCCGCGATCTATTTGCGGTTGGCGAGTACTGGTCTTACGACATTGAAGCATTACACCATTTCATTGCTCTTACGGGTGGTGATGTGCTGTTGTTTGATGCTCCATTGCATCACAATTTCAGCGTTGCCAGCACTCGGGGCAACCATTACGACATGCGGCAAATTTTTGATAACACTTTGGTGCAACAGCAACCCGCTTTAGCCGTTACCCTGGTAGACAATCACGATTCTCAGCCCTTGCAAGCATTGGAATCTGTGGTAGAAGGTTGGTTTAAGCCGTTAGCTTATGCATTAATCCTGTTGCGGCGTGAGGGTTATCCCTGCATCTTCTATGCCGATTATTACGGTGCCCATTACAAAGATAAGGGCAGGGATGGTAACGAGCATGAGATTTGGCTCGATAGCCATCAATGGATTATTGACAAATTCTTGTATGCCCGTCAAACCTATGCCTATGGTGATCAGTACGACTATTTTGACCACCCCAATACTCTCGGCTGGACCCGTTTAGGGGATGAAGAACATCCCGGTGGCATGGCTGTAGTGCTGAGTAACGGGGAAGCGGGCATAAAATGGATGGAGGTTGGACAACCCAATTGTACCTACATTGATATCACTGAACATATCGACGAGCTGATCACCACGAATGATGAAGGATGGGCCAATTTTCGATGCGATGCTGGTTCTGTTTCGGTATGGGTGCCTGCGGACTCTAGCGTTTAGGGCGATCGCCCTAAAGTAGCTCTCCAACTTACAGCGCTTCTCAAGCGCTTAAAATCTGGTTGTTTTTGTAAGAGCCGCGCTCTCACAGAAACAACCGTAGCCAATTCAAGCACAAAGCACTGTAAATTAGGAAGCTGGCCACTCAAACTTCATCAATTGAAGGCTGCACAATGCCCCGGCATTCTCCAAACCCCACCCTGGCGTAACCCTGCTTCTGACAAAATCCGCGCAGAATAACTTCATCCCCATCCTGCAAAAACGATCGCTCCTCTCCAGTCGGCAGTGAAATCGGCTGTGCACCCCGTTGTGTAATCTCTATCAGCGATCCCAGGGAGCCTGCTTCTGGACCTGATACCGTACCACTTGCCATCAGGTCACCGGGTTGAAGGTTACACCCGTTGCTGGTGTGGTGGGTAACCATCTGGGCCAGGGTCCAATACATGTATTGGAAAGAGGTTTGGCTCAAGCGGATGGGTTCTATGCTCTGCTCTCGCATCTGTGCTGACTGGAGCCAGGCTTCAACCGTAATATCGATGCCGCTGGTCTGAGCATCGCTGGACAGCGTCAGATAGGGCAGCGGTTGTGGGTCGCTCTCGGGTCGTTGAAATGCAGCGCAGCGGAAGGGGGCCAGAGCGTCTAAGGTGACAACCCAGGGGGAGAGAGTCGTCGCAAAGTTTTTAGCCAGAAACGGCCCTAAAGGCTGGTATTCCCATGCCTGAATATCTCGGGCTGACCAGTCGTTGACCAAACACAGTCCGAAAATGTGTTCTTCTGCCTGGTCAATGGCGATCGCCCTTCCTAACTCATTGGCCGCCCCAATAAACCACCCAACCTCCAATTCGTAATCTAGCAAGCGGCAGGGGCCAAAGTTGGGTGCCGTTTCATCAGGAGCTTTGCGTTGTCCCTTAGGCCGCTGAATACTCGTGCCGCTGGGCCGTATGGAGGAAGCTCGCCCATGATAGGCGATCGGAACATATTTGTAATTTGGCAGTAGAGGGTTATCTGGGCGAAACAGTTTGCCTACATTGGTGGCGTGGAAGATGGAGGCGTAAAAATCGGTGTAATCGCCAATGTGGGCTGGTACTAGCAATTCGGCCTCAGCCATTGATATGAGGAGAGATGGATTGGGAGGTGAGGAAGGCTCGTCAGCCTGTAGTAACCGGCTCAAGCAGGTCCTTAGAGCAGAAGTAGCCTTCTGCCCTTGTGCCATTAGTGGATTTAAGGTAGGTGCGGTACAAGCCATTTGCACAGCTTCAGGAAGCTCTTGGAATAGGCCCAGTTGAGAGCATTGAGAGAGATCTAGAATGTAGTTCCCAATTGCGACGCCAATACGAGGAGATGCGGTGCTGCCGAGCGGTTGAAATAGGCCGAAGGGAAGGTTTTGAATAGGAAAATCGGTATCTGGAGTATTGGCGGATTCAACCCAACTTTTCAAGTTGGGATTGTGGGTTTCATTGATTGAGTAATGCATAGATATTCAAAAATAAATTTACTTTGACATCATTTTGTTGCTAGTTTTTGTGGCGTGAGTGACGTCTCCAATAACTGTAATTCCATCAAATCATGAATGGGTTCTTGAAATGAACAGGAACCAAAACCATGAAAGAAATGCTGGCGGGTTGCTTGAATTGATGTGGAAGAAATATGGTGAGCACCCCATCTTATACCGCCGCTCTCAAACACAAAACCACTTTCCTTTTCGGAGGAATCTCCTCGGACCGCCAGAGTTTCTCTCAGAATTTTGGATAGGTCTTCCAGTGTTGCTGCTTGCGAGTAGGCAAAGGTGGCGGCGATCGCCACATTCAAAAATCCGTGCATAGGTGCTGTAGGGCTCTCAGGCTCATAAGTAAGGCGATGGTCGCCGGGTAGCGCATGATGTAACCCCGCTGTTGCTTTGAACGCCACTTCAGCGTCTGCACAGGCCAAAATAAACTGGCTGAGCTGAGTAACCGTTGGAAATGCCTCAGCTTTAATGCCACCAGTGCGAATCTTGGCAAAGGCACCCGTTCCCTTGAGAGCCTTCAGATGGGGAAGCGGATCGGTAAAAGGAACTTCAAAGAACGCATCAATCCCGTTTGGCATTTGAGGCAGTAAGGATTGAAGGGCGCTTGGAGGCAGGGGCGGAAATTCTAAGGCGGCAAGAGCCAGAGGGGAAGAACTGGGAGTAGCCTGGGGTGGGACCGATTGGAGCGATCGCATTTGCTCCAAAATCGCTTCCAAACCCCCAGATAGAACTACACTCAAAGGCCATGGTTCAGAGCCGGAAGATTGAGTCAGGAATGCTAACTCGGGTACTCGCCCAGCAGGTAATACAAAACGGCCCAGCATCCAGGCCTGAGAACTCGTCCGGTCCTGTTCATAATTCCCGATAGCTTCTGGCAGGCTCAACTGGGCCGGGGGAAAAAGCCCGGCATAGTCCACAACGGCTGACAGCAAGGTCTGCACCGATGAGGTCATAGAACGGTATGTCCTAATGAAATTGGAATACCTGTATCCTACTGCGAAAGCTTTGTTTGACTAATCGTTCTGGAGAGACAGCGGGGATCAGTCTCCTGACAGAGGTTGCTCTACCGGGGATCAGTACCACAATGGAACTAGGCCTAACTCGTTAGGATGGGATTAACCGAACTCGGTAGTAACGTGTGCTTCGAAGGCAACGGTCGGTATCCTGGTTCGATCAAGCTTGCTTGATCGTGGAAGAGGCTGTAACTGTTTGCATCATGTTTCTTCACTGTCTGCTAGATCAGGTCTGGCGGGAGCTTTGGCAGTGGGAAACTTAAGGAGAGGCTTGTATGGGCGATCGTTTTCCAATTCAACAATTTGATCATCTCGAGTTTTACGTTGGTAATGCCAAACAGGCAGCCCTCTTTTATTCCAAATGTTTTGGTTTTACTAATACAGCCTATCGGGGGCTAGAGACCGGAGAGCGGGATGTCGCTTCCTACGTTCTGGAGCAGGGAAATATCCGCTTTGTCGTCAGTAGTGGCCTCAATCCGCAACACCCCATTGCCAAACTTGCCTGGGATCATGGTGATCACGTTGCTGTCATTGCGCTTGCTGTACCAGATGCAGAGAAAGCTTACCTGGAAGCTACCGATCGGGGGGCATTAGAAGCGATTCCACCCACAAAGACGCAAGATGACTCTGGAGTGCTGTGTTATTCAGCGATTCACCTATATGGAAATGTGTTGCTGAAATTTGTCGATCGCAGTCATTACTCGGGTGCGTTTGCTCCTGGATTTAAACCTTGTACGCTCACAGAAAACCACCATACGTCTGGTTTAACAGCCATTGATCATGTGGTCGCCAATGTGGAATTGGGAGCTATGGAGCGATGGGTTCAGTTTTTTGCTGAAACGATGGGCTTTGAGGTGCTGGTGCACTTTGATGAGCAGGCGATTTCAACTGAATACTCGGCTTTAATGTCTAAGGTGATGCAGGACAAGACTGGCACCATCAAATTACCCATCAACGAGCCGGCCTCCGGCAAACGCAAATCTCAAATTGAGGAATATCTGGAGTACAACGGGGGGCCCGGTGTACAACATATCGCCTTAGCAACCGACAATATCATCGAAACGGTGAGCTGTTTGAAAGCCGCAGGGTTAGAGTTCTTACAAGTTCCAAGCACCTACTATCAGGATTTGACAGAACGAGTTGGGCCTATTAATCTAGCGGTAGAAAAACTGGCAGAATTAGGCATTCTCGTCGATCGCGACTCAGACGGTTATTTGCTGCAAATTTTTACCCAAACAGTTCAGGATCGACCGACCCTCTTTTTTGAAGTGATTCAACGATGTGGGGCGAAAGGCTTTGGAGAGGGGAATTTCAAAGCATTGTTTGAGGCGATCGAACGGGAGCAGGCAGTACGCGGTAATTTGTGAAGGTGCAGCCATGACTTACTATTACAAGCTCGGCACGATTCCCCACAAGCGACACACGCAGTTTCGCCAACCCAATGGTTCGCTGTACCACGAAGAATTGATTGGAATTCATGGGTTTTCAGGGATTCAAGCTCTGCTTTATCATCTGCACCCGCCGACTCAAATTTACAAAGTTCTGCTGCAACAAAAAGTGGACATTCCCTACGAAGAGGATTGGCCCTTGCGGCACCATCATCTGCGAACGGCAGTGGTTAGAGGGAGCGGGGATGCGATCGCCTCCCGAGTTCCCCTTATGGGCAATGCAGATGTTTGTATTGCGATCGCCCGTCCCACGGTTCCCATGACCTACTGGTATCGCTTTGGAGATGGCGATGAGGTGCTGTTTATTCACGATGGCACAGGGGCTTTAGAAACTCAGTTTGGCATTTTGCCCTATCGCCCCGGAGATTATCTGGTCATTCCGGCAGGGGTACTTTGGCGGCTGATTCCGGATGCGGATGTAGAACAGCGGATGTTGGTGATTGAAGCTCACGGGCACATTACCCCGCCGGAACGGTATCTGAACCGTTCCGGTCAATTTCTGGAGCAAGCCCCCTACAACGAACGGGATATTCGCCCTCCCCAAAGCCTGGTTGCCCACGACGAGGAGGGCGAATTTGAGGTACGGGTTAAGGCCCGGAATTACATCACCCGTTACCTGTATCACCGCCACCCTCTCGATGTGGTGGGCTGGGACGGGTATCTCTGGCCCTATGCCTTCAATATTGAGGATTTTGAACCGATTACCGGACGGGTGCACCAGCCCCCTCCCGTGCATCAAACCTTTGCGGGACCGGGCTTTGTCCTTTGCTCCTTTGTGCCCCGCTTAATTGATTATCACCCTCTGGCGATTCCGGCCCCTTACAACCACTCCAACGTCGACTCAGATGAGGTGCTGTACTACGTCGAAGGAAACTTTATTTCCCGTAAGGGCATAGAGCGAGGGTCGATTACGTTGCATTGCAGCGGTATTCCCCATGGTCCCCATCCGGGAACCTATGAGCAATCCATTGGTCAAGCCCGAACCGATGAGTTTGCCGTTATGGTTGATACGTTTCGGCCATTAAAGTTAACCCGCTATGCTTATGACCTGGAAGACAAAGATTATCCCTATAGCTGGATCGCTGAATAATTCAAACTCATGGCAAAACTACATTGGACCGTTTTGTTAAAGCCCTTGGTGTTACAAACACTTTGTATTTGTAACACCAAGGGCTTTAGCAATATAACTCTCAATGTCTGTTTTAAGAGCTATTTTTTCGTCTGTAAAGTGCATGCAAACATAATCCTTCCAGCCAATTCTAAAACACGCCCTGATGTGACAAAAATGATAGGTAGAGGATGCCATTATGAATTACACCATTACAAAATCCCCAGAGGGCCTGACTATTTCGTCTCGTATTCAGGAGCGTTTACAACGGGGGGAATTGGTTCAGGCGCAAGTGGATGAATTTGCAGAATTTTTGACCCAGGTCGATCGCCAACTTCTTCACCATCCCATCATTACCGACAACGTCTATACCCGTTGGTTTAGCGAAGGCCAGATTTCCGATACAGAACTGCGTCACTTCATTAAGCAGTTCTCGGTCTTTTCAAATCAATTCTTGATTGCAGCGCTGCAAAAAATTATTAATGCACCCAACCTGCAACAATCACGAGCGGGCCGAGAAATTTTGTTGAATGAGTTAGGAGTGATCTACCGCAAACCGGAGCAGGCGATCGCTCCTTCCACAGGCCTGAGTGAGGATGAAAAAGATCGGCAGGGTGACCCTGAATTGGTCAGTACGGAGGGCACCGTAGACGGTGGAATTTGTCGCTTCCGGGCCGCGCATTTTGAGTGGTTGGCGGATGTGGCAAACGGTTTAGGACTGGACTTTGGGGAGATTGGGAAGCGGCAGCATGGCCGACCCACAACTCTACATTTCTGTGATGAATTGATTCGTCTGTATGGCAGTGCTGACCCGGCGATCGCCGAGGGAGCCAGCTTTGCTGTTGAAAACTGGGCAGCGGCTGGTTTCTGGCAAGAGTTAGAAGACGGCCTGGGGATACTGAAGCAAACCCGTTACCCCCATCTACGTCTCGCCTTTTTTACCTGGCATAACCGGGTTGAGGGTCAACACGCTGGGCATACCCTGGAAGAACTGGAGGAGGTGTATTTCCATCCTGACTTTGATCGGGAGAAGTTTATGCAAGGGGGGCGGGAAATCTTGGAGGCGATCGCTGTCTTTTGGAATGGGTTGGAGCGCGATCGCCTGGAGCATGTCTACCTATAAAACATCCGTTAAAAATCGCCGTAGGGGCGGGTTTAGCAAACAACCCATAACTGTGATAGTTAACCTTCCGGCAAAACCTGCCCTGTTTACCAAAAGTCATCTACTCCCAGGGCGGGTTTAAAAACAATCTCGGTTGTGTCGTTAAAGATTGTGGTAAAACCCGTTCCTACGTGGCACCTATTCAATTCCTGCCGCTTTATCTAACCGTACTTTGCTGAAACTGGCCCCCTACAGTTAAATGCCTATTCAAACTTAAATTTGATTCTGGAGAACTTGCTATGGATACCCCTCACACTTCTCCCAATGCTTCAAATCCGGGTCAACGCCTGCGAGATTTTGCACAACTCTTTCGTCTGCCTGTAGGGATTATGGCTGGGATAGCTGGTTGTGCCACGATCGTTGCCCTAAATCATACTGTTCCAGTTCATCATTACTGGCTGACGGCGCTCATTCTGTTTTGCATGATGTCTGCGGCCTGCGCGATCAACGATTATTGGGATGTTGAAAAAGATCGGGTTGATCATCCAGAACGGCCGTTGCCATCGGGTCGCCTAATGCCTCAGCAAGTCTGGTACACCGCGGCTATTCTGTTTGGATGTGCTCTGGTGGCGTCTATTCCCTTAGGAATTTACCCCTTTCTTCTAGTGGCTGTGAGTACGGCGGTGTTGTGGGAGTATTCGCACCTGCTGACGCTCAACGGGATTTTAGGCAATTTAATTGTGGCTACCGTTATCTCCGGGCTGATTTTTCTGGGAAGTTTAGTCGCGGGGCGTCCTTTTGCCATGCTGTATCCTATTGGATTTTTGTTCTGCCTTGCTTTTGCAAAGGAGGTTGTTTGGGATATTCATGATGCGGAGGGCGATCGCCGTCAGGGCATTGTCACGATTGCAAACAGGTTAGGAGACCAAACGGCATTTACCATTGCCTGGGGCTTGTTGATACTTTTGCTGGGGTCTATTCCCCTCGCGGTGACTTTGCTGCCCATGGCGCATCCCTGGGTATTTACGGTTTTCGCGCTGATTACAGTGATCAGTTTGGGAATTGCATTAGCGCGGTTTCAGACTCAACGGAGCTCTCAAACCTATGAGGCGTTTGTTCTGTGGGATCGGTTGAGTATGGTGTTTGGTGTGGTGGCTTTATTGGGAACGGCCGCGCCGTTGTCTGTTTAGATGTCCAGGTTTTGTTGAGGGGTTACAACCCCTCAACAAAACCTAAGAATTAGTTTTTATAGATTTGAGGGATCCCTCAAATTTATCTCGACGGACTACTAGGTTGTGGAGGGGGATAGAGGATGAAACAACTCACTCTAGAGCAGTTGCTTGAAACGGGGATTACTCCTGGCGATGCCGCTGAGATGTTGCCGTCAATTAATCGGTGGTTGGCTTTTCTACCGGCGGCTGAGTGCTGGCAGTGGTTGAGTCGAAAGCTGCTCAAGCCCGAGCATCCTTTTGCCCTACATGAACTGTTGTACCAAACGGCCTATCGTGATTGGAATAGTGACCAGGGGCCACCTCCAGCCTGGTTTCCCACAGAGGATGAGATACGGGAGACGAATATTGCTGAGCTGATGCGATCGCTGAATCTCACCTCCTATGCTGAGCTGCATGCCTGGTCTGTGCAGCATCGACAGGAGTTTTGGGAGCAGATGGTTCAACGATTGCGGATTCGCTTTCGCCAACCCTACACCCAGGTGATGAATATATCGCAAGGTGTCGAAGCGCCAGAGTGGTTTGTGGATGCCCGATTGAACATTGCGGAAAGCTGTTTTCAAGCTCCAGGGGATGCGATCGCCATTATCTTCCAGGCTGAATCAGAACCGTTACGAACCTGGACCTATGCCGAGTTAAACGCCTTGAGTAACCGTATTGCTAATGGCCTGGTAGAGGCAGGGTTTCAAGCTGGAGATGCGATTGCCATTGCGATGCCCATGACGGCAGAGGCGATCGCCGTTTACCTGGGCATTGTCAAAGCGGGATGTGTAGTGGTCGGCATTGCCGATAGCTTTGCAGCCGATGAGATTGCGGCGCGTTTGCGCATTTCCAAAGCGAAAGCTATTGTCACCCAGGATTATATTCTGCGGGGCGGTAAACAGTTACCCCTCTATCACAAAGTGGTAGAGGCAGAGGCCCCTCGTGCGATCGTGCTGTCCCTGGAGGCGATCTCGGCCGTGCAACTGCGATCGGAGGATTGCCTCTGGAAGGAATTTCTAAGCTCAAACGATCAGTTCGAGGCCATCGCAGTCGAGCCATCTGCCCACACTAATATCCTGTTCTCCTCGGGCACCACAGGAGATCCGAAAGCCATTCCCTGGACACAAACTACACCCCTAAAGTGCGCCGTAGATGGTCATCTACATCAAGATATTCATGCAGGGCAGATTGTTGCGTGGCCGACAAATTTGGGGTGGATGATGGGGCCATGGTTAATCTATGCCACGTTAATCAATCAAGGAACGATCGCCCTCTATTACGGAGCCCCTACGGGTCGGGAGTTTGGGCAGTTTCTTCAGGATGCTCGGGTCAATGTCCTGGGGGTTGTTCCCAGTTTGGTCAACTGCTGGCGAACCAATCAGTGTATGCAGGGTTTAGATTGGAGTGCCATTCAAGCCTTTAGCTCTACAGGGGAATGTTCTAATCCCCAAGACATGCTATTTCTAATGGCGATCGCAGGCTATAAACCCGTAATTGAATATTGCGGTGGAACTGAAATCGGAGGTGCCTATGTTACGGGAACTTGCGTTCAGCCCTGTGCCCCTGCAACATTCACGACTCCGGCGTTGGGAATGGATCTGGTGATTGTGGATGATGGCGATCGCCTCTCCTCTAAAGGTGAAGCCTTCATCATTCCGCCATCGATTGGGTTATCTACAGAGTTGCTCAATAAGAATCATCATCAGGTCTATTTTGCTTATACACCCCATTGGAATTCCATTCCTCTTCGCCGTCATGGTGATCAACTTGAGCGGTTGCCGGGGGGCTATTACCGGGCTTTAGGGCGGGTCGATGACACGATGAATTTGGGAGGTATTAAAGTTAGTGCAGCGGAAATCGAGCGGACTTTAAACACGGTTCCGGAGATTTGTGAGACGGCAGCGATCGCCGTTTCTCCGCCCGAAGGTGGTCCCAGCCAGCTGGTCGTTTTTGCGGTTGTAGCCCCCGAGACTCAGCTTCAACCAGAGCAACTGACGACAGCTTTACAGCATGCCATCCGACATCATCTCAATCCTCTCTTCAAAATTCATCGGGTGATGATTGTGGAATCTTTGCCTCGCACGGCTTCTAATAAAGTGATGCGACGAATTTTGCGCGATCGCGAACTTTCCTATTCCTCCTCATAGTTATAACGTTACACATTGGTTTTGATATGAACGCCACATTAGAACAGTCTGTTTTCCCTCCACTCAAGCTGGAAGATTACGACATCCATCAGGACTGTGGTTTTTTACCATCTCAAACTCCAGCTTATGTCTCTCTACCATCAGCATTTCAGCCGATTGAGCAGATAGCGACGCAGTTACCAAAATGGATGACGACGGGTAAGCTGCGGCAGGCGATCGCAAACTTACCTGAAGTGACCCCTGAGCGGGAGCTGAATGATCTGCAATGGCGACGAGCCATGTTGATGTATTCCTACTTAACCCATGCTTTTGTTTGGGGCCAACCGCCTCCTGTATCGACGCTGCCCCGAAACCTGGCCGTCCCCTTTTACACGATTGCTCAGAACTTGGGGCGACCTCCAGTGCTGTCCTATGCATCCTACGCTCTGGATAACTGGGTACGTATTGATGAGGCAGAACCCATTGAAATTGGTAATATTCTGATCTTCCAAAACTTTCTGGGGGGCTTAGATGAAGACTGGTTCATTCTCATCCACATTGATATTGAAGCAAAAGCGGCTCCGGCTCTGGCAATCATTCCCACCTTATTGAATAGCGTGGTTCGAGATGATTCGGAGGCGGTCATTCAGGCTCTGGACGTGATTAAGACTGCTTGGATGGCAATTAATACCACCATGGAGCGCATGCCCGAAGCCTGTGATCCCTACGTCTATTACAATCGGGTTCGACCCTACATCCACGGCTGGAAGAATAATTCATCCCTGCCCAACGGTCTGATTTATGAAGGCGTGGATGAGTACAATGGCGAACCCCAACAACTGCGGGGGGAAACGGGAGCGCAAAGCGCGATTGTCCCTACAATGGATGCATTGTTCAATATCTCTCACAGCAATGACCCACTCCGAGAGTTTTTGATGGAGATGCGGGAATATATGCCACCCAGTCATCGTGCTTTCATCGAGCAGGTAGAGCAGCAATCCACTCTGCGGAACTTTGTGAAGGAGCGAATGGGACAGATGCCTGAGTTGGGCGATCGCTACAATGACTGTGTTTCTCTAATTGAGCAGTTCCGGACGCAACACCTGGAATTTGCAGCTCGCTACATTCATTCCCAGGCAGGGCGGGCGAATAATGACACCCACATCGGTACGGGAGGCACGCCTTTTATGCAGTACTTGAAAAAGCACCGAGATGAAAGTACCCAACATCTTTTAAGAAGTACCGATTAAAAGAAGTGTGAGATGGGCATCCGGTTATTGATTTTGGTGAAAGATACCCATTTCACAAAGAGCGCAACTCATTTACGTTATGTTCTTCAGCCCAAACCGCATTTCAGGATTAATTTCAAGATGGACATAATCGAGCAATTTCTCCCATGACTCAATTCAACGTGTTTGTGACTCGCCAGCTTCCGACCGCTCTGGATGCGTTGCAAGAGGTTGCCCAGGTTGAGGTATGGCCTGAGCGCACTCCCCCCCCTTATGACGTGTTATTGGAGAAGGTGAAGACCATCGATGGCCTGTTGTGTCTGCTAACCGACCGCGTTGACCCGCCCCTCTTAGAACAGGCACCTACCCTCAAGGTAATTAGTCAGATGGCAGTCGGTTATGACAACATCAATGTTCCCGCTGTGACTGCCCGCAACATACCCATTGGGAATACCCCCGGTGTGCTCACCGATGCCACCGCAGATTTGACGTGGGCGTTACTGATGGCCGCAGCACGACGGGTGGTGGAGGGCGATCGCTTCACCCGCGCGGGGCAATGGCAAACCTGGGAACCAGACTTGTTGCTGGGTCCTAATGTCGCTGGAGCAACCCTCGGCATTCTGGGTCTGGGCCGTATTGGTCAGGCCGTTGCCCGTCGCGCCAGGGGATTCGACATGCGAATTCTCTACGCCAATCAACGGCAGGCCCCATCCGAGGTAGAACAGGCTCTAGGTGTTGAGTTCGTCCCCTTCGATCGCCTGTTGCAGGAATCCGATTTTGTGACCATTCATACGCCGTTGACGCCGCAAACAAATCAGTTATTCAGTGATCCACAATTTGAGCAGATGAAACGGACTGCTATTTTAATCAATACGGCACGCGGCTCGATTGTGAATCAGGAGGCGCTTCATCGCGCACTAACCCAGGAGCTTATTGCAGGGGCCGCATTGGATGTGACAGACCCAGAACCGATTCCTCCCGATAGCCCGCTGCTGCTGCTCCAAAATCTCATTATTACGCCTCACATCGGCAGTGCCAGCCAGCAAACCCGAGAAAAAATGGCAAACATGGCGATCGCCAACCTGATCGCTGGGTTGAAGGGCGATCGCCTGCCCCATTGTGTTAACCCTGAAATTTACGATCGCCGCGAATAAATTTGATTGCTTTTTTGTTTTAGGCCAATCCATACCAGTGAGCGCATCATCATGGATATTGCAGAACGCATGAGTCGGTTAGGAACAGAATCCGCCTTTGAGGTCTTTGCAAAAGCCAAAAAACTCGAAGCTCAAGGAAAAAGTGTTATCCACCTGGAAATTGGTCAGCCTGATTTTCCAACTCCTGCAAATATCTGCGAAGCGGCCTGTCAAGCTATGCGAGAGGGTTATACGGGTTATGCTCCAGCCGCAGGGCTCTTGGAATTCCGGCAAGTCATTGCCGAATACATTCAGCAAACCCGAGGCATTGAGGTTCATCCCGATGAAGTGGTGGTGACGCCGGGAGCAAAACCGATTATCTTTTTCACACTACTGGCATTGGTTAACGATGGGGATGAAGTGATTTATCCCAATCCAGGTTTTCCTGTTTACGAATCGGTCATTAATTTTATTGGTGCTAAACCCGTTCCTCTGGAATTACGTGAAGAGGTAGATTTCCGTTTCCGCATTGATGATCTGATTCATGCCATTTCTGATCGAACCAAGCTGCTCATCCTTAATTCCCCCCAAAATCCAACAGGCGGAATTTTGACCGTTGAAGAATTGGAGGCGATCGCCTACCTCGCCAAGAAACACGATTTCTATGTCCTTTCCGATGAGATTTACTCCCGCATCATCTACGAGGCGGAGCACCAGAGTATCATCCAATTTCCGGGCATGAAAGACCGCACGATTCTGCTAGATGGGCATTCCAAAACCTACGCCATGACAGGCTGGCGGCTCGGGTATGGCATCGCTCCTAAACCTCTGGCAGAACGGTTGGTGCAACTGATGATCAATTCCAACTCCTGCACCTGTTCTTTTACCCAAATGGCCGGAATAGAGGCCCTCACTGGCCCCCAAACCGCTGTTGACGACATGGTGGCCGAATTTCGCCAACGGCGAGATGTCATGGTAGACGGATTGAATGCGATCGCCGGAATCCAATGCCGTCAACCGGCCGGAGCCTTTTATGTGTTCCCAAATGTCAAACAGCTTCCCCTTCCCTGTGATGTTCTGGCTGACCATCTGTTAGAAAACGCAGGCGTATCCGTTTTATCGGGAACCGCCTTTGGTAAATTGGGGGATGGGTATTTGCGGCTTTCCTATGCCAACTCGTTGGCGAATATTCGGGAGGCGATCGCCCGTATACAAGCTGCTGTCAGTCATTTATGAACCCACCGGACAACGAAACGCTGGACCTCCAGAGGGATATTCTTTCAGGTCGCACCTTCTCCATGGCAGAAGTCATTGGTCGGGAGGGGACATCCTTTATGAAAGGTGAGTCGCCTGTTCCCAGATTGGTGCAGGTGTTGACGGAGATTAACCTGTTTATTCAACAACATCTGGTCGATATATCAGGTATTGTCCAGGCTATATTATTTGCCTGGGTTAAATCTGATGAGGCCCGTGTGAGCCGATATGTCAAATCCCCATTAGTCGCTCTTCAAGAGATTGTTGAGAATATTACGACCGATGCCGATACGCTCTATGAGTTTGTGCGCCAGGTGGATTGCAAATGGGGCCAGATGAACAATGAACGGCCTTACTTTCAAAAGCCTGGGCAACCTCCCCACCCGGACGATGAATTTACCCATGAATCGGTACAGATTCAGTTAAGCCAGTTTTTGTCTGTTCTAAAATGCCATTTGTAAGGGGCTGCACATTTAAATGCCATGCTCAGTAGATCGCTAATTTGCTCTAAACCTTCAATCCCTTCGGGGTTTAAAGCGTTTTGGGTATGCGAAGCACGCCCAAAACGCTCTTTTGCGATACTGGTGCTAGGGTCAAAAGGTAGCCATCTGGCTTATAACGGTCTCGGAGCATGGCATGAAGCGCTTTACCCAACTGTTTCAGGAAATTGACGCCACCACCTCCACCAACGAGAAGGTGCAGGCAATCCAAAACTATTTCACTGAGGAAGAGCCTGCCAATGCCGTTTGGGCGCTTTATCTACTGTTGGGCAAAACTCGTAAACGGCTGATTACATCTCGGGTACTGCGAGATGTGTTCCTAAGTATTTCAGATATTCCCGAATGGCTGTTTGAAGATTGCTATGCCCATGTGGGTGACTCGGCTGAGGTTATTTCCCTGCTGATGCAAGATACCCCCATTGCAGAGGCATCTGGCTCTGACATTGCCCTATCCACCTGGATGGAAACCATTCTTCCCCAGGCCAAAAAGGTTGAGTCCGAAGCTGAGTTGTATCAACTGGTAATTTCCTGGTGGTCGGCTCTCACGCCATTCGAGGTTTTTATCCTCAACAAGTTGCTGACGGGTGCCTTTCGTGTGGGAGCTTCGGCTAAGCTCGTAATTAAAGGCCTCTCTGCAGCGTGTGGCGTCTCCGAACCAGAGCTGGCTCATCGGCTCATGGGAGATTTTGAACCAACGGCCGCTTTTTATGAACACCTGATTGGTCATGATCAGGCCCAAATCGTGCCCAGCCGCCCGTATCCCTTCTTTCTGGCATCGCCACTGGAAGAAGAGCGCTTTCAAACAGAAGACTTGTCGCGCTGGCAGGCAGAATGGAAATGGGATGGCATTCGGGCACAGGTCATTCGCCGGGCCGATGAAGTGTTCATCTGGTCACGGGGCGAAGATTTGATTACGCCACAATTTCCCGAGATTGCAACAGCATTTCAGACAATGCCCAATGGAACGGTGCTGGATGGCGAGATCGTTTGTTGGGAGGGCGGTTCTCCGGAAAGCGGCACCGAACGCCCGATGAGCTTTAATGCCTTGCAAAAACGCCTGGGGCGTAAGCGTGTGACGCAGAAGGTGATGGATGAAAATCCTGCTCACTTTATTGCCTATGACATGCTAGAGCAAAATGGGCAGGATATTCGGGACAAGACTTTGAGCGATCGCCGCCAATGTCTTCTCAGTTTGCTGGAACAACATTCCAGTACGCGCATTACCCCTTCAACGGTGCTCACGTTTAACACGTGGGAAGACTTGAAAGCGTTGCGGGAGCGATCGCGAGATTATGATGCTGAAGGACTGGTCTTGAAAGCTTTGGATAGCCCCTACCTGGTTGGGCGGAAGCGGGGATCCTGGTGGAAATTCAAAGTTGATCCAATGACCCTGGATGCCGTGTTGATTTACGCTCAGGCAGGCAGCGGCAAGCGAGCCAACCTTTTTACAGATTATACCTTCGCACTCTGGAAAGGAGATGAGCTTGTGCCCTTTGCTAAAGCCTATTCAGGGTTAGACAATGCTGAAATTGATGCGCTCGATCGGTGGATTCGCAAACACACGATAGAAAAATTTGGTCCGGTTCGTTCGGTAGAACCCATTCATGTGTTTGAAATTGGGTTTGAAGGAATTTCCCTCTCGAAGCGACACAAGTCGGGGATTGCGGTACGGTTCCCACGTATTCTGCGGTGGCGAACAGACAAACCTGCTCAGGAAGCCGATACTGTCGAAACTGCCATGACGTTACTCGATAACGCCGTGGAGGAGAAACTAGAGCAAGATAATGAGCAGTAAGAAGCCAACGATGGCACCGCTAGATTGAATGAAGAGAGGAAGCGGTGAATCTTTCAGGGAGTCTTGCATGGGAACCTCCGGAAGGGGACTTAGGTTTGGGGCTAGAACTGAACTGAGAGGTAACAGAGCATTTGTGCAGGGGAGATGTTTTCGGTTGGCCTAACACACGGCCTGAAGTGAAGTACTGAGTTAGAGCAAGCAAACTAGAAGTAAGAAACTAACAATGGCGAAGCTAGATTGCATGAAGAGAGGAAGTGGCGAGTCTTGCGGAGACTGTTGTACTTGCAGGGAACGTTGCATAGAAACCTCGTGAAGCGGATGTAGGTTGGACTTGATGCGAACAATGAGATAACAGACAGTTTGTGGAGGGGAGATGTCTTTTGTTGATCTAACACTACCTACAATCGACCGGAATGTAATTCCGTAAGTTCCTCTAACTTTTCTTGATTTCCTCAGAGGGTCTAGTAATATTGCTGAAAGATATGGATGAGTTGAGGCCCAAATGCTTTATTCATAGGGATATGCCCACCGTTGTAATACTTATTGCTCCTGTATTCTTTCTGGATATTTTATTCAGAATCCATAGGGCTTTTCCAGTTAACATCTACCCTGCTTAAACCGCCAAGATTTGATCAGAATTGTGTGTAGCGCTACACCCATAGTTGGGTTCGCTAGCCAGATTTAGTATAAAAATGAACACTGCTATCCCTACTACTATGAACTTCACATCGACCATTCGACCCATTCAGGCTCAATGGATTACAGCTGAGAATTTCCGTCCCTATGGCCAGATGATTGAAGCCAGTGAAGATGGGGCACTGTACGACGCCGAAGATGCCCAGTTGCAACTGGATCAAGGAACTCCCCGGTTTTACATCATGCGGCTTCAATCCCGTGGGCGTCGCTTTTCGCGCATTACCCGGCATGTGAAATGTACTCAGTGTTTGGGTTCTCTGGGGGGGCAGGAATGGTGGTTGGGAGTGGCTGCACCAACTGAATCTGCCTGTCCATCTGTGGAGGATATTGTAGTGTTCCGTATCCCTGGAACCTGCTTTATTAAACTGAATCTGGGAACCTGGCATGCAGGGCCTTATTTTGATCAACCCAGTGTCGATTTTTATAATCTTGAGCTTGCCGATACCAATATCACAGACCACGAAACCTGTGATCTTTTAGAAGCCTATGGTTTGACCTTTGAGATTGATGTTGCCGATGTGGCATAACGCCAAATTAGGGTCTGCTTAAAAGGTTGTTTTTTGTATGCGAAATGCATGAAAAAAACAATTTTGCGAGCAAGCTTTAAAACACGCCCTGAAGAGTTGTTTTACGTACGCAAAGCGCACGTAAAACAACGTTCTCAGCAGTCTCAAACACGCTTAATTAGAGCAATTTTTGTTGCCCTACACGGCGTCTGGGAAAAAAGCTTGCCGAGAGGCCCATTTGCCAGAAGCGACCTGAACCCCACGGAGCGTGAGAATTTTGTCCGGGTGCATCAGATAGCACCAAGCTTGGCCCAGAGGCTGGCGATCGCACCCTTCCACTTCAATTATCTCCCGATAATACTCGTTCTCCTCTACAGGTCGGTGAGGGTCATATTCCTCCAACCAATCCAGGGATTGCAGGAGAGTAGGGTCATCAAAGCTTAGAACGTAGCCGTAGACCAGGCTAGAACCCCCAGTCATGGCCGGGTATCCCAGATGGGGAAAGTCATAGAGGTCGCCTCGGGCGATCGCCTCTTCTTCAGACGTCACTCGCCCCTGACAATAGCGTTTATAGTTGACTTCCCCTGGTTTCAAAGAACCGTAAACAAAGACGCGAATCACCATATCTCCTAAGAAGACTATGGAACCCCCAAATCTTATACCCGATCTTGTACCAAAACGCTTCTGAGTTTTGGCTTTAGAAAAGTGCAAGAGGGTATATCGAGTTTTACCCGCCCTACTCAACAACACTGTGTAGGGCGATTACGTTTCAAACCTCTGGATGGGATGAGGTGAAAGAGGCGCGAAGTGCCCCTTCCACCTCATCCCATCCAGAGGCTCAGAACACTCACTGTAGGTCCTTAAATTTTTGAATATATGGGGCTTTAACCCCGACTCCACTTTTTGTAAAAGTCGCTATAGTGAGGTGCTCTGGTACTCTTTTCCCGCTGTCATGAAACGACGTTCTGTGCTTTTTCTCCTCGGTTTGGGTTGCTGGCTGCTCAGTGCTCCGGCTTATGCAGCTATTACAGTTGAACCTGATGCCCTGGTGATCAGCACAACGGAGAATCGGGGTGTGACCCGCACCCTTAACCTGAGCAGCGATGTAGACGTACGGCGATTGGCGATCGCGACTTCAGATTTAGAGCGCACCGATAACAGGGCGGTTCTGCCGGCCAGAGCTATTCAACTGCAACAACCGCCAACCTCACTACAAGCAGGCGAGCTTGTTCAAGTTCCCATTACCTTGGAACCCTCTGAAGCCAGGGTAAGTGGGGAATTTACAGGGGTCGTATGGGTGACCTATGACGGGACTCGCCAAACTATTCCCATTACCCTGCGAACAAAAGATCCAATTGGACTACCTCTGCTGGTGCTGCTAGCGGGAGTGGCTCTGGGAAGTACCTTAGCCTGGTACCGGACACGGGGCTTACCGCAAGATGAACTGGTGGTGCGGATGGGGCAACTGCGAACCCAGATGCGTACGGATGCTGAACTAGAAACTGTTGGGCAGCGCTTTCGGCAGCGAATTGAGGGAGATCTGATGGATGTGGAGTCGATGCTGGGGGTGCGCAACTGGGAAGCCGCCACAACCCATCTGGAGTTAGCAGAATCCACCTGGAAGCGGTGGCGTAAGGGGCGGGAAGATTGGCTCCGCCAAATTCAATATTTGCAGATGTTACAACAACAGGTGAAGCAGTCCGCTATGGTGCAGACGGACTATGGCAATCAAGTGCAGGCTGGGCTAGAAGACATAGAACGCCGCATGGCAGAGTTTGATACACCGCAAGTATTACGAGAAACCTTAATTCCGCTACGGGATGGCATCAATCGTTTCCAATCAGGGGAAACGTTGATGATGCATATGGCGCAGTTGGAAACCCGTATAAAGGATGAGGAGCGCCGTCGCTATTGGGCCGCTGAACGTGATCTGTTGGAAGCGGGACTCAACGAGTTGAATCCCCAGAATCCGGATGCTTATGAGCAGTGGAAAAACAGCTTTAAAGAGAAACAACAGGCAATGCAGCAGGATCTCTACGGACAAGAGAATGCAGAATTACGAGGGGGAGAATTGGAGGTGGTAGCGCGAGGAGATTTGGCTCGGATGCAATCCCTGGGATTGCCCCTTGTGCCGGGGGTAGGTTCCTACTCGGGTGAAGGGGCTGCGCGTTCAGCGCGATCGCGTCTTCGCATTTTTCGCCTGGTGAGTCAGGGGGTGGCGATCGCTTTCCTTTCCTGGGCCGGTCTAAATGAGCTATACGAAGGGAATCCCATCTTTGGGGCGTCCCCCGTGGGAGATTACCTGGCTCTGGCCGCCTGGGGCTTTGGGGCAGAAGTTACCCGTGATTCTATTGTGAAGGCGGTGCAAGAGCTGAACGGCAGTGCTAAAAGTCGAGATCAAATGCCAATGACTTAAATGGAGATGATCTGTTGATGTTATAAATAGTAGGTTTTGTCGCTAATTGAGGATCTACATCCCTCAGGTTGTAGGCCTGAAAAAGTCTCGATGAATTCTCAAAAACGGTAATTTTTGGGAATGCTCATAAATAGATTTTGGAAGGATTGCACAGGTTTCCCCTGCACAATTCTCCCAAACTCCTCTACATCGATGTTGAATTGGAAGGGTGCAATGGTAGAAGCGATCGAGAATCGTTGGGCATTTTTAGTTGGCATTAATCATTACCGGGAACGGCAACAGTTTCCCCCATTAAATTTTTGCGTGAGTGATGTGGAAGCAGTGCAAACGCTGCTCCAACAGGTGGGTTACACAACCGTTTGCTTACACGATGGGTTGGACTACTCGGAACCCCGCTTTCCTGAAGCGAAAAACATCCGGGCAGAGTTGCAATCTCTATGCAGTAAGGTTGGCCCTAATGATTTGCTGTTGGTCTACTTTGCCTGCCACGGTACGCGCCAGGGGGACGGCCAGCCTCGCTTGATTGCCTGGGATACTCGCTCGATCAATTTGGATGAAACCGCTATTAAGGTTCGAGATGTGGAAGATTGGCTGCGGGCCAGTGCTGCGAAACGCTTGGTACTACTGATTGATGCCTGCCACATTGGTACAGGGAAGGGTGGCCGCAGCCTGGCTGACCAGGAGTTTGTTCGACAGGTGTATGAGTTGGCGGAGGGATTCCACTTACTGGCAGCGAGTACGGACCAGCAGCAAGCGTGGGAGAAGAGTGGGCATGGAGTGTTTAGCTATCACCTTCTACAGGGGTTAAGTGGGGCCGCAGATCTGGAGGGCAAGAACTTTGTCAGTGTGAATGATCTGAAGCGCTATGTACAGGGTGGAATCGCCCGTTGGAGCGTGGAGTCAGGCTATGAGCAACGCCCGGCAGGTCAGTCAGATGGCGATTTAGGGGATATGATTCTAGTCGATTATCGCCAGCGATCGCGCCCTGATGTTTCTTCTCTGCTAGGTGTAACTTCTCAGGTGGCAGAGGTGGCGCGTGGTGCTGAAAAGGTTGCTGCAGTAGAGCGACCCATCTCATCCTCCCAGCGACGGTTCTATCAAAACAGCCTTACCCGTAAACAAGAAGAGCTGGCGGCATTAGAAGGTCAGTTGGGAGCGGAGATCAACGCTATGGATGAATTGAAACTAACTCGTCAGATTGAAATTCTTTTACAACAGATTGAGAAATTGGAACAGCAATTGAGATAGCCAGCTCAATTTTGTAGGCCAATTGTATATAGGATAACGCCATATTTTTATGGCGTTAATTTTGCATGCGCGGTAGTTATTAAAATCCCCCCAATAACTGCTGAGAAGTAGTTGAAGCATGAATCCAAAAAGTGGCTATGAATACTAGAGAAGGAGTCAGACCCCCTGTCCTATTAGCAAGAAGGCACATTAAGCTAAAAGATGAGGAGAATATTTGAAAATCTTTAGAGTATTTTTCCGCTTTCTAAGAACTATTTAGAGGGTTTACTACTTCCACTTATCTTCTGACTTCTATTCTTTTAATACCTTGTGGTAGTGACCAAGAACCGCAGAGAATTTTATATCCAGCAGCGAGCTAGAAAGGAGGAAGAGCTCGCCGCCATTGAGTCTCAGTTGGAGGGGACTCTCAGTTCTGTGCATGAAATTAAGCTCAATCGGGAAGCAGAAAATATTCTCAAGAAAATTGAGGAGCTGGATGAGAAATTACGAGAATTGGATGCGGGATGCAACAGCAGTGCCAACGTGCGGGAATTGAATATTGAACGTACGTTTTCAAAAATAGACTTTCATCGAGCTCGAAAGATTGCATCGAATCTTCATTACAACTTGAAGAACGATGGTGGTGCTGTTCTCTTTTTCATTCAAAAATCTAAGAAGCAGATGGGGCATTATTGTGTTGATGAAGTATTAAATATCATCATGGGAGATCAGGTTATTGATGGACAAATCTACGGAGATTACCGACGATTTTCTATTGATCTCGGATCAGCTATCTCGGAATACAACGAAGTAGAATTATTGACCCGTTTGGCAAGCTATTTTAATTTGGAGCCCGTAGCAGATTTAAGTCAGTTAACGGAAGCGCTGCGGCGAGAAATTTGTGCATCCCTGTCGGTGGGATGTACATTATTCTTCGAGATTCGTAGCCTGGACGACTTGATTGAGCGAGAAAGTTTTCTTCGGTGGTTTCTAAAGGAGTTCTGGCAGCCTCTAGTCAGTACGCTGGATGCTCTTAAAAGTAAATATCGGAGTAAGGTAATCGTGGCGGTAATGGCCGATAGTCAAATTCTGTCGGATTGTCCAATGGCTTATTTTTGTGATGAGCAAGACTTTGACCCTGGCAAATTTTTGGAGTTGCCTGTACCCGATTGGACGATGCAAGATATTCGCGATTGGTTAATTCGATTTGGTAGCGTATTCGATCGCACACGCTCTCTAACAGAGCAGGATATTGAGCAGATCGCGCGGCGCATTCATCGAGACAGTGAAGGGACGCCAGAAAGTGTTTGTCTAAGATTACGGGAGCGTTTTCTATGACTGTGGTGCAAAAACTACTGTTTGAGGGGGATCCGGGGCGACGGCCAACCGATGCCCATCCCCATTCCCCTCAACAACCCGAACCCTATGTGGTTTCACCGGAGTTGAAGGTGGCTGTGAATCTGGCCATTTACTTACGGCGGCCCTTGTTATTAGAGGGGGATGCAGGCTGCGGCAAGACTCGGTTGGCTTCAGCGATCGCCTACGAACTCGGCTTGCCGCTCTACCGCTGGGATGTGCGCTCCACTACCAAGGCCCAGGAGGGGTTGTACGAATACGATGCCATTCTGCGGTTGCATGATGTGCAAACTCAAAAGGTCGTTTCCGAACTTTCCCCTCAATCTCTTCCCGACAACGATGAGGGGCTAGAAATTCCGCACTATCGTGATCCCAGCAATCCCACTCATTACCGTTTATTTGGGCCATTAGGGAAAGCTTTCAAGATGCGCGATCGCCCTGCTGTCGTGCTGATTGATGAAATTGACAAGGCAGATCTCGATTTTCCTAATGATTTGCTGGCTGTTTTGGATGAGCCCTGGCGCTTCACGATTAAAGAGACAGGGGAGACGATCGCCGCTAACCCCGAACATAAACCCATTGTCATCATCACGAGTAACAAAGAAAAAGGTAATCTTCCAGCCCCCTTCCTACGTCGTTGCTTATACCATTATGTGGAATTCCCCAACGACCCCAACCGCCTGAAGGAAATTGTGCAGCAACACTACGCCGTTACCCGAGAAGACCCACCTCCTGACCCATTGACCCATGCCGCTGTAGAGGAGTTTCTTACGGTATGGAATGAGGGGGGGCTGTTCAAGAAACCGGGCACGAGCGAGTTTTTGGATTGGCTCAAGGCGTTGCATACCTTTGGAGCGGAGCCCTACCCGGCTAAAGTACTGCAACAATCGCCTGTATTGCCTTATCGGGAATTACTGTTTAAGCTTCAGCAAGATTGGAAGAAATACGCTCGCGCCTCATGAGTGAAGTGGATGCCCAGGAACTTGTTACCCGTGCCTTCATGCGGCTCCGCCGTAGCGGCTTCCAACTGGGCATTGGCGAGTATCAGGCAGCGTTGCAGGCACTAGAGGGGGGCTTTGGTGACACGACAGAATCTTTAATGGAAGTGTTAAAGATTCTCTGGTGTCACTCGCCCGGAGAGCAAAATCAGTTCGAGCCGATCTGGCGATCGCTGCTAACCAGCTTGCCCCAAGCGAAAGCTGAGATATCGCACCCGACAGCATCCTCTCGCCCCGACATCCGCTCCGAACGCCCGGATGTCCCCTCAGAAGCGGTATCCCCAACACCCAAGCTTCCTCTAATGGAGCAGCCACCCGATCCTGAACTGGGCTCTGTGCCGGTTCAGGCTCCCTTCCTCCCCAGCAGTGACGATACGACCGCTCTTTATCGCTATTCCCCCATTAGCCGGCGCTCGATGGTCTACCTGTGGCGTTATCTGCGTCGCCCAGTAGCAGATGGTCCGCAGGATGTGCTGGATATTGATGCTACGGTCACGCAGGTTACCCACCAGGGATTCTATCTGGCTCCCGTGTATCGCCGTCGAGAACGCAATCGGGCGCACTTGTTGTTACTGATTGATCAAAACGGCTCTATGATGCCGTTCCATCGTTTTACGCGGGATCTGGCTGAAACTGCGCTGAGGGAAAGCACGCTGCAACCGGAAAACGTGAACACGTTTTATTTCCAAAATGTTCCAGCTAGCACCCTATATGTCGACCCCTACTTGAAAGAACCTATTCCACGCCAGGAGGTGTTGTCTCTCTGTACCAGCGATACCAGTGTGCTAATCGTCAGTGATGCGGGGGCTGCCCGTGGCCATCGTACCCAGGAGCGTATCCGGGCGATGACCCGGTTTTTGTTTCAGCTCAAGCGATACACCAGTCTAATCGCCTGGTTGAACCCAATGCCCGAAGACCGTTGGTTAGGTAGCTCTGCAGAAATTATTGCCCAGATGGTGCCCATGTACCAGATGGACAATATCGGTCTGAGCAACGCCGTGGATATTGTTCGGGGGCAACCCCTGCGCCATCTGCACTCGCCTTTTACATAATGGTCTTTCAAGAATGATGTGGGGTGAAACACCACCTACTATTCTTAAATCAAGTTTCTAAGTGTCAGGTGCTCAGCACTTAAAAACTGACAAGACACCCGTGAGATTTAGTGAACTGTATGAATGCGATCGCCCATTCTCACCGCTGGCAGGAACAACGAAACCAGGTGGAGCGCTTTGTCGGTCGCTTTGAAACGTCCTATCGGCTCTTGCTCTACCACGCGGCATTACCCTTGCTGCTGACGCCGGAGCTACTCAACTACCTGCGAACCCAGTTTTTGCCCCGCGAACAGGTTCCCTGGATTGCAGAAGTTGATCTGTTGCTATCAGACTTGTGCCGTCCTGTTGGCTATGAGCTGTACGCCATGGATACTGATGTTCGAGCCTATTTGCTGGCCGAGATTCAAAATGATTCTTTCTGGCAGCAACGCATGCGGGAAGTGGCTCAGGTATTAATCAGCTATGTCAATTACCTCAGTCAAATGCATCCGGGGCAGCGTCAGGCAGAGCTTCAGGCTCAACGTTGGGCTGCCATGGTGTATATGGGCGATGAATCTTGTCGGGTGGTAGCACGCGAGATGGCCGAGCGCCTCCAGCAGAGCAACCAGGTGGCCGTGCAGGATGTAGGGCGTGAATCCCACATGCGCGCCGAACTAGCCCGCCTGACGCGAATTGCCAGCGAACTGGAACCCCAACTGCGCCACAACGAGAGCCTGGTGGAATATGCCCATTTAGTACAGCGGGTCCTGCGAAATCCTGAAAGCGTTAGTGCTGCAGAACTACGGCGCTCTTTTGAGGTAGAAGGAATTGAGTTAAACATTGCCGAACCTTTCTGGCCGGATCTTCTCCGAACAGACCAGGCTCCCGAAGCGGTAGAGGCGATCGCCGGCTTCCCGCCCCTGAGCACCCTGGAGTTTGAAAGTGCGGCCATTTTAGTGCTCCCTCATTGGAAACAGGAAATTTTAGATCACCTGCGCAACTGGGGAAACGTCTTCAACCAGCTCAAGAAAACACCTTCTATGCCCCGGCGCATTGCTGCCTATCAAGCACAATTTCAGACGTTAATGGCAAGTTTGCAAGATCCGGAAGTGTGCGAATTTTTGGAGGCAGGGCTGTTGGTGCGATCGCGCATTGTGGCCCAACATGCAGCTAACCTGCAACCGGAGGACTTTCAGCGCACGGGTCAACTGTTGAGTGCGTTTCTGCGGCGGCAGGCGGTTACGATTTTGCCGGCAGAATTATCTCTGTTTAATCTAGCGATGCCAACGGACGCGCGAGATGGAGCACATCTGCGCGAACAATTACTGACCTTTGCCACGGCGATTGTTGAGCAGCTAGAAGTCACTAAAAACCTGCCCCGACAAATCAAAACTCAAGCTCGCCATGCCATTGAGCGAGGCTTTTTGCAAACGGTTGGGGGCTTGGCCCTGGTGATTGTCAGTGATTCTCTTTCGCCTCAAGATGCAACCAAAGCGCTAATTCTAGGTTACTTCCTGGTGTTCCACGGAATGCAGGAGTCGCTGCACCTGGAACTCAATCCGATGGCTGCACCTCTCACGGCCATTTCCACCTGGGATGAGTCCATTCTGACGAAACTGCAACTGGTTTCCTTTGAAGTCGCCACCCTTCACCGTTTGGGCAACGATTGGCAGATTCAGCGATCGCCCCACCAGGTGCACCAGTTTTTTGAAGACTTAGGTCAAGGGGTTTCCCTGGCCATGACAGCTATTCCAGCGGGCGAGTTTCTCATGGGCTCCCCGGAAGAGGAACCCGAATTGGCAGGTCATGAAGGGCCACAGCATTGGGTGGCCGTACCTGCATTTTTGATGGGCCAGTACCCTGTCAGCCAGGCTCAATGGCGCAAAGTCTCTCAATTACCTGCTGTGAAACGGGTTCTGCGGCCAAACCCGGCCCCCTTTCAGGGGGATGATTACCCGGTGCGGGAGGTGACCTGGTATGAAGCGGTGGAGTTTTGCGATCGCCTTGCTCAGGCCACGGGTCGCCCTTACCGCCTGCCCACAGAAGCGGAGTGGGAATATGCCTGCCGCGCTGGGACGTCAACTCCGTTTCACTTTGGCAATACCATTTCCCCTCAACTCGCGAACTACAATGGCAATCATCCCTATGCGGATGGGCCCGTCGGGGAGTATCGTCGGGACACTACACCGAACGGGTATTTTGGGGTTGCCAATGCCTTTGGGTTATATGACATGCATGGCAATGTGCTGGAGTGGTGTCTTGACCACTGGCACAGCAACTATGAGGGTGCCCCCGAGGATGGCAGCCCCTGGTTTAACGCGCAGGAGCGGCGGCGTATTGTGCGGGGTGGTTGCTGGTTTAGCCCACCTCAGGCTTGTCTTTCCTACTTTCGTAGCACATTGATGGATGCAGACGAAAGCAACCTCGACGTTGGCTTTCGAGTGGTTTGCGCCCCTTAAGTTGCATCCTCCTCGGCTCTATAACCAACTCGCTCCCAACCCAGCAAGGTGCAGTCATGCCAGAACTGATTATTCATCGCCTCAAACGGCAGACCCATTACTACGCTGAAGACCTGGGAAATGGGGTGGCGCTGGATATGGTGCTGATTCCGGCAGGCACCTTTTCTATGGGTTCTCCGGAAAGTGAGCTGGAGCGAGGGCGATCGGAGGGACCCTTGCATCCAGTAACAGTGCCCCAATTCTTTATGGGGCGCTATCCCATCACACAGGCACAATGGCTAGCGATCGCTGGCCGGGAAACGATTCACTGGGATCTTGATCCAGATCCCTCCGGGTTTAGTGGAGACGATCGCCCTGTCGAGCAAATCAACTGGCATGAGGCCGTGGAATTTTGCGATCGCCTCTCCCAGGCGACAGGCCGTTCTTATCGCTTGCCCTCGGAAGCGGAGTGGGAATATGCTTGCCGCGCCGGAACCACGACCCCTTTTCACTTTGGCGATACGATTGCCACCAGTCTCGCCAACTACAACGGTCGCTACGTCTATGGGGACGGCCAGCCTGGCGACTATCGTGAGGAAACCAACGTCGTTACCCTCTTCAACATCGCCAACAGCTTTGGCCTCTGCGAAATGCACGGCAACGTGTGGGAGTGGTGTCTTGACCATTGGCACGATAGCTACGAAGGTGCCCCCGCAGACGGTAGCCCCTGGCTTAAACCCAATGACAGTGCTCCTCGGGTTCAACGAGGCGGCTCCTGGATTGACTACCCGCGCCTTTGCCGCTCGGCCTACCGCCGCTTTGCCGATGCAGGAAATTACGATTTGGATATTGGCTTCCGAGTGGTGTGTGCGATTGGATAGAGAGTGGATCGCGTTGCGGGAGGGATAAAACGGAGCGTTTTACCCCTTCCGCAACGCTGGGCAATGGGCAGACTGCTATACTGCACCCATTTAGTGCCCTTTTGCAGCCTGCCCCATGAAGAAGCCTCTCGTGCTGATGGATCACGATGGTGCCGTGGATGATTACCTCGCCATGCTGTTGTTGATGACTATGGAGGAGGTAGAACCCTTAGGGGTGGTGGTGACTCCGGCAGATTGCTACATTCAGCCAGCGCTCAGCATTACCCGAAAAATGCTGGATCTGGTGGGGCGATCGCACCTCCCCGTTGCCGAAAGCACAGTGCGAGGCATTAATCCATTTCCGCCACTTTACCGACGCGATTCCCTGGTCATTGACCATCTTCCCATCCTGAATCAGGCGGATGAGATCCAAACTCCTCTGCTGGAGGAGCCAGGGCAAAACTTCATGGTGCGGGTACTGCGCGATGCTTCAGAGCCCATTACTTTGATGATGACAGGGCCACTCACAACCCTGGCAGTCGCTCTGGATATTGATCCCAGCATTGAGGCGAAGATTGAGCAGCTGGTTTGGATGGGAGGTGCTCTGGAGGTGCCGGGCAACGTGGCGACTGACCTGGAACCAGGCCAGGATGGGACAGCGGAGTGGAATGCCTATTGGGATCCTATTGCTGTGGGTCGCGTTTGGCAAACCTCTATCCCTATCGTGATGTGCCCGCTAGATATTACGAATATGGTGCCTGTGACACCGGAATTTATCCGCCGCCTCAGTCGCCAGCGTCAGTTTCCTCTCTCAGATCTGGCCGGGCAATGTTATGCCCTGGTCATCCCACAGGATTACTACTTTTGGGATGTGTTAGCGACGGCCTATTTGGCTCATCCTGAGTTTTATCAAGTGGTTGAGTGTGAAACTTCGGTTGTTACTCGGGGATTGAGCCAGGGTAGAACCCAGGTTACAGCGGGAGGTCGTCCTGTGAAGGTATTGCAGAAAGTAGACACGGAGCGTTTTTATGCCTACATTCTGCATCAGTGGGCAAAGTAGCCCCGGGCACAATTAACCTGGACACTATGACATGACGTCGCACCGCGTCGGTTCTATGAGGAGTGAACGGTATGAGTCCTAAAATCATCGCCCATCGTGGGGCGTCGGCCTACGCGAGGGAGAATACCCTGGAGGCTTTTGAGCGGGCGATCGCTCTGGGAGCTGATATGGTGGAGTTTGATGTACGACGGACACGGGATCGACAGCTCATTGTTTACCATGACCCTGAAATTTGTCGTCGTCCGATTCGTAAGCTGACCGTTGCCGAGATTCGTCAACTGGATCCGGCGGTTCCTCTGCTCGAAGAGGTTCTTGAACTGTGTCAACACCGCATTCAGCTCGATGTGGAGTTGAAGGAGATGGGCTATGAGCCTCAACTGATGCGATTGCTGCTGCGCTATTTTGATCCCGATCGCTTTGTGGTGACGTCGTTTCATCCTTTTACCCTGAAGCGCGTGAAGCGCTGCTTCCCCGACACCACAACCGGGTTCTTATTCAGCGAGGTGACAGCGGATGTTTGCCGCTCGTTGCGTTGGGGGGCTAAAACTGTGCGCGATCGCATCCGCCGGATGAAGGTGGATTTTGTTGCCCCGGACTGGCAATTGTTGGATGCCAACGTGCTGGCTCAAGCGTTGGGGGACGATCGCCCCGTCTGGGTGTGGACCGTCAATGATGAAGTTGTGATGCAGTCGTTGATGCAGGATTTACGGATCGAAGGCATTATTACTGATCGCCCCGATGTGGGCATGCAAATCCGCAATCAAACTCCTGCGCTTCGGGGTAGCATTGCCTGTTAGAACGGGTTGAACAACCAAAAATGAAGTGACACGGTGCGCCTATACCGTGCCACTTCATAGAATCAGAACTGTCCTAATACTTGTCTACCAGGAGCTTGACCTCCTCTTCGAGAGAGGCCTCCTTTAAAGTTTGCCATTCTGCCTGGCGTACAGCCAGAAATGCCTGGGCTAATGGGGCTCCCAGGGCTTCCAGGAGCAATGTGTTTTGTTGGAGATGCGCGATCGCCTCTCCCAAACTCTGTGGCAATGGGTCAATTCCCCGTTGTTCTCGTTCGGCATCTGACCAGAGGCCTGGGTCCTGGGCGATCGCCTCCCCCGGTTCCCATTGATGAATGATGCCATCCAATCCAGCGGCAATAACGGCCCCGAGGGCGAGGTAGGGATTAGCCGAAGCATCCACCGTTTTCAATTCCAGGTGCGTGGGGCTAGGTGGGACTGGGTTGCCTGGAATTCGTACAGCGGCTTCGCGGTTGTCATAGCCCCAGCAGCGGAAGGCACCGCTCCAGTAGTGCGGTTTGAGGCGACGATAGGAGTTCGTTGTAGGCGTGGTAATGGCCATTAAAGCGGGGAGGTGATGCAAAATGCCTGCCACAAATTGGCGTGCCAGAGGGGATACTCGGCCCTGAGAGGTGGGAAATAAGTTTTCGTCCTGTCGCCAAAGACTCAGGTGCAGGTGACAGCCACTACCCGCAGCATCCGCGAAAATTTTGGGCAAAAATGAGGCAACGATCCCGTGACGTAAGGCGATCCCGCGCACCGTTTCCCGATACACAATGTGGCGATCGGCAGCCTGCATTGCGGTGCCATAGCGTACGGTAATCTCTTGCTGGCCTGGCCCCGATTCAGGATAATAACGTTCGACGGGTACACCTTGATTGATCAGGGCTTCGGCGATTTCATCAATGACAAGATAGTGCAAATCCATGGCCTGAGTTGTGGCAAAGGCCGTGGTGTCACCGGGAACGATATTTCCTTCGGGGTTACGACGGAGCAGGTAAAACTCGCTTTCAAAGGCGGCCTTGACCTGTAAATTCATGGCCTCTGCTCGGGCTACCATCCGTCGCAGAAATGCACGAGGGCAGAGGGGCCAGGGTTCGTTATTGAGGGTCAGGTCTGCCAAAACTCGGGCATGCCCTGGGGTATAGGGTAGAGCAGCAAGGGTGCTCCAGTCAGGCTTCAGCCAGACCTCACCGACTGGGCCTAATCCCGAATCAGGAGTTACGGCATCGACGGTGGCGGGAATTCCCTGTTGTCCCATAGAGATGCCAATGCCATGTTCCTGGTGCTCTTCGAACATCCCGGTGTGAAATGCTTTGCCACGAATTATGTTGCCGTTGTCGCACCAGAGTAGACGAACGAAGCGAATGTGGCGATCGCTCAAATATTTCACGACTGAATCTGTCATGCTTGATCCCCAGGAAACCCTATTTTCAGAACCAATCTTTCAAATTATGGTGGTATGTGTGCAAGACACAACACCATTTTTCCGTTCTGTTTTACAACAGGGTATCCTAAATTGCCAGCATGAATATTTTCTCTAAAACCCTTGTTTTTGGGTATCGCTAAGGATCCCCTACAGAATCCAACTGGATTTTTGTGGGAGGTGCGACTTAGCCGCACCTCCCACAAAAATCCAGTTGGATTCTATTTGCAGTCCTAAACGGAGCTAGGCAATAGGTGATCGGCTAGGATTGGCGGGTGGAAGGGAGGCGATCGCCTAATAGGGCCTCTAGTTCGGTAATGCGATTTTGTAGTGGTTTAATGATTGATTCTACTTCCTGTGCCGAATAACGGATGGGAATATGTTGGGGACAGTTTTCACTCGTCGCTTCAACATGGAAGAGAATGGCTCGTTCAATATTTGCAGAATAGCCGGGAACACGCAAGCATTCAATTAATTCGGTATCCCCTTCAATGCATTCGGCACGGCCCCAGATCTTGATACGTTTACGATGGCGATAATCCATGAGGAATAGGAATGCTTTGTCATTACCAAAGAGGTTGCCGACGGTTAAATACTGCACATTTCCTGAAAAGTCAGTAAATCCTAAGGTCTTTTCATCTAATACCTTGAGGAACCCAGGGGGACCACCGCGAAATTGGATGTAGGGATAGTGATTGGAACTGACAGTACCCAAATAAAAACCATCCAACTGTGCAATAAATTCTGCAATGTTTGCTGTGATGGTGTCGTTGGCTGGACCGTTAGCAATGTAGCGTTCGTAGGTTTGTCGTGAACCTCGTTGTTCCTGGGCTGCCAGCACCTCAGGGGTAAAAGCGATTTCTCCAAACTTGCGTGACATAGAACACTCCTGGGTTAAATGGCTGACGTTTCATGTCTATTGCATAAGAAATTCAGCATTTTATGGAACTTTAATTTTGGCTCAAGGATTAGATGACCCAAAATTTTTCAGCGTGTGATGCAGCAACTTCCAGCAACGCTTTGTCGATAGGCAAAAAAGAGAGGGGGTGCTTTGCACCCCCTCTCTTTTTATCAAGTGTATCTACTGGCTACAAACGCAGGAGCGACTGTTTAAGTCAAACCGATAACCATTGGGGAGGATGTGCAACATTACACCACAAAGGGCCAGAGGCTCATCCTTCAACAATTCCTCAACGTTGTTGTGGGTCAGGTTACTGACATCAACAATCGTGACAGAGCCTTCACCAACTACTTCAATTTCACTGCCGTTAACAATGATCGCGGTATTCTCATCAATGCCAAAACCCAGGTTAACAGGCTGTTGGGCTACAGCGGACAGAAGCCTTCCCAAACGACCACGCTGAGCAAAGTGCTGGTCAATCACCACACCAGGCAAGAAGCCCATACCCCGATCCATGTTGACAATTTCGGGACGGGGATTGGTTTCTGATTCCCCTTCCACAATCATATTGTCTGGCATCATGGCGGCCCCAGCGCTGGTTCCGGCAATCACGATAGCCCCTTGTGAAAATTGTTCATGAAGGGCCGCATCTAATTCAGTATCTTTTATATATTCCGTAATCCGTGCCTGGTTACCACCTGTAAAGAACACTCCGGTAGCCTGACGGATATTTTCGATCGCCTTCGGATCACTGGCATCTTCTCGACGCGCATTGTCTACAACCCGAACATCTTCCACCCCTAAGCGATGAAAAATATCGGTGTATTGTTCGCCAACTTCTCCAGGTAACCCGGTTGCTACAGTCATCACTACGATCCGGGCCTGCAAACCTCCTGCACGGCGTACAAATTCCCGGAGGATTTTGCATTCCCCTTCTTTATCTTCGGCTCCGCCGATAATCACAAGTTGTCCATGAGTTTCAGGCAGAGCTACACTTTGGCTCTCTTCACCTTCCACTGCCCTTTCTTGATTGGCAACCATACAGGCTCCTGCAAATTTCTGATGCTAGTTAGCGATAAAATCTCGACGCTATATATCAATCATTCCTGACATCAGGTCGTTCCAAATCCGTCTGCTGATGGATCTCATCCGAGTCGGAGGATGGCTTTTAACGCGCCTTAAGAAAGATGTGAGCGATCGCCGACCTGTGACTACAGCTCGTCGCTACAGCAAGCTATATTCAAATTTTATGAGGGCGACAACGCAGCCATATTTGCAGATGGAACGTACTACATGACCCATTTACAGCGCTCCGCGCTTGAATCAGCCACAGTTGTTTTTGTGAGAGTCGTATGGAGCGTGGCTTTCATAAAAACAACCAGATTTTAAGCGTTTGAAAAGCCCTATAGAAGTAGAAGAATCAGCCTTAAGAAGCTTGATTTTATGCCCTTAGAGTACAAAAAATAAACTTTTTGGATGGATTCTTATAGTAGGTCAATAATACCTTTTCTGTAATGAAAATAGGAATCCTCAATGGTTTTCAGAATCAGAATTGAGAATGAATATAACTACAAAACTTCATTGGTGCAGTGTAAAACACTACACCAATGAAAGTTGCAGACTTAGACAATCGGAAGTGGTAATACTGTCTAAACCTGTGTTTTGCAGCTATTGAGGGAAATAAGAGTACTAAGAAATGCTCGGGCCTGCTCTAAAGGCAAATGCCTGGGTTTTCCCTGGTAAACAATTTGATATTGGTCGGCATATTCCCCATCCCCATAGCCAGAGATTAAGTGCCGATGGAATGCTTCATTAGCCAAGACGTGGACCTGACTTCGAAGCAACCTATCCGTGATATCCATCACTTGCTCCTTAAACTCATCTACTATTTATTTAACCAAACTTGTATGCTTGTTTCACCCTGCCAAAGTTGTAACTTGCTCGGTAATTTTAAGACCAAAGCCCTATGCAGATTAGGAGTGCACAACGTAATCAATCCATTATTTTGAAAGGGTAAAGCTTTTATTAAGGCAATAGTTTCATGTCAGAATCCTTGCATGAAATATATCTGGTCTTTTGTAATCTGTATGTATAGTAGAGCTTGATTTATAGACATTTAACTAAATAGAAGAAATTACGTTTTTATATAGAAGACCATCACTTGGGTAGAGGAATTATAGGTTCTAATACGTTTCAATCGGTCCTGTATGATTTATTGCTGATTGTGCTTCCTCCAACACGGGACTGAGACATGGTAGTAGAGCAGGGTTCCGATACCATTCGCGTCAATGCTAGAAAAACGGACGCTTTTGACCTTTTTAACTTCCACCATTACGATGGGCCAAATCCCTACTTGAACACAGCGGCCTACGTGTTTGACTTGACGATGACGGGGCACACAACCCCGTTGCCCATTGAGGAGTACGTGGAGGTCATTAGCGATCGCTACCCTCACATGGCCGAAGAGACGTACGAAGACTATGCTCACCTATTTGCTCGCACAGTAGCCGAGGTGAGCAAGTTAGATATGGAGTTGTATGGTCATTGCTGGAGTGTTCATTCTGGCCCCAATGAACACTTTCGTGTCGCGGTGCAGTCCATTCATCCACGCACCAGCCGCAACGTCATTTATACCGTCTGGGACTGGATCGAAGCTATTACTGATGACCGTAGCTTTGCCTTAACAGAACAAATTACCCTTTTGCAGGATCTCTTTCGAGACTCAGTCTATGGTGGCCCCACGGTCTATGCCTTAATGAAGACCGCCGCCGACCAGGGCATCCCTGCCTTTTATCTGTGGGATGAGGGACTGATGCAGTATGGCTATGGCCGCAAACAAGTGCGGGGGCAGGCTACAACCTTTGATCCTGATAGCCATCTTGATTCGGATTTTACGACCCGTAAGGATGATTGCAAGGCATTTCTCCACACCCTCGGATTTCCCATTCCTCAGGGTGATATTGTTCGTACGCTGGAGGATGCCCTACTGACGGCACGGCAGATTGGTTATCCCGTAGCTGTGAAACCCGTAGTGGGTCACAAAGGGATTGGGGTTACCGCCAATGTCCGCACGTCTGATGAGCTAGAGCAAGCCTATGAGCGGGCATTAGAGGCGATCGCCCCCGACCAGGCCATTCGCATCATTATTGAGCAAAGCATTTCTGGGAAGGATTATCGCTTGCTGTGTGTGAATGGCAAGTTTGTTGCAGCGACCGAGCGGCGTCCTGCTTCGGTGACAGGGGATGGTGAGTCAACCATTGAAGAATTGATTGACCGAGAAAACCAGATGCCTGCGCGATCGGATACACCGACCTCGCCCATGGGTAAGATCAAAACCGATGATGCCATGCGGTTTTATCTAAAGGAACAGGGCCTGTCCCTGGACAGCGTTTTAGATGCAGGCGAAACGGTGTTCCTGCGTAAGGTGGCGAACCTGTCTGCTGGGGGTTTGAGTATTGATGCAACGCCTAATGTTCATTCCGATAATGTGATTTTGGCGCAGGATATTGCTCAGCATTTCCGGTTAACCTGTCTAGGCATCGATGTGATTGCCTCTGATCTGTCAAAATCCTGGCGCGATGGGAACTTCGGCATTCTGGAAATCAATGCGGCTCCCGGCATTTTTATGCATCTAAAGCCTGCAGTTGGGGATAGTGTTGATGTTCCCTCCCACATCTTAAAAACGTTTTTTGCGTCTAGTCAGGATGCACGGATTCCGATCATCAGTGTGAACCGGATTGATGAGAGAGATTTGTTGGAGCTGATTGACCATATTTTGTTTCAACATCCTAACTGTTCGGTTGGGGCTGTATGCCGTCAGGGAGTTTTCGTTAACCGATCGCGCAAAGTTTTTCATTCCAATTACAACGTGAATGTGCAAAACCTGTTGCGTAATCCGAAGTTAGATCTGTTGATTGTGGAGTATCCAGAGGATGTTCTTGAACGGGAAGGGATGTTCTACTACGGTAGCGATCTCGTCGTTTTAGACAATCCCACGGATATTGAAAACGTTCTCACCCGTGATGTCTTTGATACATCAACGGTGGTGGTCAGACAGCACGAGACAATCTCCATTCAGCGGAAGGGATTGATGGAACGGTATCAGCTAGGACCTGATGAACCCTTTAGCCGGGTTTATCTGAAGGAATTGTCTACAGTTCTGTAGTCTGTTTATATGCATTTCAAACGAGGATGAGTGCTTTGCGCTCATCCTCTGGTGCATTATTGTTAACCTCAGTTCGGGTTAAGGGCTTTTTCGAGTGCCGCGCTTCGCGCGGCACTCGAAAAAGCCCATTATTGCGTGCGCGTCGCGCACGCGATATAGCAATGTGCAAGTGCGTGAAGTACAGCAACGGTGGTGTGGGGCACGAAGTGCCCCACACCACCGTACTTAATCAACCCGCACAGCGCTATAATAGACGGTTCGGCTTATCCCGAACTGACGTTATTGTTATGTGTGGCGAAGCCCACTACACACAACAATAAGGAGATTTCCAGTAATGAAATTACCCCCAGGATGTTGGTGCTTTGCCCGCTTCGCGGGCAAAGCACCAACATCCTGGGTAAATTCTTATGCAGAAACCTCCTAAATGTATAAGTCCTGTTGAAATAGCGTTGTTATTGGGGGAGCGATCGCACCAGGCTAAACCGATAGGGCTCTTCGGTCAGTACCTGAGTGTAGTCCTGTTGCAACAGGGTGCGGTAACGCTCATCTTCTCGAATGTAAGTCTCAAAGAAGGCGATCGCCATAGCCTCCTGATAGGTCTGGGTGACATCGCGCAAGCGAGGCCACTCATCCGGGATGGGGGTCAATTGACGTAGTACATCCAGGGTTAGACGAGCGTGAGGTAACCCTCGGGAAATGGCAAGATAGCGATCCTCAGCGGTGATCCATCCGTAGGTAGGGAGGTGTTCCTCTAACAGGGGTGTCAGGATATCGAGATCGGTTGCCTGCCAGAATAGAGGAATTTGTACCTTGGCCATTCCGTCGGGGCCAAACAGGCTACGACCGAACGGAAAAAACAGATAAATGGCTGTGACGCGTTCATCGGCTAAGGGCATGGCCAATTGCTCAGGGGAGAGTTCTAGAGCACGACACTGATAGAGCAATGAGATATTGAAGATGGCGCTACGAGTATCGCAATCCCTTTGCAAATGCACGGGGTCGATGGTGGCTCCGGCCAGAGAGAGGGCTGTAACGCCGCCAAAGGAGTAGCCAAAAACGCCAACCTGGGAGAGATTGAGGCGATCGCCATAGCCCTGCCGTTGCAACTCGTCCAGCAAAAAGCTGAGGTCGTGGGGCCGTTCGATGAAATCCGCCGAGTCAAAGTTTTCTCGATAAAGCCCGGCATTGAAATCCTGCAGACGCTGGCGATCGCTTCCGGGATGATCGGGAATCACCACAGCAAACCCGTGGGATGCCAGGTGAGCGCCCAGGTCTGCAAAACGAGTACGCCTTGCTCCCAGTCCATTGGAGACGAGAATGACCGGGATGGGGCCAGCACCCTCAGGAAGGTAGAGATCGGTAAGGAGAGTGCGATCGCGACGCGCATCATAAAACTGAATGGTTTGCTTCGTAAAGGAAGTGCTGCCTTCGGCCCGAGGGTCGGGAAGGGCCTCTAACGATAAGGGTATTCCCGGCGTGCTGGTTTTCGCCTGGGTTTCGATGGCTGAGACGGCAGTATCAGTTTCCTGTAAGAATTGACGGACTCGCTGCCCCTGGCTGAGCAATGCTGCCAGATCAATGCGCATGTCAGTAGGCAGGTTTTTCAGAAAGTTTAGGGGAGTTACTCCATCGGGACTCGTGGCGGTGAGCAACATGGCCGCTCGCAAGCTCTGAAAGCCATTTTGCCCAGACTCCGTGCGAATTAACTCGCCGACTTCCGTCAGTAGTTGTTCACCGGGGCGAGTGTAGGTGAACTGAGAAAGCACGATTGGGTCGATTCCCTCTAACTTCCCTATTAGGGCTTGTTGGGCCTTTTGCTGCTGCTCAGGGCTGAATCGTTGCAACACAAAACCGGCTTCATTTTGCAACTCCCCTTTTTCGGCAAAGGCTTCCAGATCGGCTACGGCAATACGGCGCTCTATGGGGCCGAACGTGACAACCAGATTTTCGGCTGCGACAGCAGGCAAGGCATTGCAAAGGACGCTGGTGGCTACTACCCCACAGAGCCGCAGAATAAAGGTTTTTACAGGAACGCGAGGCATACAGAAGAAACGTATGAAATAGTGACGATACTGGATGATTGAACGTAACGTTTGAGTCTGAGGAGGATGGTAACGGCGTACTAGGCTATCTCAGAGGCTGAAAAGCCAGACAGCAGCCGCCTCAGCCGCCCAGCCGCAGTGCTGGAGAAGCGGCGCAGGTGCGTCATCGGGTTGAGGTAGCGTTCGAGCATGCCTGTCATATCGCTGCGCTCGTCTTTGGGCGATCGCCACTCCCCCAGGGTTTCCCACTCCCCTTTTAAGAAAAGCTCTCGACACCGACGCCGCTGAATCTTACCGCTGGAGGTCAGTGGTAGATCGCCCGGTTTCAGCAGCACAATACCATAGACATCAATAAAATGCTCCTGAAACACCTCCCACCGGATAGGTTCAATGACTTCGTCCAGGGTGAGCTGTTTGATGAACTGCCGCTCCACTTCCTGAGCGATCACCAGGCGGGGAACGCCGTCTACCTCGACCGAAAATGCCGCAGCACGGTTGGGGCGGAAAGCGGGATGGCACGCTGTCACCGTGGCTTCAATGTGGTGAGGATAGTGATTCAGTCCCCAAAACACCAGGACATCGTGAAGCCGCCCTGTAATGTAGAGCTGGCCATCTTGCAAAAAGCCCAGGTCACCCGTTCGTAGAAAGGGACCTTCTCCAGTGTCCTTCAGATGGGCGTTGAAGGTGCGATCGCTCATTTCTTCCATATTCCAGTATCCAACCCCCAGGCCGGAGCCCGATACCCAAATTTCGCCGACTTGGTTGGGCGCACAACGGGCCAGATTCTCTGGGTCAGCAATGACAATTTGTCCATCTAGCCAGGGGGTGCCGCAGCTAATCAGGGTGCGAGCCCGCTCGGACAATGGTTCAGTCGGGACAACACGATTTTCCTCCAGGGCATCATCGGCCACGGTAGAGAATCGGGGCGCTTGGCCTGATCGCCCACCTGCGATAAATAAGGTCGCTTCAGCCATGCCGTAGCAAGGGTAAAAAGCGGAGGAACGAAAGCCACAATCGGCAAAAGTCCTCGTGAATCGCTCCAGAGTATCGGTCAACACGGGTTCTGCACCAGAAAAAGCAACCTGCCAGCAGCTCAGGTCGAGCTCGGCCCGTTGGGCCTCGGTGACGCGGTTACATAAGAGGTCATAAGCGAAGTTGGGGCCACCGCTGGTGGTGCCCCGATAGTGAGAAATCATTTGTAACCAACGCACCGGCTTCTGCACAAAATCGATGGGAGACATCAGCACGCTGTAGCTGCCCAGGTAGAGAACCTGTAGCACGTTGCCAATGAGACCCATATCGTGAAATAGGGGTAGCCAGCCAACGCCAATGGTGCGATCGCTATGCCCAAAAGCCGCTTCAATCATCTGCTGGTTTTGCAGAATGGAACGGTGGGTGACCATCACGCCTTTAGGTTTTCCGGTGGAGCCGGAGGTGTACTGCAAAAACGCTAGAGTCTCAGGCTGGAGGGACGGAGCGATCCAGGCGGTAGGGTCAGTGGCCACTGGAGTATCGGTTGCCAAACCCGGTAGTGAGGCCGCCAGGCTTGCAGCGTCGGTGTTTTGAAGCTGAGGCTTGAGTTTGGGGAGGAGATTGGCGGTACTGAGCAGAATTTTGGCACCGGAGGAAGCGAGGCGATCGCCCAGATCAATCCAACCTGAGCGGTTGCGTGGTGCGGCGCAGGGAACAGCAACCACCCCAGCATATAAGCAGCCCAAGAACCCCGTAATAAAGGCTTGTGCAGCTTCATAAGGATAGACAAGCAAGGCCCGTTCTCCGGGGGCAAGGAAGGCCTGGAGTTGGACGGCGATCGCCTTAGCCCGTTGCTCTAGTTCTCCGTAGCTCAGGCGGCCAGATTCTGTCTCGCCATTCTTGAGGAAAACAAAAGCCGTCTGCTCTGGCTGTTGTTGGACGCGCTCCTGCAATAGTTCAACAAAGGCCTGAAAGCGGGTTTTTGGCAGGGGCATGGATCTATCCATCAACCGTTAGAGAACTCTGCTTCATCTAACGGCTTTGCGTAATTCCTGTCAAGTCAATATTATTTCTTTGGATATATAGTATTTTTCCATCCGATGAGGTAAGAGAGGGAACGTGAAACGAAGCCCCACAGCCTCTCTCGTACCTCATCAAATAGGAAAGGGGTTAAGAAATCTCCTTAACTGAGATGGCTATGCGTATAGAATTGTCTGCGTTGGTTCTTGTTCTGGTACATTGCTTTGTCAGCTTGCTCCAATGCTTCCTGTAATCGGGCTGTGGGCGATCGCATAGCCCAACCCAGAGAAGCGCTGATTTGAGCGCGGGCAAGGTTATGTTGAATTCGTTGTACAACCCTCTCGCTGTCTTCGCGGGATGATTCCACAATGAGAATGGCAAACTCATCCCCGCCGATGCGAGAGACAATATCGCAGGGGCGAACGTTGGTCTGGAGAGTGTAGGCAGTGCGTTGCAAAAGGCGATCGCCTGCGGCGTGCCCCTGTTGATCGTTCGTTTGTTTCAAATTGTCCAGGTCGATGACGACAATCCCGGCGGTCAGGCCATAGCGCGAACAGCGCATTTCTTCAGCTTCTAATAAGTAATGCCAGCCTCGACGGTTATAAATCCCGGTTAGAATATCTAGTTGCGCCTCAGCTTCGGCCTTTTGTTTAAGGCGTAAGTTTTCCTGAGCTTGTAACTCCTGGTGTAACAAACTGGAGAGGAGCAATACCAGAAGTTCCAGCATGGCGAGCTCGGTTTGCAGGTGTTCTGACTGCGGGTTGGGGTCAATGGCGCACAGCGTGCCAAATAACGACCCATCGGGAGAGTAAAGGGGAAGTCCAACATAAGCTCCGATAGGAATTTTTCTACCAATAGGAGCCGATGCATAAGCTGGAATTAATTGACAACGGGGGGCAATGTTAGGGCCATTGCCTTCCACCATCCGAGAACAGAAAGAATCAGACCACTGAAACACGTCGCCAGGCTTAACATCATAACCATGGTCGTTGGCAGACAGCACAATCCAATCATTGCCCTGGGTACGGGTCAGCATCCATAATTGAAAGCCCATACGCCTATGCAGAAACTGCAGGACGCGCTGTACTGCTGACTCAAAACTGGAAGATGCGATCGCGTTAATAGAAACCAGATCCAGATCACTCATAGCCCACAGGAACCCACAAGGAAGCACACAACGAACCCGAAAGCAATGTGCCCTTGAAGGTGACAATTTAAGCCATGTAGTGTGAGCGAGGTGATCAAACTTTACATGGGATGCAAGTGTGCAACAGGACTGTTAACTTTCGGAAGAGACATTATTACAAGAGTTTTTTACCGTTAAAATCTACAGGAATCGACTCAGTTAATACCTTCTGACAGGGAAATCAAGATAGGTTTAAATGCCAAGGGATTGCCTGCAAGATAAGTATTGTGAGTGCTTCTTCCTCCGTTTACACACGCTCCATAAGATGAGATTAACCTTGAAGGAAAAGGCAGTCTACCGGGTAAATTCGGTATTTTGACCCTGGTTAATTTCGCAAGAACTCGTTCCAAATAACATTTCTTATGCTCGGTACGCTGTACGTTGTTGCTACCCCTATTGGGAACCTGGAAGATATGACCTTCCGGGCAATTCGGGTGTTGCAAACGGTTGATGTGATTGCTGCTGAAGACACGCGACATACGGGTAAGCTGCTGCAACACTTTCAAATTAAGACACCTCAAGTGAGCTACCACGAGCACAATCGGACGCAACGTTTACCCGAATTGTTGGCACAGTTGCAACGAGGGCAGTCAGTTGCTGTGGTTACCGATGCTGGAGTGCCGGGGATTTCCGATCCCGGATACGAGCTGGTTAGTGCTTGTGCGGATGCAGGAATTACAGTGGTGCCGGTGCCAGGAGCCAGTGCAGTAATTACGGCTCTGATTGCTTCAGGACTACCGAGCGATCGCTTTACCTTTGAAGGCTTCCTGCCAACTAAGGGGAAGGAGCGGCGCGATCGCTTAGAAGCTCTTGCTTTGGAAAGCCGAACCATGGTGCTATATGAAGCTCCCCATCGGGTCCTGCAAACCTTAGAGGATTTGTCTCAGACCCTATCACCGGAGCGATCGATTGTGGCGGCGCGCGAACTTACCAAGATGCATGAGGAGTTTTGGCGTGGGACGATTGCGGAGGCGATGAAGGAGTTTGGCGATCGCCAACCCCAGGGAGAATTTACCCTGGTGGTTGCAGGGGCCCATGTAGAGCAACCGATTCTTTCCGAAACCGCTATTCTGGCGGAGTTGACGGATTTATTACGTCAGGGGCTTTCGCGATCGAGTGCCAGTCGTCAGTTGGCGGAGCGTACGGCATTGCCCCGTCGTCAAATCTATCAATTGGCTCTGAGTATTCCTGAGCAGGAGACTTAGTTCAGGCCTTACGCAAGTCCGCCAGCTGTAGTGCATTGTTGTGGGTGGGGTGCGGAGCATCCCACCCACAACAACACGTAAGTCCTATTAATTGCTAGGCGAAATAGAATTCTCAGCGTACTAGTTTTTTGAGGACAGCGATGACACCCGCACGAATTGTGGCATTTGAATTTTCTAGGGCACTCTGTAATGTTTTAAAGCTGATAGTGTTTTGAAGTAGGCGGGGAGAGGCTTTGGTGATGTCAAACGTTTCCAAAGCAGCGGCGGCAGCAGCTCCCAGCTCCTCACGGGGCCATTCGTCGTATAGATACACAAGTTGTACCAATCGAGGAATGGCCTCAACACCGCCTAATTTTCCTAGCGCCTGTCCTACACTCATGATGACAGAGGGATCTCGGATTTCAAGCGCTTTGACCAAACTCGGAATCGCTTCGGTCTGGCCCAACTCCCCCAATACCTGAGCTGACTCAACCGTGAATGGTCTCGATTCAAGTGCTGTGGTTAGGTGAGGAAGCGCTTCAACACGCCCCATTTTCCCTAATGCAAGAGCTGCATTCCAGCGTGCAGATTGGATGGGGTCTTCAAGAACGGCCAGTAACTCGGGAATCGCTTCAATGCAACCCAAGTTTCCTAATATTCGTGCAACATAGCTCCGCACAGCAGGATTCTCATGATGAAGTGCTTGCAGGAGAATAGGCGAAACAGTCTCACGGTTTAATGCCTCCAGCGCAGATGCAGCACTGCGACAGATATGGGGATTTTGATCTGCCAAAACTTGAAGCAGGTCAGAAATTGCTTCGACACAGCCCAACGCCCCCAACGCCCAAACTGCTGCCTCACGGACAGAAAAGGCTGGATCTTCCAGGGCACAGCGTAACCCCGGAATTGCCTCGACACTGCCCAAAGCTTTTAAGGCTCGGATTGTGCTCCTGCGTACCCTCTCATTTGGATCCTCCAGGGCAGTTAATAGCCCTGGAATTGCTTTGCGGCTGTCCAATTGTCCTAGAACCTCAGCGGCTTGAACCCTTACGAGGAAATTGGGATGGGTCAGGGCCTGTAGCAAGCCCGGAACGGCTTCGGTACTCCCCAGTTTCACTAAAGCCTCCAAAGCAAATCGTCGAATGCGCGATCGCTCATCTACAAAGGCTTTCAGTAAACCCGGGATGACTTCAACTCCCCCCAATTGCCCTAAAGCTTCAGTGGCTTTCATTCGGCTAGAGGCATCTGGGGACTCAAGAGCGCGAAGCAGTTCGGCGATCGGCTCTCCAGCGTAACTTTGCTGCCCAGAGGATGTTTCCATGGAGGATTTAGGACTTACGTATTTATGTTGTGTGTAGGATGCGAAGCACCCCACACATAACATAAATACTCTAGACAGGGCGGAATTGCCCCAGCCCTGTTGCTATTAATGGTAAGCCCCTGATTTACGGTGCTGAACCGCTGTGACCCCGACAGGTTCGAGGACTTTACCATTTTCTACAGTGGCGTAGACAATCCAGTGGTCGTTGCATTCCATCCGGTTCTGGACACGGCATTCCAGGTAGGCCAGGGCATCGTCCAACACCAAACAGCCGTTGCTCGCTTCGTGGGTGGGAAGTTCGGCAAAGCGATTTTCGCCGGGGGCGATCGCCCGCTGGAATACCCGCCGCACGTTCCGTCCCTCCTTCAGAATATTGAGGACAAAAGGAGCGTCGTTGTGGGGGAGCAATTCCTCGGCCTGCTCGCGGCTCAGGGCGATGGTAAGGCCGGGAGGGTTGAAGGTCGCCTGGGAGACCCAGGAGGTGAGCAGACCCGTATGGGTGTTGTCATTGTTAAGAGCCATGACACAGAGAGAGCCCACAATACGCCCAACGGCCTGTTCAGTGCGATCGCTCTGGGAATCCATCCCCGGTTGACGTGATGCGCGGGTTTTCTTCATCTTCCGTAGATTTTGGGCGAATTCTGCGCCTGCCGCTTCGCATTGCTCCAAAACTTCATCGGAAGGGGTGAACTTGACGCGCAGGGTGTCAAACCCGAGGGCAAAGCCTGCATCCTGTAAGCGGCTTTCCAGCAGATCCACCGCTTCACCGCTCCAGCCATAGGAGCCGAACACTCCGGCTAGCTTGGTTTTGGCAGCAGAAGAGAGCACCAGTCCCAGGGCTGTTTGAATCTGCGTAGGTGGGTGTCCAGCCAGGGTAGGCGAGCCAAGGATGAAGCCGTCGCTTTTTTCAACCGCCTGGGTGATTTCAGTGGAGTCAGCAAATTCGCAGTTGATGGACTCTACCGCGACCCCGGCTTTTGTGAGGCCCCGGGCGATCGCTCCTGCCATTGCCGCTGTATTGCCATAGGCCGAGGCATACAACAGCGTTACGTTCGCTTCCTGGGTCTTTTGCTGCTCACACCATTCACGGTAGTCAAAGGTAAAGCGGCTGAGGCTGAAGCGTACCAGAGGACCGTGGCCCGGTGCATAGATCTTGGGTTTGAAGACTGAGAGGCGATCCAGCGCAGTTTCAACCTGCTTCGACTGCGAGGCATGGATGCAATCGAAGTAGTAGCGGCGGTCTTCTGCTAAGGCTTTCCAGTTTTCGTCGAATATAGGGTCATCGCATAGATGAGTACTGAAGAGCTTGTCGGTGTAGAGAATTCGGGTGACCGGGTCAAATGTGACCAGGGCGTCGGGGTGGCGGGGAGTGGGCACGAAAGCGAATTGCAGAGTATGCCCCTCGCCCAGATCCAACACTTCTTCAACCCGTACGGCCAGGATGCGAATGTCCTGGTTGGGGAAGAGGGATTTGAGGGCGATCGCCCCCGTTTTCGAGCATACAAAGGTAATTTGTGGTGCCCTTTCCAGCAATGCTTTTAATGTCGCGGCCCGGTTGGGGTTAACGTGACCCAGGATGACGTAGTTAATTTTTTGCAGATAGGCCTGCTGTGCCAATTGCTCTAGAAAAATCTGTGTGAAGGATTCTCCCGGCGGATCAATCAGGGCAATTTTTTCGGCTTGAATTAGATAGGTGTTGGCGGTGGTCCCCTTCTGACGGGCGTATTCCACCTCAAACTTGAGCCGATCCCAGGTGCGCGATCGCAGCACTAATGTAGCGGCGCCTACTTCCGCCACCTGCACATCCCGTGGCCTGCTATCCGCCATAACGTTACTCCTAGATGAATTGAGGTATCAATGGTTTGATGGGCAAACCATGAGCCGGGTTAAAGGTTTAAGTTGCAGTTCGAGGATTTGCGAATACAAACCCTGAACCGAGTTTAAGGATGAATGGGGTCGTTCAAGGTTTGCAGCAACAATCTGCAAACCTTGAACGAGGTTTAGTAGTGGTTCCCAACTTTGCGGTGGTGTACGGCCGTCAGGGCATCAGGGTTAGACACCCGTCCAGCATCCACGATGCTATACACGATCCAGTGGTCACTGCATTCCATCCGACTGACTACTTCGCACTCCAGATAGGCCAGGGCGTCACCCAGAATGGGGGAACCATTGCTAGCGGAGTAAGTTTTGATGCCCGCAAAGCGATCGGCCCCCGGTGCGAACCGCTTCAGGAAGTGCTTCATCAAAGGCTGGTAGTTGCCTTCTTCCAGCACATTCAGAACGAAGTGATCGCCTGCGTGCATAAATGACTCAATGGCCCGGTCTTTCGCGACCGCAATGGTGATGCCCAACGGCTCAAGGCTGGCCTGAGTGACCCAGGAGGCTAACATCGCGCTAGAGGTTTCCCCTTTGCGAGCGGTGATAATGTAAAGCCCGCCGCTGATACGACCCAGGGCTTTGTCCAGGTCGCTGTTGAGGGCCTTCATTTGCTTGACCGTGCGATCGCGGGTCAGCCACTGCCCCAGGTCGGTACCCGCCTCATCACACAGCTGGTAGATAGAATCTTCAGGGGTTTGCTTGATCAGAATGGGCGGGAAGGATTCTACTGCGCCCAATTCTTGCATCTGGTTGCGGAGGGGATAGACGGATTCGTCGTCGCCGCCGCCGCTCTCAAACAGGCCTACCGCTTGCTTCGCGTGAACGGAGGCCAGGATCGTGCTGAGGGCGGTGTGAGTTTGATTGGCGCGATCGCCCGTCTGCGGCGGCATCCCAATGACAACTCCAGAGGACAGGACAACGGCTTCTCGAATCTCCTGAGGGTCAGCGGTGAACAGGTCTACCAGATCAACCTGCACATCGGTTTTGCGGATGCCTCGGGCGATCGCCTCTGCCAGGTGGTCACTGTAGCCGTAGCCTGCGGCATAGAACACTGCAACAATTTTCTCGGTTTTGACCTGATCTTCACTCCAGGTGCGGTACCGTCCTACGAGTTCCGGCAGGTTGAACCGCAACAGGGGGCCGTGGCCGGTGGCAATGGTACTAGGAGCCGTGGGCAGTGCTTCCATCCGCTTCAGGGCAGACAAGACCGAGCGGGCATTTGGCCCCATCAAGCAGTCGTAGTAAAGCTTATAGTCGGGCTCGATCAGCTCCAGGTCTTCGTCGTACACGGACTCATCGCAGTAGTGCATGCCGAAGGCATCGCAGGTGAACAGCGTATTCGTGCCGTGGTCGTAGGTGAAGATGGTGTCAGGCCAGTGAAGGTTGGGAGCCGAAAGGAATTCCAGCTCATGACCGTTGCCCAGATCAAGCTTGTCTCCCTGCTTCACCTGCAAGCGATTGTAGGGCTGATGCACCAACTCATCAAGGAATTGCAAGGCAACCTTAGCGGCCACAACAGTGATGTTGGGGTTAAGGGCCAGGACATCCTTGACCAGCCCACTGTGGTCGGGCTCGGTGTGGCTGACGATGAGGTAATCAATTTCCTGAGGGTCGATGAGGTCGGTTAACTCAGCCAGATAGAGATCCTGAAACTTTGCGTGGGAGGTATCGATCAGGGCAACTTTCTCGCCACGAATCAGGAAGGAGTTGTAAGTGGTGCCGTTCTGGAGTTCAAATTCGATGTCGAAGCGATCGCGATCCCAATCTTGAGATCGAATGGTAGTGGTATCGGGGGCGATTTCGGCTTGCTGTAGTGTCAGCCGTTTCTGAGTGCGCTCTGTCAGGGCAACCATTACCACACCTCCTAAAGCCATGAATGGTTTCTATGCTTTATTATCGCCCTAAAGAAGGGTATTTTGTAAAGTTTTGATAAGTAAAGTTACCTATTAGCCAGAATTATAGGTTCTGCCTTTTTACTTAGGTCAGACAAATAGAAGATTTTCTAGTAAAAGCATCGAAAATAACAGACCTATAACTCACGCTTACCGGATGAAGGTTTCTCAGCGTCAGATTTCTCAAAAAACTGAATTACAAAAACTAGAAAGTCTATCAAACCACGAACACGACCTCTATAGGCCAATGTTCGGAGTTTGATAGGCAAAATTAGCCTGAAGGCCAATTAAAAGAAGAGGGGCTTTCCACCCCTGGAAGGCCCCATCCCGCACTCAATTGACGTTTCTCTTCTCTAGGAGGTTGTCTTGTAGCTATTAGCTATCGAAGACGGAGACTTTAGTGTTAGTCGAGGGGAACAGCCTTGACTTCTACTTCTTCAGCAACAGTGGTATCGGCTTTGTCGTCCGTACGGTTCACTTTCTTGTTCGAGACGCGATCGATCAGAACTTGTGATACTTCAGCAACGAGCAAGGAAACCAGCAGGGCATCATCCAACTGACCAAAGAGGGGCAGGAAATCGGGAACTACATCGAAGGGCATGACTAGATAGGCCAGGGTTCCCAAAATAACCCACCAGCGGTATTTCGGATTGCGAAGCGTTTGACGATACCAGTTGTAGAGACCTTGCAGTGGAGATGTCATGGCGGTTCCTTCACTCAACATCCCTATTGTTCCAAATCTGCCCTGGGTTGGTCAGAGGCGAAAACCGTCAGATTTTAGGGGTGTAAACCTCACTGTAAATTACCGCATTAAGACTCCCTGCCTATGTGATGAATGTTTCGCTTGCGATACGCACAAAACATTGGGTGCAGCCCACTTTTGCAAATCTAGAAACCCACTTTTGAAAATGGGATGCACCCCAAAACATTAGCTTCATAAGTACCTAAGGAGATTTCTGAGAAACAATATCCCCATTATTTGGAAAAAAGGCGCGGCGAAGCCGCGCCTTTTTTCCAAATAATGGGGAAGTTCTTATCTGGAAATCTCCTAAGAGGCTGATTTTCTATGTCCAAAAGCACGAATATGTCCGAGGGGCACAGAAAATCAACCTTTTCAAGCGAGTTCTAACGGCTCGGCCTCTTAATTTGCTATAAAGAATCGAGTTCTCAGCGGGGCGGGGGGTATGAGCCGCGTCTTTTCATTCGAAAAAATGTCACTTAAAGGAGCGTTTCCCTGGTTTGGTGCGGGGATGGCGTTGCTGTTTTTCATTTCCCTAGGATTGCGGTTTTGGGGATTGGGCCGGTTTAATGCCCTGGTCTTTGATGAGGTCTATTACGCCAACTTTGCCAGAGGTTTTTTGCAGGGTAAGCAGGAATTTGGCGGTCACCCGCCCCTCAGTAGCTATTTCATTGCTTTTGGCATTTGGGTGGGTGAGCGTATGGGTTGGGGCGCTGACAACACCCGTAATACGCTGACAGGGATGTTTCTCTCGACCGTGAGTTACCGTTGGATGAATGCCCTGATAGGGGCGTTTTTCCCGCTCGTGGTGGGGGCGATCGCCCTACAACTGACCCATCGCCGCCTTTATGCCATCATTGCGACGTTCCTGGCAGCCCTGGATGGTCTGTTCCTGGTGGAATCGCGTTATGCCCTCAACAACATTTACCTGGTGTTGCTCGGCTTGCTGGGACAGTTGTTTCTGTTGCTAGCGTTGAACCACTTGAGGCAAAGGGCTTTAGCCCGAGAATCAGGGCTGCCACGGCCACAATCATTATTCCTGTGGTTGTGGCTCGTGTTAGCGGGCGTGGGGTTTGGTGGAGCGATCGCTATTAAATGGAACGGTGCAGCGTTTTTGCTGGGAGCGATCGCCCTCTGGGTTCTGGCCTGGGCAGTTGCATTGTTGAACCGGATATTATCCCCCGCTCGGCAAATTAACCTGGGTTCTGCCTCGCCTCTTGCTTATTTGAGCCGGCTGCATTTAGGACATGGGGCGATCGCCTTTGGGCTCATTCCTGCCCTCACCTATTGGATGAGTTGGTGGCCTTACCTGAATCTGGGGCCAAACTATAGCTTTTGGTCTTGGCAAAAGGAAATCTTGAGCTACCACAGCCGGGTTGGTGGCTTTGATGCTCATCAATATTGCTCTCACTGGTACACCTGGCCTTTGATGCAGCGTCCGGTTGCCTATTTTTATCAAACCGTTACTGTCGGGCAAACACCTCCACCGGAATTGAACGTAGTCCCCCCACCGCAATTAGCGGAGGCTATTTATGATGTTCATGCGATGGGGAATCCAATTCTCTGGTGGTTTGCAACGTTGGGAATCGTCTTATCCATAGGGGCGTTGGTGTATTTCTTGTGGCAACAGGTGCGGGTTTCTGCCAGGGAGCCCGGTGAAACTTTGGTGATGAATCCCTGGCAGTTGGATGCATGGCCGTTGCTATTTCTGGTGGTGAACTGGGGGGCTAATTTGCTGCCCTGGGTTAAGGTGACCCGTTGTACGTTCATCTATCACTACATGGGGGCGTTGGTGTTTACACTGCTGGCCATCGCCCTATGGATTGAGCGCGCCTTCTACAGCCCTTCGGTCTGGCATCGACGGTTTGCGATCGCCACTTTGATATTGATAGGGATGGGCTTCCTTTTCTGGTTGCCGCTATTTCTGGGGTTGCCCCTATCCCCCGCAGAAATCCAGATGCGTCGCTGGTTCATGAGTTGGATCTAAGAAATCTTGGCTCTGATGGGCGATCGCCTCAGTTTGTCGAAGTTAGGAGGTGGGGGTGAATTCTCCCTCACCTTGAAACACTACTGTGTATACGCAAGTTAGTAAGTTAGTCGCTCTGGCGATCAGCCTCTAACCCACACCCTAGTACGCTGAGGCGGAAATCCATCACCTATGTTTTTGTGTGGGGTGCTTCGCACCCCACACAAAAACATAGTATGTAAACTTAGGAGGTTTCTGCATAAGAATTTACCCAGAATGTTAGTGCTTTGCCCGCGAAGCGGGCAAAGCACTAACATTCTGGGGGTAATTTCATTACTGGAAATCTCCTTAGGCCGCAGCCTACTAGCCCCTTTCCAGGGAAAGGGGGAGACTGAGCCAGAGAGCCGGTTTTTGCCTAGAGTAGGCCCATTTTCCAGTTCCCCCTCGTTTGAAAAAGGAGGTTGGGAGACTTTTCCGTACAGCCAGGCACTTGTGTATGTACAATGGACCCTTAAACATAGAGTAATTTCTATTGCTTAACGCTAAGTTTGTGTATACAAGTTACACACAAACTTAAGGTTTTTAAAAATCACCTCGTATATTCTTCTGCAATAATTCTAAATAATCTAAAGATATTTCTAAAGTCTAATTTTTCAGAGCTAAAGCAAAGACAAGTTAGCAGAATTTCTATAAGAAACTCAAGTTAATACTTAAGGAATTCAAAAGAATAACAGATTGATATTTACCGGTCTTTCAATTGATAGAGGCGGGAAATTTTAGTTGACTTGTATAATGCTGCTTGATTTTTGCCGTTGCCTATGATCCCCATTTCTCATGCCTCGGAGCGATTTGATTCGTTAAATTTGTAAAAAATTAAAGATCTATCATTGGGCAGGTTTAGTATTCGGTAGCACTGGCAATTCCTTCGAAATCGGCTTAGATTGTCACCAGAAAACCCGGGTTTTTGCCCTGGCTGATGCTTCATGAGATTCTATTCTCTCTGTTCGGCATAATTGCGCCGTCATCTCCCATAAAATCCTCAAATTTCGACTTGCGATTTCAATGGATTCACACGATTAAGTCCGGCCAGATCTTTCGAACCGATGTGGCTATTGGGTAAGTGTTCATCCAGGGAAGTCGGTTTTACACACCGTCAGTCCCTTGCCTGATAGCCATGACATCGATATTCACAGCACAGTTGTCGTTGAGAGCAAACAGAATATGGTAGCTACTCCTGAGAGACCTACTCTTACTGGAAATCCTCTTTCTGAGGAAGAATTGCGCAAGACCCATGCCTACTGGCGAGCCTGCAATTACCTGGCCCTGGGCATGATCTATCTGAAAGGTAACCCGTTGCTGCGGGAGCCGTTGAAGGCTGAGCATGTGAAGAAGCGGTTGTTGGGACACTGGGGATCGAGCCCAGGCCTCAGCTTTATCTATGTCCATGCCAATCGCTTGATCAAAAAGTATGACCAGAACATGGTCTATGTGGCTGGTCCGGGGCACGGTGCTCCTGGATTTCTAGCTCCGGTTTATATGGAAGGCTCCTACTCGGAGATTTACCCGGATAAGAGCGAAGATATTGAAGGCATGTACAAGTTCTTCAAACAGTTCTCGTTCCCCGGTGGAATTGGAAGCCATGCTACTCCTGAAACTCCGGGCTCAATTCACGAAGGGGGGGAACTGGGGTACAGCCTCTCCCATTCCTATGGGATTGCGCTTGATAACCCCGATCTCATTGTTCTGGGGGTTGTTGGAGATGGGGAAGCCGAAACGGGGCCGCTAGCAACCTCCTGGCATTCCAACAAGTTTATTAACCCAGCTCGGGATGGGGCTGTATTGCCGATCCTGCACTTAAACGGTTACAAGATTGCGAACCCCACGATCCTGGCGCGAATTAGCCATGATGAACTGGAGAGCTTGTTCCGGGGCTATGGCTACAAGCCTTATTTTGTAGAAGGTTCAGATCCGCAATACATGCACCAGGCAATGGCTGCGGCGATGGAATCGGCGGTGCAGGATATTCATGCTATTTGGCGTGAGGCTCGTTCTGAAGGGGTAACGCGTCGTCCTGAGTGGCCGATGATTATTCTGCGATCGCCCAAGGGCTGGACGGCTCCTGCTGAAATTGATGGACGGAAAGTGGAAGGGTTCTGGCGATCGCACCAGGTGCCCATGGCGGATCTGCAAACCAACCCGGCCCATGTGCAGGTATTGGAACAATGGTTACGCAGTTACGGACCGGAGGAACTGTTTGACCAGAACGGGACACTCATTCCGGAATTGAAGGATTTGGCTCCCGTAGGTCATCGCCGCATGGGCTCCAACCCCATTACCAATGGCGGCCTGGTGCGCAAAGAGCTACGAATGCCGAACTTCCGTGACTATGCCGTGGATGTGCCGAGCCCTGGCACCGTCGAGGCGGAGAATACAAAGCCTCTGGGGATCTTCCTGCGTGACATCATGAAGAACAACCCCACTAATTTCCGGATGATGGGGCCGGATGAAACGGCGTCGAATCGCCTGACAGCACCCTATGAGGTGACGAAGAAGACGTGGATGGCGGAGATGCTGCCGGAAGATTTGGATGGCAGTGAGCTAGCTCAAGATGGCCGCGTGATGGAGATGTTGAGTGAGCATACCCTGGTGGGGTGGCTGGAAGGCTATCTGCTGTCAGGACGGCATGGCTTCTTCCATACCTACGAGGCGTTTGCCCATGTAATTAGTTCAATGTTCAACCAGCATGCGAAGTGGTTGGATATTTGCAAGCACCATGTGCCCTGGCGAGCTCCGGTGTCATCGTGGAACGTGTTGTTGTCGTCGACGGTGTGGCGGCAGGATCACAACGGTTTCTCGCACCAGGATCCAGGTTTTGTGGATGTGGTGACGAATAAGGATCCCAGTGTGGTGCGGATCTATTTCCCGCCGGATGCGAACTGCTTGCTGTCGGTTGCTGATCACTGTTTCCGCAGTACCAATTACACAAATGTGATCGTGTCGGATAAGCAGAAGCACATGCAGTACCTCGATATTGAGCAGGCAATCAAGCACTGCACGAAGGGTGTGGGTATATGGGACTGGGCCTGCAATGATGATTGTGGAACTGAGCCTGATGAACCTGAGGTAGTAATGGCTTGCTGCGGAGATGTGCCGACTCGTGAGTCTCTTGCTGCGACAGGAATTTTGCGGGACGAGTTTCCTTACTTGAAGGTGCGATTTATTAATGTGGTGGATTTGCTCACGTTGATGCCACAGGAGGAGCATCCGCACGGAATGTCGGAGCGGGAGTTTGATGCGTTGTTTACGCCGGATAAGCCGGTTATCTTTAACTTCCACGGGTACCCCTGGTTAATCCACAAGCTGACGTATCGGCGCACAAATCAGGATCGAATTCATGTGCGCGGTTATAAGGAGAAGGGGAATATCAACACGCCGTTGGAGTTGGCGATTCGGAATAATGTCGATCGCTTTAGCCTGGTGATTGATGTGATCGATCGGGTGCCGAGTCTGGGATCGCGGGCGGCCCATGTGCGGGAACGCATGAAGAATGAGATCATCGATAACCTGAACTACGCCCATGAGTATGGGGCAGATAAGGATGAGATCACGCATTGGACGTGGCCGCATGGCTCGTCGGCTTGCCCATAGGGTGGGTTTAGGCACCCGGTGTTTCTAAAAACACCGGGTGCCTGGAGTTTAGATAAGGGTTTTTTGATGCCCTGCTTGGGGGTGCGTCGCCCCTCACCCCCCTGACTAGGGGACGGGGTGACCCTCCCCTAGATCCCTTAGGTAAAAGGGGTTCTGCATGGGATGCGTTAGACCGCTTCGCATCGGTGGGGTTTTTGATCAGGTTTGGGTGGGGTAGGTGGGTGGCGATGATGGGGTGCCGTCTGGAAATGATGCATGGCAGAGGCACGCTAATTTCCGGAGAGGTGGCAATTTTGATGTAGGGGTGGGTTTAGCAGAGGTTCTTGGGTCACAGCAGCTATCTTTTGGCAAAACCCGCCCTTTTAGCCCGCCCTTTTAGATTTAGGCAGTAACAACAAAATTCCTACAAAGCGCTCTGTAGGATGCTTTTAGAAAGTGTTTAGAGATCTATTTACTTATACTTGGAGGTATTTTTATGCGGGTCGCGTTCTTTAGTACTAAGCGGTACGATCGCATCTCTTTTGAATCTGCAAATACTAACCTCGGCCATGAGTTCACCTTTTTTGAACCCCGTTTAACGAGCCAAACCGCTGCACTGGCGGCAGGCTTTCCCTGTGTCTGTGTCTTTATTAATGATGTGTTGGATGCCGAGGTGCTACGCATTCTGGCAGCGAATGGGACAAAGTTGATTGCGCTGCGGTCGGCGGGTTTTAATCACGTTGACCTGGAGGTAGCGGGGGAGTTGGGGCTTCATGTGGTGCGGGTACCGGCCTATTCACCCTATGCGGTGGCGGAACATGCCGCAGGCTTGGTGCTAATGCTGAACCGTAAGCTGTATCGGGCTTATAACCGGGTGCGAGAGGATAATTTTTCACTGGATGGGTTATTAGGATTTGATTTGAATGGCAGCACCGTTGGGGTGATTGGTACGGGCAAAATTGGTCAGATTTTTGCTCGCATTATGCATGGGTTTGGTTGCCATTTGCTGGGCTATGATGCCTATCCTACAGACGCATTTAGTTCAATTGGAGATGCCCGGTATGTAGATCTGCCGGAGTTACTGGCAAATTCAGATATCATTTCTCTGCATTGTCCACTGTTGCCGTCTACGCATCACATCATTCGGGCGGAGACGATCGCCCAAATGAAGCCAGGTATGATGCTGATCAACACGAGTCGGGGAGCGCTGGTCAACACGCGGGATGTGATTGATGGGATTAAGTCGGGGCAAATTGGCTACCTGGGTACCGATGTGTACGAGGAGGAAGCTGAATTATTTTTTGAAGATTTGTCCGATACAGTTATCAAGGATGATACTTTCCAGTTGTTGCAGTCCTATTCCAATGTGGTGATTACGGCCCACCAGGCCTTTTTTACCCGGAATGCGGTGGAGGCGATCGCCAATACCACTCTGCAAAATGTCACCGATATCGAACAGGGTCGCTCCTGTGCGAATGAGGTGAAGGCTGAGATGATCCCGGTTCCCATTTCAGCTTCCAAAGGGTAAGGGTCTACAACGTTATCTTTAATCTCCTCGACGGGTACGTGTCATGCTTTCATTGCCCCCTCTTCTGCTTGTCCTGCTGGCGCTTTTGCTCGCAGGAATTGTGGCGATCGCCCCCTTTTCCCCTGCTGCTGCTCAGGAAGAGCTCGCTGAACCGCCTACAGTGATTTTCCCGATGCCCTCGGCGGTGACGAATAGCACCACTGTGCGCATCGGCGGTTCGCCTCTGATGGCTCCTATCAATAAATCCTTAAAGCGCCAGTTTGAGGAGCAGTTTCCTGGCACGGAAGTGCAGATAGAGGACGGCCCCGACACAAGTACGGCCCTGCAGGCTGTACTCAATGGCGACCTGGATCTGGCGGCCATTAGTCGCCCGCTGACGGCTGAGGAGAAGGCTCAGGGGTTGCGCGTGATCCCGGTGAGCCAGGATAAAGTTGCCATTCTGATCAGCCAGGACAACCCTTTTAACGGCAGCCTGACCCTGGAGCAACTGGCCCAGGTTTTTCGGGGTGAGATTACAGATTGGGCGGAACTGGGCCGAGAACCGGGGTTGATTCGCATTGTGGATCGTCCTCCCATTAGCGAGACCCGTCTTGCTCTGGAGCGCTACAAGCTGTTTCCGGAGGGTGAGCTGCCCATAACTCTTAACCGGGTGCAGCTTGAACAAGATGACACTCAGGAGATGATCCGGGAGTTGGGGCGGAATGACATTGGCTATGCGATCGCCAATCAGGTTCGCAACCAACCCGCCGTTAAACCCATCAAAATTGCCATTCTGCAAACGACGCTTCCGGGCGATGCCCTTTACCCCTACTCTCAAGTGCGGGGCTATGCCTATCGCGATGAGACCGATTCCAATGTGAAGTCGTTCCTGGGCTTCACCTCGACAGATGTGGGGCGAGATGCGATCGCCACGGCCCGTAAAGAAGAGGCCCGTGTGGCAACCCGTCCGGTGGTTGCTCCGGTAGCGGAAGCTCCTAACGAAGACGTAGCCACGCTTCCCCCGAGCGAACCGGCACCCGGCTTTTCTTTAGAAAAGGTTCCCGTGTGGGTCTGGTTCCTGGTTCCCGTTTTTCCACTCTTCCTTTTCCTGGCAGGTCTGTTACGGAGGCGGCCCCGTCGCACGCCCCAGCGGCCTCCAATAACCCGAAGAGCGGCCCAGGAGCGCACCCCTGTAGCAACCCCCGTTGAAGACGACGACATTCTGGACAACTGGGAAGAAGACGAGGCTCCTGCTACGGCTGAGGCTGTAGTGGATGAGGATTTAGAAGACTGGGAAGAAGCCCAAATGGAGCCTTCGACCTCGGTTGAGGCTGCCGTAGATGAGGATTGGGAAAATTGGGAGGAATCCGAGGTTTTGGAACCTTCGGTTACGGTTGAGGCTGCCGTGGATGAGGGTTCAGGCGGTCGGGAGGATGAAGAAGCTCCGGAACCTGTTGTCGTGCTGGAAGATATGCCGGCGGCCCCAGGTTTATCTGTAACGTCAGAAACTCCATCGGTAGCAGAGGTAATGGGAGCTATTCCGGGCCTTTTCTCGCAGGGGATGGAGCTGTTTGAGGGCGATCGCTTTGAAGAAGCCCTGCCCTATTTCCAGCAAATCACTGAGCAGCAGCCCGATCGATCTGATGCCTGGGTGCTTCAGGGTCAAATTCTCCTGGCCCTGGAGCGGCTACCCGAAGCTCTCGATGCCTTTGAGCAAAGCCTGGGGTTAGATCTGTCTCTGGAAGCTGCCTGGATTGGCAAGGGAGATGTCCTGACGCGCCTGGGTCGGACTGAAGAAGCTCAGGCCAGTTATCAGCAAGCTGCAGAATTGGAAGCCGTACTGACGGAACCCAGCGAAGGGGAAGCTGTGGAGGCGATCGCCCCAACTCCCGAAGCTCCAGCTTCGCCTGTTCTCCACGACGCGATTGAAACAGCCGAACCCGCGTTGGCTCCCTCTGCTAAGGTGACAGAATTACTGACCGAAGAACCATCCCCAAGCACTGAATCATTAACAGAACCAGTGGATGGCGTCTCAGAGCCAGCCATTCCTGAAGCGGTTGTTGAAGAACTCGTATCGACAATTGAATCAACGACGGTCGAGGAATCATTGCCGACCCCCGACCCCATCGTGGTGGAGGCGAGCCAGCCTGAGGGGACGCCCATGATTTCGGAGCCTATGGCTGCCCCGAAAATTCCTGAACCTGTAGTTGAGGAGCCTGCTGCTGAGCCTGTAACCCTTTTACCGGTTGATTCAGAAGTGATCGCGGCGTCTGAAATCCCAGAGTCTGGGGTTGAAGAAGCAACTCCTGAAGCGGTTGTCGAAGAACTGGTATCGACGATTGAGTCAACGACGGTCGAAGAACCATTGCCGATCCCTGAACCCATTGTGGTAGAGGCGAGCCAACCAGAAGGGACGCCCATTATTTCGGAGCCCATGGCTGCCCCAGAAATTCCTGAACCTGTGGTCGAGGAGCCTGCTGCTGAGCCTGTAACCCTTTTACCCATTGATTCAGAAGTGATCGCGGCGTCTGAGATCTCAGAGCCTGGGGTTGAAGAAGCCGTTCCTGTGTGGGCGGCTGAAGCGATCGCCCCAGTTGCCCCAGCACCCCTAGAAGCAACCACGCTGCCCTCGCCAATCACAGCCGATGCGCTCAAACAGGCATTTCAGGAGCGGTTAAGAACCTATGGCAAAACCGTTCAGGGGGCTACTCCCAATGAGGCGTACCTGGCTCTGGCATCGGTTCTTTGCGATCACTTGCTAGAGCGCCGTACCCCTGAGGCTACGTTAATAGCGACCGATGGACGGCTGATTGCTCAACTCTCGGCAGAATACTTGCCCGGTCCTCATTTAAGAAATGCTCTCGTTAGTCTGGAATGTCTGGAAACCACCGAGCACGTTCTGGAAGACCTGGGGCTGCATCTAACCTCCCTGCTGCAACAGGAAGAAGAACCTGGCTTGGGGCGTGGCAACTTGGGACGGCTGATGATGGATTACCTGGATTCTCTGGCAACTCAGGACGTTCCTGCCATTGGTTATGGCCTGCGCTACGAGTACGGCATTTTTGACCAGGAAATCCGGGATGGTTGGCAGGTTGAGGTGCCGGACAACTGGCTGCTATACGGCAACCCCTGGGAGGTGGAGCGGGGCGATCGCACCCTTACCATCCAATTCGGGGGCTACACCCAGTCCTACACCGATGAACAGGGCCGTTATCGCGTCCGTTGGGTGGCCGCTCAGACGGTACAGGCCCAATGCTTCGATACGCCTGTTCCTGGTTATGCGACCGATACCGTAAACCTGCTGCGTCTATGGCGAGCCAACACCGACGATAGCCTCTGCAAAGTTCTCTATCCTGTGAATGGAGAGGATCATGGTGCAAATTTGCGCTTGCGGCAGCAGTTCTTCCTGGTGTCCTGTGCAGTGCAGGATTTGCTGCGGATGCATCAGGAGAGCGGCCAACCCTGGGATGCATTACCCGATCGCCTTGCACTTCATTTGAACGACACCGATACGTTGCTGGCGATTGCTGAACTGATGCGCCTCCTGGTGGACGTGCATGAGCTGGAGTGGGAGGCTGCCTGGGATCTCACTCAACGTACCCTGACCTACAGCAACCACAGCCTCTTGCCCGAAGCTCTGGATGATTTCTGGTCGGTGGCGTTGTTTGAGGCGGAGTTACCCCGGCACTTGCAAATTATTTATGAGATCAATGCACGCTTTCTGGATGGGCTGCGATCGCAATTCTTCGATAATGCAAAAATTCAGCGCATGTCTTTGATTGGGGATGGGGCTGAACAACGGATTCGTCTCACTAATTTGGCCTGTATCGGTACGCATGCCGTCAATGGCGTCTCTCGTTTCCACACCCAGTTGTTAGAGCAACGGATCCTACCAGATTTTTACAGTTACACCCCCGATCGCTTCCACACCATCACCAATGGCATGAGTCAACGGCGATTTTTGGCCGTAACCAACCCGCTGCTTGCGGAGCTGATTACGCGGGCGATCGGTCAGGATTGGTTGCGCAACCCTGAAGCATTGAGCCAGTTGGAGCCTCTGGCCAATGACGATGCTTTTTGTGCCCAGTGGCAACAGGTGAAACGAACCGGTAAGGAGAACCTGGCCGGTTGGATTCAGGAGCGTCTGGGACAGACCGTGAATCCAGATACTCTGTTTGATGGGCAGGCTACGGTGATTCACGAATATAAGCGGCAACATCTGAATGTGCTGCATATCCTGACCCTCTACCATCGGCTCAAGACGGACCCTAATTTAGACATTCTGCCGCGCACATTCCTGTTCAGTGGAAAAGCTTCCCCGGACTACACCATTGCCAAGTTGATGATCAAACTGATCACCACCGTGGCCGAGCGGATCAATACAGATCCAGATGTAGCGGGACGGCTAACAGTACTATTCCTGCCCGACTTTACCCAAAAACTGGTTGAGGTCATTTATCCAGCGCTGGATCTATCCGAGCATCTCTCCCTGGCGGGAACAGAAGCGGCAGATACGGCCAACATGGCAGCGGTTCTTAATGGGGCATTGCTTATTGGTACCCCCGACGGCTCCAACCTGGAGCTTCAGGAGATCCTGGGAGAAGGCAGTTTCTTCCCATTCGGTCTAACGGAGCCGGAAGCCCAGATGTTACAGGAGGAGGGCTATCGACCCTGGGAGATTTATGAGCGCAATACCGAACTGAAAGCCGCAATTGATGCCTTTGTAGATGGCTCGCTAACGCCCTCTGATCCGCAACTATTCCGCCCTCTGGTAAGTCAGCTCCTGTCTCAAGATCCCTATCGGGTACTGGCAGACTACACCGCCTATACCGCTGCTCAAGAGCAGGTTGGCGATCTCTACCGCCAGCCCCTGACCTGGACTCGCCAATCGATTCGAGCCGTGGCACGGATGGGTCGCTTCTCCAGCGATCGCGCCATCCAAACTTACCAACAAACCCTGTGGCAGGTGCAGCCTCGGGGCGATCGCCTGCACCTGCTTACCTCCCCCCCTTATGGCTGACTGGCAGAACCCCCCGCCCCCAAGGCACAACCGGCAGACGTTGCTGATACTCCCCTGCCCCTGCTCGAACCCCTTCCAGTAGAACCAACCCCGGCTTCTCCACCCTCTACACGCCTGACGATTAACAGTCAACAAAACTGCTACGTTCTAGAACCTGACCTGATGCAGCAGTTAGAACAAACTGCTGTATCCAAAAACCTATCTTCGGGCCGTTACCAAATCCGCATTCATGGTGGAGGGTTTGGGTATCGGGCTGGGGAAGCAAGCGAACCCATCGTGATGCTCTGGATCTATGGGGGGCGCTTTGTGAATCAGGATACGGGGGTTGAAGTGGAGGCTACCTGGGTTACCCTCAACGGCTATGACGATACACTTACCCTGGAGGTTCTGGAATCTATTACTGTCGCGGCCTTTTTCTTTGATGTTCATCGGGAGGATAATGAGGGCGAACTGACATTGGCCTTCACCCGGCTGTAGCGGTCTGTCAAGAATATTGGGTGGTCTTCGATCTACATGTTCTGAGAAGTTTGAGAAGGCGTTAGTCTTACCTGGGCACCCCTCGCGCTATGAAATCTCGTTCACTGATTGGTGTGTTTCCCCTGTTGATGACGTTGGCGATCGCCCCTGAACCGATGGGGTTTGCGCTGCAACGGGAATTCACCATTGCCCATGCCACCCGCAGTACCCCTGCTCCTGCACCCTTTCCGCCCCCCCAGGAGGTTCCCGAGGGGACAATCCTGGAAGTTGACGGCTCCCGCAGCCTGATTTTGCTGAACGAAACCTTGCGACGGCAGTTTGAAGAAGCATTTCCTGGCACAACTTTGAGGATGGCCGCTGACGGAACCCCGGATGCCCTGAATCGATTGCAGCAGGGAGGCGTAGATCTGGTGGCGATTGGACGGCCTCTGTCTTCGCAAGAAAAGGCCGAGGGATTGGCGGAAGTGCCCCTACGGCGAGAAAAGATTGCTCTGATTGTGAGTAAAGACAATCCGTTTCAGGGGCAGATTAGCTTTGATCAATTCGCCCGTATTGTTTGGGGTGAAATTACGAACTGGGAGCAACTGGGTGGCTCCGATCGCCCTGTACGCTTTATCGATCGCCCGGAAACTAGCGATACCCGTCAATCTCTCCGCTATTACGATATTTTCGCGGGCAAGGTGAGAACTGGGAAAACGGCGGTTCCGGTTGATGGGGATGAAACGGCCGGGGTGATCGAGGCCTTGGGGAAAGATGGCATCGGGTACGCCCTTTATAGCCAGGTGAAGGACAACCCGGATGTCCGAATTGTGAAGATGCATGGGGTTTCTGCCGATAGTTCCCTCTACCCCTATTCGCAGTCTCAGGGATATGTGTATCGCAAAGAGAATGTGAGCGAGGGGGCTCAGGCGTTTTTGGGATGGGCCACCTCAGATCCTGGGAAGGCAGCGGTGACAGCGGCACGGAATGTGACCTGGAGTCAGCTTCCGGCTGAGGTACTGGCGGCGAATGCGGCCCAGTCTTCGGGTGGCCCCAGAACCGCTGGCACAACAACGGCTAATTCTCCTCAGGGCACCGGCAGCGAGCCTGCCGTTACTGGTGCAGCCTCTTCCTCAGACCGCCCCGCCGAACCGTCTGGGGCTTTCACTACCACCGCCCCTAGAGGAGCGACCACAACCGAGCCTACAGCTCCCTCCTCCAACACTGAGGGGCCGGATGCGGCTTTCCCCTGGTGGATTTTCCTGATTCCGCTGTTGCTGGCCGGTGTGTTGTTGTTACTGCGCCGTCGCCATGAAGCCAGTGCACCGCCACCTCGCTCGCGGGCGATCGCCTCTCCACCTCCACCCGAAGCTTTGCCGGGCGCAACGGAGCCTGCTGTTAGCTTTGCTCCCAAGTCTGAGCCGCAGCCCTTGCCAGAAGTCAATCCATCAGCAGGAAATACCTTAAATACAGCAGAGCCACCTCTCCACAATAATGGGGCCGCTTTGCCAGGGGCGGCGATCGCCGGGCTGGCGGGAACGGCTATTCCCCGAAAGGCTCCCAAACCAGTTACTCCCTCCCCTCGGCGTTCCAACCCTGTCATTCCAGATCCCTGGGAAACGCCTTCATCGGTTGCCGCTGATGCTTCAGCCCCTGTGGCGGAGTCATCGGCTGCTGAGACGGGGCCTCCCGTTGAGGCAGGAGACGCAACGGCGGATCCGGCAGAGTCTGTGCGTGAGCAACCCGCAGCAGTTGTTCCAGATTCGGTCGATGCTGATCCCGCAGTGGAAGGCCCTCCGGTGGAGGCTGCACCATCTGAATTCATGGATGATGCCGCCGTTTTAACGGGAGCAGGAGCGATCGCTGCAGCCGTCATTGCAACTTCCCTTGCCTCTCAAGCGGGTACCCCTCGAACCCCTGGGGAGGGATCTGGTGCTCCCCTGTCAGAACCCAGCGAGGAGGCCGGAGGAGAGGAGCCGGAGGTGGTTCCTGCTGAAGTAGTACCTTCTATAGAAGCTTCGACTGAGAGCCCTTTGCCTGCTCCTGAGGCTGAAGTTGTGACAGCCGTGGCTGATGTGGCTGGCTACGAGGAAAACCACCTTCCTGTCGATGGGGATGCACTTGATGCCGCTGAACCCGTTCCAGAACCGTTGGATGATGCAGCCGATTTGACAGAAACCGCTGCCCTGGCTGGAGCGGCGATCGCCGCAAATGCGACAGAACCGACACCCGAAACGATGGTAGAGTTGCCATCGGAAGAGGAGGCGATCGCCCATCCCTCCCATGAAGAATTACCGCTCGTTCCGGCTGATGAGTCTGGTAATCCTATGGAGGAGCAGGATGCAAACCCAGCGCTTGCAACGGGTGCTACTGCGGCTGCATTAGCGGGGCTGGCAATTGCGGCTCAGTCCTCCGATGAAACTGAGACGGAGCCCTCTCACTCGGTTGAAGTGGCAGCAGAACGGCAGCGGGATGAGGACAGCTCGACGGAGGCCGATTTCATTCCCATGGATGAGGCACCCGAACCGCTAGAGCATGAGGATAGACTGCATCTGGTTCCGCTAGAAGCGGATGCTTCTGGTATACCAGAGCCCGCGACCGAATACCTCACCGTTGATAACCGGGCCCACTCCTTTGTGCTGGATCCTTTGCGGATGCAGCAGATGCAAGAGGTGGCCGTTCGGTACCCATTAGACTCTGGCCATTACAAAATCTTCATTGAAAGCGGAAACTTTCATTATCAGGCCGCTTCAGGTCATCCAGGTGAACCCTGGGTACTGCTATGGATTTATGGTGGAAGATTTATCAACCAGAAAACCCGTGTGCCAGTGTCGGCTACGTGGTCTACTTTGAATGGTTATCACGACAGCCTGACCCTGGAAGTGTTAGAGCCGACTACGCTCGCTGCGTTGTTCATCGACACTTATAAGGGAGACAACGAAGGAGAACTGACCCTGTCTATTGAGCAGCTCTCCCCTCCAGAAACCCCCTGAACAGCCGTCAGGCTCGCATACATGATGAGGTGACTTATGGACCCAACCCAACTGTGGCAACGTTACCAGGACTGGCTCTACTATCATTCCGGCCTGGGCATATACCTGGACATCAGCCGGATGCGGTTTGATGCCTCCCTGGTCGAGTCCCTCACGCCTAAATTTGAGAAAGCCTTCGCAGATATGGAGGCACTAGAGGCAGGGGCGATCGCCAACCCCGACGAAGAGCGTATGGTTGGTCACTACTGGCTGCGGGATTCTGACCGCGCCCCCTCTCCTGAGCTAAAGCAGGCGATTGAAGACGGCCTTATTCAAATCGAGGAATTTGCCCGCAAAGTTCACAGCGGCGAGATCAAGCCCCCCGAAGCCGATCGCTTCACCGATTTGCTCTCGGTGGGTATTGGTGGCTCGGCTCTGGGCCCTGAGTTCGTTGCGGAAGCCCTGGCTCCCCTGAACGCTCCCATGCGGGTTCACTTTATCGATAACACCGACCCCGCCGGGATCGATCGGGTCATGACCCTGTTAAAGGATCAGCTCAAGAGCACCCTGGTACTCGTAACCACCAAATCTGGCGGCACCCCCGAGACGCGGAACGGCATGTTGGAGGTCAAGAACGTCTTTGACCAGGCCGGGCTTAACTTCCCAGCCCATGCGATCGCCGTCACCATGCAGGGCAGCACGATGGACAAGTTCGCCAGCGATCAGCGCTGGTTGGCGGAGTTTCCCATGTTTGATTGGGTAGGCGGTCGCACCTCCGAAATGTCTGCTGTGGGTCTGCTTCCCGCCGTCCTCCAGGGTATCGACATCCGCACCATGCTGGCCGGGGCCGCCGAGATGGACGAAGCCACCCGCGCCAAAGACCTGAAGCAAAACCCTGCCGCTCTGCTGGCTTTGGCCTGGTATGCCTCCGGCAATGGCAAAGGGGAAAAGGACATGGTGATTCTGCCCTACAAAGACAGCTTGTTGCTCTTCAGCCGCTATCTCCAGCAGTTGATCATGGAATCCCTGGGCAAAGAGCTGGATCTGGACGGTAACAAGGTCTACCAGGGCATCGCCGTCTATGGCAACAAAGGCTCCACCGACCAACACGCCTACGTGCAGCAACTCCGGGAAGGCGTTCCTAACTTCTTCGCCACCTTCATCGAAGTGCTCGAAGACCGCGACGGCCCCTCCATCGAAGTGGAGACCGGAGCCACCTCCGGCGATTTCCTCTCTGGCTTCTATCAGGGCACGCGTCAAGCCCTCTACGAGAATGGCCGGGGCTCCGTCACCATCACCATTCCCACCGTCAACCCCCGCATCGTGGGCGCATTGATCGCTCTATACGAACGGGCCGTGGGCTTCTACGCTTCCCTGGTCAACATCAACGCCTACCACCAACCCGGTGTAGAAGCCGGCAAGAAAGCCGCTGCCTCTATCCTCGACTTACAGCGCAAAGTCGTAGACGTTGTGAAAGCGACTGGGCAACCCCTCGATCTGGCTACCCTGGCTGAGAAAGTGGGCGCAGGCGATCGCATCGAATCCATCTACCTGATTCTGCGACACCTGGAGGCTAACAAGCGCGGCGTGGTATTAGAGGGCGATCGCGCCAAACCCGCTACCCTAACCGTTAGTGCCGGTTAGCCGCACAGCCTACCTGCATCACCCAAACCTGATCCAAACCCCACCGATGCGAAGCGGCCTGACATCCTCATGCAAAACCCCTTATGCCCAAGGGGGTCTGGGGAAGGGGCAGCCCGTCCCCCAGTCGGGGGGTTTGGGGGCGACGTGCCTTCAATTCAAGCCTCCGCCAAAAACACTTTTCTCCAACCACCTCAACTTCCAGGGTTTACATAAACCCACTCTCACTGGAGTATTTGTGTTGTGGGGTGAGCAAAGCCTACCCCACAACACAAATGCGTAAGTTCTAATTCCCCTTTCGGATCGCAAAACAATCGAATTCGCTTTGGCTGACGGCCTTGCCCACGTCCATTCCAGAGGAACCCCCGATGACCGCATCCATCAACCCCTCCACCCTCACCACCGCTGGCATCCAAGACGATCGCACCGGCCTCCACACGGAAACCCTCAAACGCGCCTTTCTAGACAATCTTTACTACATCCAGGGCAAACTCTCCTCCGACGCCACCCCCATCGATCACTACTTGGCCCTCGCCTATACTGTGCGCGATCGCCTCATTCAACGCTGGCTCAGCACTGGCCAAACCATGTGCCGCTCCACTACCAAAATTGTTGGCTACCTCTCCGCTGAATTCCTCGTCGGCCCCCACCTCGCCAACAACCTGATCAACCTCGATATCTACGATCCCGTCAAGCAGGCGATCGAAGAACTGGGGCTAAGCCTGAAAGAAATCATCAACACCGAAGAAGAACCCGGCCTCGGCAACGGCGGATTGGGACGCCTCGCCGCCTGCTATATGGACTCCCTCTCCACCCTCCAAGTCCCCGCCATTGGCTATGGCATTCGCTACGAATTCGGCATCTTCGACCAGGAAATTAAGGACGGTTGGCAGGTCGAAATCACCGACAAGTGGTTGAAATACGGCAACCCCTGGGAGATCGCCCGCCCCCAGGAAGCCATTGAAGTTAAATTAGGCGGCTATACCGAAAGCTACACTGACGAGCAGCAACGCTACCGGGTGCGCTGGGTTCCAAAACTCACCGTCGCGGGCATTCCTTACGACACCCCCATTCTGGGCTACAAAGTCAACACCGCCAACACTCTGCGCCTCTGGAAAGCTGAATCTCCTGAAGCCTTTGACTTTAGAGCCTTTAACCAGGGAGATTACTGGGGAGCCGTTCACGCTAAAGTCATTTCAGAAAACATTACCAAGGTGCTGTACCCCAACGATGAGCAAATTCAGGGGAAACAACTGCGCCTGGAACAACAATTCTTCTTCGTCTCCTGCTCCCTGCAAGATGTAATCCGAAGGCATTTGAACTGTGGGCGCACCCTCGACACCCTGCCCGACAAATTTGCCTTGCAGATGAACGACACTCACCCGTCGATCGCCGTTGCCGAACTGATGCGGCTTCTGGTGGACGAGCACCTGATGAATTGGGACGCTGCCTGGGACATTACCACCCGTACCCTCGGCTTTACCAACCACACCCTGCTACCCGAAGCCCTGGAAAAGTGGCCCGTTGCCCTGTTTGGAGAAATGCTGCCCCGGCATCTGGAAATTATCTATGAAATTAACCGCCGCTTCCTGGATCAGGTGCGTATGAAGTATCCCGGCGACGTTGGGAAGGTCATGCACGTCTCCTTAATTGATGAAAGTGGCCCCCGTTACGTGCGTATGGCTAACCTCGCCTGTGTGGGCAGCCATGCTATCAACGGCGTTGCTGCCCTTCACTCGGAACTGCTCAAGAAAACGGTTCTGCACGACTTCTACGACCTGATGCCAGAGAAGTTTAGCAACAAAACCAATGGTGTCACCCCCCGTCGCTGGATTGCCGAGAGCAATCCCGGTCTGGCTCGTTTACTAACCCGTCAGATGGGGAGCGATCGCTGGCTCACCCATCTCAGCGACTTGCGCCAGATGGAGGGCTCTGCCGATGACCCTGGTTTTCGCAACGAATGGCGCGGAGTTAAACGTGACCTGAAGCAAAATCTGGCTGGCTACATTGCACAGCGTACTGGCATTGCCGTTAATCCTGACTCGATGTTCGACGTTCAGGTGAAACGCCTCCACGAGTACAAGCGGCAACACCTGAATGTGCTGCATATTATTACGCTCTATACCCGTCTCAAAGACAATCCCAATATGGAGATGACGCCGCGCACCTGTATTTTTGGTGGCAAAGCGGCTCCAGGTTATGCCATGGCAAAGCTGATCATCCGGCTTATTAATGCTGTTGGGGAAGTGGTGAATCGCGATCCGGATGTGGGCGATCGCCTCAAAGTCGTCTTCATTCCTGACTATAACGTCAGTTTAGGCCAACGTATTTATCCGGCTGCTGACCTCTCCGAACAAATCTCCCTGGCTGGTCTGGAGGCCTCTGGCACTGGCAACATGAAGTTCTCGATGAATGGCGCACTCACTATTGGCACTCTAGATGGAGCCAATGTAGAAATTCGCGAAGAAGTGGGCGAAGATAACTTCTTCTTGTTTGGCATGAAAATTGAGGAAGTCGCTGCTCTCCGGGCCCAGGGCTACCGTCCTCAGGACTATTACACCAGCAACCCTATACTGAAACGGGTTATTGATTTAATTGCCACTGGCCACTTCTCTCAGGGAGATAGCAGTCTGTTTCGTCCGCTAGTGGATAATTTACTCTCATCCGACCCTTATATGCTTTTGGCAGATTACCAGTCCTATATTGAGTGTCAGGATCGGGTTAGCGCCGCTTACTTGAATAACGACGACTGGACACGGATGTCAATCTTGAACACAACACGGATGGGTAAGTTTTCGAGCGATCGCTCCATCCAGGAATATTGTCATGACATCTGGAAAGCCTCTCCAGTCCCCGTCGAACTACACGACTGAACAAGTTCTACTCAACGTATCTACACGATAGCCCTCATAAACCAGATCCTTACCGACCGATGCGAAGCGCCACATTCACCTCCTACCGATAACCCCTTACGGAGGGTGCTGGGGACGCGTTTTGTCCTCAGTCAGGGGTTCTTGGGGCGCTTCGCCCCCAAGCAGAGCCTCCAAGACCCAACCCCAGAGCCAAAGGAACCCACCATGTCAACTCTCATCTTGACTCGTCATGGCCAAAGCTTGTGGAATGCCGCTAACAGATTCACTGGATGGGTTGATGTACCCCTGAGTGAACGTGGCCGTGCTGAAGCAACAATTGCCTCTACCAAGCTCCGGAACTATCGTGTCAACGTTTGTTTTACCAGTAAGTTGATAAGGGCGATCGAAACTGCGATCATCATCTTGACGGAATGTGATGACGTCTGTGGTGGCAAAATTCCTATTATCAAACATGAGGACGATGATTCTGATTGGCACGGCTGGGATAAATATGAAGGTGACCACCAACAAGAACTTCCCATCTATACCCATGCCTTTCTAGACGAGCGCTACTACGGCAAGCTACAAGGTAAAAACAAAGCTGAAACCGTTGCTATTTATGGTGCCGAACAGGTGCAACTCTGGCGTCGCTCCTATGATGAAGCTCCTCCCGGTGGCGAAAGCCTGGAAGATACCCAAGAACGGGTTGTTCCCTGTTTTAAGAGCCGCATTATGCCTCACCTGATGCAAGGCGATAATGTTTTAATTTCGGCTCATGGTAATTCCTTGCGAGCCATCATTATGCATCTAGATCAACTGACTCCAGAAGAAGTTGTTCAGCTTGAGCTCGGTACAGGAATTCCAATTGTTTATGAATTTAATCCTGACGGCTCTATTCAGGGCAAACAAATTTTGGTTGCCTAAAACATCCTCCTGCATAAATGGCAGCGCTGTGAAGCCAAATGCTGGATATTAACCTTGGGATATATGAAGTCGTTTGTCCTGTGATAGAACCTTAACAAATTTGAATCGCACACTATGGAGACAAGTTCTGCTTAAGCAAGGGAAAGCTAGGTGTGATTTGTAATGAAACGCCCAGAAGGATTTGAAACAAGATACATCGCCTTATTTACTGCCGATAGCAACGATGTTCGTGAACGGTTAAATAGCCTGAATCAGAAGCTTCAATCAGTTGTCGAAACGATTCCCCCTTCATGGCTTGAATCTTTCTCGATGCAGGCAATCGAGCCAAGCCAACAGACGATTGAGTAGCTATCATCTTGCACCTTTTTGGAGCCAAAACCCGGAAGGGCGATTTTTCTGTTTCTTCGCGACAGAAAAATCGCCCTTCCGGGTTTTGGCTCTAGAGCTGAGGATACGTGGAGACACGAAAAACTAATACTTCCAACAGTTATGGAGATCCCTCATCCAAAATTGTGCCCTCCGTATTAGCCTTCTCCAGGTTAGTACCGCTCAGATTTGCCTGGTTCAGTTCTGCTGCTTGTAGGTTGGCTTGGGAAAGATCGGCAATGGATAGGTTGGCGCCACTCAAGTCAGCGTGTTCTAGATTAGCTGCACGTAGATCGGCCTGGCTCAAATCGGCTTCATTCAGACTGGCTTCGGTTATATCAGCTAGAGCCATTTCGGAATGGCTCAGGTTGGTATTGTCCAATACGGCACCATGCAAAATAGCTCCATCTAAAATGGCGTCCTGTAAGTCTGCGCCCCGCAAATTGGCGTTGGTTAGATCAGCACCATTGAGGTCAGCATGGTGTAAACGAGCATTGCTGAGGTTGGCGTAACTCAAGTTGGCTCCATTCAAATCCGCCTCATCCAAGATGATGCCACTTAAATTGGCTCCTACTAAGCTGGCTTCGCTCAGGTTAATACCACTAAAGTCTCTTCTGCCTTTGGAATATTCATCCAGAATTTCTATGAGTTCCATGAATGAGTTTCCTTAATCTCTGTGCGTATAGCTCTATAGCAAAAACCTCTGGGCGTCTGTCCTTGTTTCGACTCCAGAGGTTTATGCATTTCGTACTCCTCACACCTCTTCATCATCCACCGAATTTCTTCCAAAAACCATATTCCTTGTGGCAGATCATAAACTGGTCGAGGCTTATCTCTCTCCCGCTTAAGGCTCATAAATAGGAAGTAACCACAGTAATCCTAAGTAATTTTTGAAAAGAAGGGTAAGCACAGCACTATTCCGATTTAATCTTTGCTTGGGCTGAGAGCACGAAGCACCTGCAGCTTGGATGCTTCAGCTTTGCAACTCATACAGGAATGCTGTCAAGCTCTACTATTGTTTATCTTCCAAAACTCAGGGGAGTGTTTTTTATTCCGCTATAGACAAAATAATTCTCTTCAAGTGGTGGACGGCAAGTTGGTTAAGTAAGTATTTGGCGGATGAGCTTGAGATTGGCGATCGCCACATTAACAGCCTTCCTAGGAAGACGGGGCTTTCGACGCGCCCAGGTTATGAGTAGGATACTATAACTTTCAGCGTTACCCATTACGTCCAATCGCGTGATTGTTGGCGATCCTGCAATGGGACAGCGATCGCTGTCCCATACTGCCGTTATTGCGGATTGGAGGGGTTATGTATGACTGTTACAACTGATAGTTTTACTTAAAGATGCCGAAGAGGCCGATAGTATCCCCTCGCAATTTTTTGAGTTAGTCACAGCGCACTGTCTTGCGCTGTTTGATAACAAGTAAGGTTAAATACCGATGATAAAAGTGGTACGACGATTTGCATCGCGCCACTTTTATCATCGGTATTTAATCCGGCATGCTATGAGGTGTTGATTGTGTCGATCTTGCTCCAAGTATTCGGTTTGGAGACGGCCTTAAGGTTTTGCTACAGGGTGTGCGTTTACTTGCAGTAAGCTAACCTACTTGTCAGTTTATATACATCGTCATTTGAATTGACTCAGTGTAGGAGTTGGTATGTGGCACCTGGCGCCATATACTAACTCCTACACTGAGTCAGTTTAGATACCAATATAGATAGAAATTAACGTTTAGATTGGCTCCATAAGAAGGTAAATAATGCAATTGTATAGTTTTGTATATATTTGCGTTCTAGATAGTTTTGTCTTTGAAGTATGTCCTATGAAACTGACATGAACTGATAACCGTTCTTGCACTTCATGCACGTCTAATTTTGTCGCTGTTTTAGTTGATTACTGGTGCTTAGTTGTAATTGAATCTAGCTGCTCTAATCGGCTCTATTACTGGCTTGCATCTAAAGGTAAACCTTAAATAGAGACTCAAGGATTCGTGCTGTCTGAATTTCTTTAGGTTACGTTTTCTCGGTTTTAAAGCTACTGAAAACTGTTTCTTCAGGGATGAAATCTATGACAGAACCTAATGACACCCTTCTTGAATCAAGTGCCGCTGAACTGACTTTGGAGACCCCCTTTGTCTCTATTACTGAAACTATTGGGGACAATGCCAATGCTGATCTTGATGTTGATATCTTTCAGGTTACTTTGAATGCAGGAGATCGGTTAACGATTGATATTGATACCTTTGGTTATCCAGAAGATCTAACCGATTCTGTTTTAAGGCTGTTTGATGAGAATGGAGTCGAAGTGGCATTCAGCGATGATGGCGCGGCTCCTGATGAGCTTTGGTCATATGATTCATTCATTAACTTTGTTGCCACTACATCAGGTACCTACTACATTGGCGTGAGTGGCTATGGCAATAGTTGGTATGACCCCGTTACTGGAGCAAGTGGTACAAGCGGTGCCACGGGTAATTACACCCTTGATATGACTCTCTCAGTCGATGCACCCATCATTGGTACGCCCGAAGCTGATAGCCTGACTGGAACAGAGTTTGATGACACAATTTCGGGTTTGGCTGGTGCTGACCTCATTGCCGCTCTCGGTGGCGGTGATGAGGTAAATGCGGGTGAAGGTAACGATGTAGTAAGTGGTGGGCTAGGAAACGATTCGATTGACGGTGGGCAAGGGAATGACCAACTCCTGGGAGAGAGCGGGGATGACACGATCTCCGGGGGAAGTGGTGCCGACCTGATCATCGGTGACGAAGACGAAAACTACGATTTTGGTTATGACCAATTATTTGGTGGAGGTGGTAGTGACACAATCTTTGGTGGAGACGCTGATGATTGGCTTACTGGCGGTGAAGGAGATGACCAGCTTGATGGAGGGTATGCCTCTGACTATCTCGAAGGGGGAAATGGAAATGACCTTCTACGGGGATGGGGGGGATATTACGAAATCGATTATTTAACCGGGGGGAACGGAAGAGATACGTTCATACTGGGAGACGAAGAAAGCGCTTTCTATGATGATGGAGATCCTTCCTCGACGGGCGATCTTGACTATGCTCTCATTACAGATTTCAACGTTTTGAGGGACACAATTCAACTACATGGCTCAGCCGATTCTTATACTCTGGATTACTTTGTTGATTACTCGGGAATCCAAAGCGCGGCTCTTGTTCTGGATGGGGCTAGCGGTAGAGCTGAAACGATCGCCATCCTCCAAAACGTTGTAGGTGCTCTTGATCTGACCAGCTCAGCGTTTCAGTACGTTTAGATATTCGTGATCATCTCTTGAACAAAAGAGAGCATTGGGCTAATCCCAATGCTCTCTTTTAAGCCAATGCGCTGTTTTCTGATTAACCGACTGGAACGGTTGGATCTGCTGGTTTTTCGCTGTTACTACCGTCAGGTTGAGCAGGAGCTACGGTGGCATTGACCGTTACATCCTTTACTCCCTTAATCTCTCGGGCCAGTGGATCAATGCGGTCGAACTGGGGCAGTGTCGGAACCGTTCCTGAAATCGTCACAATTCCATCCTGCGAGTCTACCGTTAACTGGCTGGCCGGCAAATTGGCTTCCAGTTTACTGCGAACCTCGCTCTCAAGATCTGCATCGGCCCGCTCGGTATCGCCGCCTGTGGCATTGTTCCGCTGCTCTCGGGCACGGATGTCAGACTCCAACTGCCGACGGCGGAGATCGCTCATGCCATCCCCTTCAATTTTCTGCGCTTCATTTGTTTCAGGTGGCTGACCAAGCTGGGAGGTTTGGTCAGGAGCATCCGGGGCTGTTTGAGCTGTGTTGCTACAGGCGACACCACCCAGTAGCAGGGTGCTACTTAATAACAACATCGGTAATGCTTTCATGGTGACTCCTTGAATGAATACGGATTGTTCAAATAACGCGATGGGCAACATTGCCGATCTTTCTGGGAGTAGCCTTTCCTGCCTGGCTCCAAGGCGGTAGCCTCATGCGTTGCCCATCGCGTTAATGAGAGTTGGGCTGAGCGGCTGCCCGAACACCGTTCTCCTATCCCTGCCGAGGATCCTGTCGGTTGTCCACAATGATCACCTCAGGATCTGTGTTGGGTCGGATGTTTTTCTGCTGTGTGCGATCGCGCCGTTCCGTAACGCTTCGTTCATCACGAATGCCCAACCGATCGCTTTCTCGGGCGGGAGGGCGCTCGACTACAGTACCGTCCCGGCGAACACCAGGGGTTGTTGCTCCATGGGTTTGCACTTTTGTAGCCTCAAAGCTTTCCCATTCGTGAATGTGGTGCCGCTTCAGAATCGGTTCTGCACGACGAATATCCGCCTCGTTACCATCGATGATGATCAGATCATCACCGCGATGAAATCGCTCATTGTAAATGCGAGCTCGATGTTCAGGAATACCCAGGCCAACCAGAGCCCCAACAATTCCCCCAGCGGCAGCACCAATTGCGCTGCCTGCCAGGGCAGTGACGATCGCCGTTGCGACAGCGCCCCCCTTAACAACCGGCCCGATGCCTGGAATGGCAAGGGCTCCCAGGCCCACTAGAAAACCTCCTAAGCCACCTACAGCAGCGCCCGTCGTGGCACCAGCCTTGGCACCTTCATCGGCTTTGTTGCCTGCGTGCTGGTTGATATCTACCCCGGCCACACTAGAGCCTCGGCCTGTATCCCGGGCCAGGATAGAAACCTGATCCATGGAGAAGCCGGAATTTTTCAGTTCAGAGAGGGCTGCTTCTGTATGTTGCCGTTTCGTAAATAGGCCAATAGCCCGGTAATGTTGGGACGGGCGAGCCGCAGCAGGCGACGGGTTCGCCGTAGAAGGTGGGGGTGGAACGGGTGCTGAGGATGACATAGCCGTTACGGGCGGCGGTGGAACGGGTGCTGAGGATGACATGGCCGTTACGGGCGGCGGCGGAACGGGTGCTGAGGATGATACAGGCGTAACTGGCGACGGTGGGACGGGCGAGGATGACACGGGTGCCGCAGGAGGTGGCGGGACAGGGGAGGATGACCTAACTGTTGGGGACGGCACAGGTGTCGAAGATGATGCCATCGCCGCGGGAGGTGGCGGAGGAGCAGGCTTACTAGCCGGTGGTAAGGGGCTAGTACCTGCCACACTGACAGGCGGCTGATCGACGACCGTATCTGGCTTGGATGGCCCTGTAGCCGGATGCTCAACGGTTGAGTCAAAAACATCCCAGGAGGTCATGCCACAGGTTGCCAGAATGGCGGCTGCACGGTGAATTTCTTCTTCAGTACCGCTGACAGCAACCAGATAATCTCCTCGATCTAATCGCTCATCATAGACGTGAGTGCGATTGCCTGGAATGTTGTAACGGGCTGCTTCTAAGCGATCGCGCAGATCCAACCCAGAAAATGCGTCTCGGTGCTCGATGCGTCGTGCAATCAAGGAAACACCGCTAAGGGGGAAGTTGGCATGACGCAGCCGAGTGATGGCCTCTTCTGCATTGTGGCGATTGGCGTAGCTGGCGATCGCGCGCTGCCTCACGCCAGTTCCTGAAGCCTCTGGCACTGGCACTGGCACTGGCACTGGTGCCCCAGTAACAACAGGTTGGTGAACCCCAGGGTGGCTATGGCGAGAACGCCGATAGAAGGGCTCCTCCAATGACCGGATTGGGAGAGACTCGTCATGAACATGAACGTCATGGGGGCCTGGTGTCTCATGCACAACCACAGAAGACCCAGCCATAGGATGATGGTTGGCGTGGTGATGGCGGGAGTGACGGTAGTATGGTTCCTCCAGAGTACGGGTTCCGGTATCGGGCGCGTCGTATACGTTGTAAGCATCAATCCTGCGATGGTGCAGAGCCTGCTCGACGCGGGCGATTTCGTCATCGGAACCATCTACGACCAGCAGGTATTCTCCCCGCATAATGCGATCGTGGTAGTGCCGCGCATCCCGTTCAGGAATACCTAAACCAATCAGAGCACCCAAGAGCCCGCCAGCAACGGCCCCAATTCCAGTGCCTGCGAGAGTGGTGGCGACAGCGGTTGCTATTGCCCCAGCCAACATGATCGGCCCTACCCCTGGAATGGCTAACGTGCCCAGGCCTACCAGTAACCCCGTTAGAGTTCCGAGTAGACCTCCGGTTATAGCGCCCGATATGGCTCCTTCATCCGATTTGTTGCCGACGTGGCTTGTATGGGCTCTCTCCTCCCGGGGCTGTGGACCTCGGGCAACGATAGAAACCCGCTCCATGGGAAAACCGGAAGCTCGCAGGTCGCTCAGAGCCTCCTCGGCCGCACGCTGGTTCGGAAATGCTCCAATCGCACGCCGATGTCTACCCATACCCGAATCAGAATGACCAAATACCATGTTTTCCACCTCTGCAATAACTACAAATTCATCTGGTGCTAAAAAATTAATGATTAACTTCTAAAATTGCTGTTCTGATGGGTTCGTGGGTCCAATCCATCGAGACGGGATAATGCTTGTTCAGCTTTTATGCGTTGTTTATAGCTATATGGAGTCTCCCCCTGCCGGTTTTCATTCCTGTAACCGATGTATGCAACCTGAGAGCCAACTTCTCGACCGCTACTGGCAAAAACGTCTGTAAGCCATAGAGGCCGATTGATGACATTGCATAACGCTTTGTTCAATAACAGCTCTTTTATGGCTGACCCTGCTTGTATTTTGTTGTACCTCTTTTAAGCTATCGGCTCAAATAGTTGTAATCCTCTATCTTTCGGGCTGTTTGGGGTGTTGGAGAGGTACGCCTCAAAAGGTGTTTAATAGAACAGTCCTTGAGAATCTGAACTATCTATTAGCCTTTCTGAGCTGGTGAGGTATGGGAAATGGATGTGGATTTTGTTCCACACCCATCCCTCACGGGAGCGGAAAATGCTGTATTTTCCCGTTTGTAAAGTGCTTGCAGAAACAAACGTTCTAAAGTGAACAAGCCAGATTTGCAACAGCCCTTATTGAGCTTGATTTCGATGATCAATCATGATTACTTCTGGCATAGGAGTAATCACTTTTTTGACTGTTTGAGGGCGATCGCCCTGATCATTCCAGTATGATTCACTCCCATCAATGCCCCGGACAGACTGAGCTCGTTCCTCAATACCGAGACGTTTATTACTATAGGGCTCAGGATGCTGGGGAAGCAGTCCATCTGGGTTTGCTTCCGAAGGTGGCATCACATTAGTACGAGGATAATTTGCGCCAAACGTTTCCCATGTATGAACATGGTGCTGTTTCAGAATGGCTTCTGCGCGCAGGATACTTGCATCACTTCCATCAATAATGACGAGAGCATTTCCTTTGTGGAAGCGATCGCCATACACCCGTGCAAAGTTCTCAGGGACCCCTTCCTGCATCAAGGCTTTAACCAAACTTTCATCCCCGTTGCCGATAGTACTGGTACTGACCAGAGTTGCAGCGATCGCCATAGCCGTCGCGCCTCCTGCAATAACAGGCCCGATTCCAGGAATGGTTAGAGTTCCCATTCCCACCAGAAGGGTGTCCAAACTTGGGGTTGCTGAATTTGTTCGAGTGTTTCTACTGGCTCTACTGCCTTTTTGGGGTTGAGAGTCAACATCGACACTCTGGGATGAACGGTTTTTCTCCTTCACAAGCAGAGAAACCTGTTCCATGGGAAAGCCTATAGTCCGCAGTTCTGACAAAGCGCTTTCCATTCCTCGCCGTTGATAAAAGACCCCCACAGCTCGATAGTGTTGCGGTTGTGTAGAGACTGGAGGTAGAACAACCCCAGCAGGAGGCGGAGGCGGAGCCGGTTTCGCGATAGCTGTATAGATGACTTCGATGGTTGGAATTGTGCGTTTTGAATGTACAGTTTCACTTTGAACTTCAGTAGGAGTTGGTAGCACTGGAGGCACTGGTGGGGGCACTGGTGGCACCGGGGGCATATTTGTAACAGGCTCTACCTCGGCAACAGCAGGTTGGGGGCGCTCAACCCTAGCATCTCCTCCCAGTGTTGCCGTTGAGTTAATCCGCATGGGGTCAAAGACCTGCCACGAAGTCACTCCATAGGCCGCCAAAACGTCGGCAGCATACTGGATCTCCTGCTCCCCTCCGCTGACAATCACCAGGCACTCTCCCCGCTCCAATTGCTCGTCATATTGTTGAGCGCGATCGGTAGGGACTCCGTAGCGAGCTGTTTCGAAGCGATCGCGCAAGTCAACTCCTACAAACAAATTGGGGTACTCTACCCGGCGTGTAATCACCGACAGGTTCGTTAGAGGAAACCCAGCTTGTCCCAGGGCTGCGATCGCTCCTCCCGCTATCTGATCATTTGGAAACGTGGTAATTCCATGCTTGCTACGGCCAACAGCAATGGTGCCATACCGCTGTATGGGTCTGGGCAGAAACGGTTGGGTTTGCATAGAGTGATGCTGTACCGGTGCTGTTACGGCGGGTGTGGTCGAGGCAGCCGCAGAGGCAGGCATGTCATAAATTCGATAGGCAGCTATCCCACGGCGATGCAGAATGTACTCGGCTTGGGCAATTTCGCGATCGGTTCCCTCTACCATGATGAGGTATTCGCCTCGCACGATGCGATCGTGATAGTCTTTCGCCTCTTCTTCCGGAATCCCTAAACCAACCAGTGCTCCCAACAAACTGCCGGTTACTGCTCCAATGGCCGTGCCTGCCAGAGTTGTGGCGATCGTCGTTGCTGTTGCCCCTGCCAGCATTACAGGGCCAATTCCCGGAATAGCTAGGCTACCCAGACCTACTAACAAGCCTGCAAGCGTTCCCAATGCACCACCGGCGGCAGCACCCAGAGCTGCGCCGTCATCCGCCTTCGTCTCGTGGGCAATTTCGCTGAGCTTTCCTTTGCGATCGCGATCGCGCGTAATGATGGAAACCCGCTCCATAGGAAAGCCGGAGTCTCGCAGTTCATGCAGAGCTTGCGTTGCTATGCGGCGGTTTGGAAACGTTCCAATGGCCCGACGATGTCTGTTACTAGTTGTATGGGAACGGCTGGCTACCATCGCGAATTACCTCTGCAATCACACCTAATTTCAAAAACTTAAAGGCTTTTCTATTACCTGTTTACCCAATAAGCCTGTTATCCGGGTTTACTTACAAGCTCAAACAAAATAAATTGAGGTAGTTATTTCAATCTGCTACGACCCAAAAATTACAGTAATAAACTGCAAAACAGAGCAAATCAGAAATAGAAAATACCTCTGATTGATAAACTCTCACAGAGTCGACACTATGACTTTTCCTTGCCCACTCTCTATTCCATAGACCTGTCCTGAATGGGATGATGCCTATTACTAGAAAACTTCAGTCTTTATAAATTATCGATTCAATCTGTTTTCATCCTCTACCTTTTGAGCCGTTTGCTAATTAGTAAATCTGTACCTGATGGATACACAGAATTTCGTACTCGACGGTTGAAGTTTGCCCATGAAGGTGTATGGGGCGAAGTATTTCCTACATGGGTAAACTTAAGCTGCTTATTGCTGAGTAAAGAGGGCATGACGATCGCCCATCCCGATGCCATAGTAGAAAAAACGTTGTGAGAGTCAGCAACAATGGTGGATTGGTTGGCGCTTTTGGGGATGAAGCGAACAGCAGAAGTGGTATTCCAACCAATCCCAGGAGACCTGGCAAAGGCATCTCCTCGACAGTTGCATCATGAGATTTTTGGTAAGCACTGGCAGGATGAAGCCTGGCATGACGCCCTGGGAGTTACCGCCGGTCTGATTGATGCCAGGTTGGCGGGAAAAATGATTGAGTTTCTGCTAACCCAAAACGTTAATAGAAGCCAGTTTTTAAAGCAACATGACTATTTGGAAAAAGCGGGACTTAGCCATCTGCTTCTAGCTGCAAGATGTTTTGCTGAAGTAAAGGATAAGACAGCGATCGCTCAGACCTCCATACGGTTGCGCAAAACCTTACAACGCGAAGTTGAACTAGAGTATCCCTACCCGTTCGATGCTGAGTTGGCGGCGACACTCGTAACAACCATTGCGGCCCTATGGAAGGATGATCCCGAAACATTACCCTGGCTGAAAGAGTGTTTCCGGTTTGATTATTTGTCATATATTCCGACAGCAGCGGTGCAGGCGATCGCTCAAACCTGGAAAGATGACCCACAGACCTTACCCTGGCTCAAAACCTGTGCCCAATTCCATGAGAGTTGGGCTGTGCAGAGTGCGGCAGTTCGGGAGTTAGCGCAAGGCTGGAGAGATGACCCAGACGTTTTACCCATTCTCGAAAGCTGCGTTCAATTCCATCAGAAGTGGGAAGTGCGAAGTGTAGCTGTGCAGGAGCTAGCGCGAGGCTGGAGAAATGACTTTCGCATCCTACTCTGGCTTAAGACTTATGCCCAAGCCCATGGTGAACCCAGGCTGCGGGGTACGGTGCTACAAGAGTTGGCCCAAGGTTGGAGAACTGACCTGGAGGTTTTAGCCATTCTCAAACGTGCCTGTTCTGATAGTGAACCCGTTGTGCGGGTTGTAGCAGTGCAGGAATTAGCACGAGGTTGGAGACACAGCCCGGAAGTTTTAGCCATGCTCAAAAGCTACGCTCAATCCAATGAGCATATGTATGTACGACTCGTGTTGCAGGAGCTAGCGCGAGGCTGGCAAGATGACCCAGAGGTTTTAGCCATTCTCAAAAAACACATCCAAACGGGTGAGGATGGAGCCGTTCGGATTGTGGCAATACAGGAGTTAGCACGAGGCTGGAGAAATGACCCAGAGACCCTAACCCTGATCAAAAACAGTATCCATACCGATGAGCGTGGTCTTCAGCATACCGTGGTGCAGGAGATCGTGCGAGGTTGGAAAGATGACCCAGATACGCTCCTCTGGCTCAAAAAACTGGCTCAATCCCATGAAGATAGGATTGCGCAGATTGAAGCAATCAAGGGTATAGCGCAAGGCTGGAGGAATGATCCAGAGATTTTATCCTGGCTCAAAAAACTGGTCCAACTGGACCAACGTGATTGGCAAAATGATTTCCCTTCAACCACTGTGGTGCAAGAGATAGCACGAGGCTGGGGAGACCGTTTGGAGACTTTATCCTGGCTTAAAAAGCTGACCCAGACCCGTTTCTGGACTGTGCGGTCTACCGCGATTCGGGAACTTGCTCAAGGCTGGAAAGACGACCCAAAAACCTTGGCTATTCTTAAAAGGTGTGTTCAGTTTGATGAAGATTCATTTGTACGGAATACAGCAGTGAGAGAGCTAGCGCGAGGCTGGAATGATGACCCAGAGGCCCTAGCAATTATCAAAAAACACGTTCAAGCCGATCAGGATAAGGTCATGCGGCATGTGGTTGTGGAGGGATTAGTACGAAGTAAGAGAAAAGACTTAGAAACCTTAGCAATCTTCAAAAACCTTGCTCAATCCGATGAAGATGTGTTTGTGAAATGCGAGGCACTTCAAGGAATGGCGCGAGGCTGGAGAGCCGATCCAGAAACCCTGGCGATTCTCAAAAAACTAGCCCAGTTTGATGAGCATGGGACTGTACGATGTGCGGCAATTGATGAGTTGGTGCGGGGTTGGAACACCGCCTCTGAGATGTTTGAGTTGTTATGCGATCGCGCCCAAGATGATCCCTTTGAGCCTAGACATAAGTGGCAAGAAAATCCTCGGAAAGCCGCCCTGAAAGCACTCGTCCATTATTACGTCAATCATCCTCAGACATGGGAATTATTGCGCGATCGCGCCCAGAATGATCCCCATGAACAAGTTCGAGAATACGCCACAAAACAATTAGCCGAGTTAGAACTAATACCTTCGCCATTCTTCTCAAGCCTTTGATTTTGCATGGGCGACGTGCACGCAAAATCAAAGGCTTGAGAAGAATGGCGAGCATGTTTAATCAGGAACATGACTACTCCCCCATCGCCAAGGCTTGATAAGGTTGTAATTACCCCAGTCGATTACTTCATGAAATACTACCGCCAGCAAGCCAACGTCTTTCCCGAAGGCTACCTCACCACCCTTCGTGGCGAAGTCTCTGCTTGCTCCTACTTTGCCACCAATAACCTCAACCGCGATTTTGTCAGCACCAAAGGCTTCTCGGTTGTGTTTCTGCGATCGCATATCCCCGAAGTTGAGCGGCGCTTTCCTTACTTCAAACCCTACCTCGATCAAGCTTTGTTGCCCGACTGCAACGCCTTTTATCTCAATCCCTTGCAACTCACCCAGGGTTCTCGCGTTGACCCCCACATCGATCGCTCCCTGCGCTCCTATTGCAAAACCATCGATCCACCCCAGGTTGTGAGCGTGTTGTATGTCACGGTGCCGTCTAATCTGCAAGGCGGGGAGTTAGTGTTGCAGCGCGATCGCCAATCCATCGCCCAAATCAAACCTCGCCCCAACACCTTGCTTTACTTCCAGGGAGACCTGACTCATTCCGTGAATGCGGTTACTTCCTCCGGCAGCCGTTTGAGTCTTGTTTGTGAGCAATACCATCTCAGTGACACTGAATTGCATCAAATTCCGGCCTTTACCATCGAATCCCGAGCCAGCCAGGGCAAGCCGGCCTCTACAAAACATCCCTCTCGGGGTAGGTAACGATATCAGCCTTACTCGGCATAATCGAAAGGCATATTACTGGAGCAGCATCCCACCTGCGGAAATTATCCTATCTACCCTAAGGGAACTCTGTGCGGATGTTGCCGTAGTCTTGCCCCTCTATACCAACAGCCCATGGTTGAGCAGTGGAATAAAAATAATCCAGTTCAACCCGAGGTCGACGGGTGGGGAGTTGAGGTGGCTCCTGTCCTGTCGTCGTATCCATCTCCGCCAGAACTGGCGCAGCAATGGGAGGGGCAAATTCATGCCCAATCTGAGGTTTTAGAGGCTATTCTTGCCGCCTCTGTCGACCATATTTATGTATTTGACCGTGCCGGTCGCTACCAGTATGTGAGTCAGGGCGGTGCGGAGATTATGGGCTATGACCCAGAAGAGTTGTTGGGCAAAACTTGGGGGGAAGCTGGGCTGCCCGTGGACCAGATGCACCGGGTTGATGCTCAACGGGAAACCGTCATGGCAACGGGGCAGCCGATCAAGGCCGAAATTCAATACACAGGAATCCACGGAACCCACGACTACGAGTACATTCTCACTCCCTGGCGCACCTCTGATCAGAGAACAGTGGGCGTCATTGCCATTTCCCGCGATGTGACTGATCGCAAGCGTGCAGAACGAGAACGCGAAGCTACTAAGCAGCAGGTCACTAACCTGCTCGAAAGTATTACTTACGGCTTTATCGCCTTTGATTATGAATGGCGCTATACCTATGTCAATGCAGCCGCAGCCAAGATGGCAGGGCGATCGCCCCAAGAACTTCTGGGTCGCCGCTGGCAGGAGGTATTTCCCGATGTGCTGAGCCAGAATGCTGACATGGCCCAGCATTTTGAGCGGGCGATGAGAGAGCGGGTTACGGTTCATTTTGAAACGTTTTCCACGCCTCTGAAACGTTGGGTTGAGATGACGGCGTTTCCTTCGCCTGAGGGGATTTCGGTGTTCTTTCGAGATGTGGGCGATCGCAAACAAGCGGAAGATAGTCTACGTCAGCGGGAACACGAGTTTCGCACTCTGGTTGAAAATACGCCAGATATCATCATTCGCTACGATCGCCACCTCCGCCACCTCTACGTCAACCCTACTATCGAACAAGCTCTGGGCCTGCCACGGCAGGATTTTATTGGTAAAACGGGAGCCGAGCTTGGGTTTACAAGTGCCACGTCTCAGAATTGGGATACCGTGTTGCGCCAAGTATTTGAGACCGGAGAGGCCAGTACCCTGGAATTTGAGTTTCCCAATCTCGCCCAGCAAATGCGGGCGTATCAGGCCCAATTTGTTCCCGAAATCATTGAGGGAGATGCTATTCAAACGGTGCTGGCAGTTGTGCGCGATGTCACCGAATACAAAGGCGTTGAGCAAGAGCTACGCGATAGTGAGGAGCGTCTGCGGTTAGCCATGGATGCCGGCCACATGGGTGCCTGGGAATGGAATCTCGACACCAATGTGCAGCGCTGGGATGTGAACCAGTACAAAATCTTTGGGGTTGATAAGGATCAAATTGAATTAGACGCAGACACGTTTTTTAACTTTGTTCACCCTGATGACTGGCCCCATGTTCAGGAAACCAACGCCCGTGTTCTATCAGAAGCCAGCAGCTATCGAACGGAGTTTCGCATTATTCAGCCCAATGGTCGGGTGCGCTGGTTATCCAGCCAGGGTATGGTGGTGCAGGGTCGCGACGGCAAGCCGGTGCGGATGATTGGGGTCAACTTTGACGTTACTGATCGCAAACTGGCGGAAGAAGCATTACGCAGCAGCGAAAACCGCTACCGCACTCTGGCGAATGCTGTTTCGCAATTAATGTGGACGAATGATGCAGCCGGCCAGGTGCAATTCTTCAATCAAACCTGGCTCGATTACACAGGAATGTCCCTGGAGGAAAGCCTAAAACAGTGGGCGAAAAAGATTCACCCCGATGATTGGCCCATCATTCGTGCTGCCAGAGCCCAATCCCTTGAAAAGGGTGAAGCGTATGAAATGGAAATGCGGCTACAACGGTTTGATCAAACCTACCGCTGGCATCTGGCCCGTGTGGTGCCGCTGAAAGATGAGGATGGGCAGGTGATCTCCTGGTTTGGCACCGCGATGGATATCCATGAGCGCAAACAGGCAGAAGAGGAGCGCGATCGCCTCCTCCAGTTAGAACAAGCCGCCCGTACCCAGGCCGAAACTGCCAATCGCATCAAAGACGAATTTCTGGCAGTGCTCTCCCATGAGTTGCGATCGCCGCTCAATCCTATTCTGGGCTGGACAAAGCTTCTGCAAACCCGTCAACTTGATTCCACCGCAATTCAACGGGCGCTTGATACGATTGAGCGTAATGCCAAACTCCAGGCCCAATTAATTGAAGATTTATTGGATATCTCCCGCATTCTGCGAGGCAAATTGACGCTGAACGTGGGAGTGGTCAACCTGACCAACATCATCGAAGCTGCGCTCGAAACAGTGCGCTTGGCCGCTGAGGCGAAGCATATCACTATCCAAACCCGCTTTTTACCCGATGTTGGGCCTGTATCGGGAGATGGAGCACGGCTTCAACAAATTGTCTGGAACTTGCTCTCTAATGCTGTCAAGTTCACGCCCAATGGTGGTCGCGTTGAAGTTTGCCTAGAGCAAGTCGGTACAGAGGCATGTATCATTGTCCAGGATTCTGGAAAAGGGATTAAGCCTGAATTCTTGCCCCACGTTTTCGATCATTTTCGCCAGGAAGACGGAACCACTACCCGTCAGTTTGGTGGGTTAGGTCTGGGCCTGGCGATTGTTCGTCACCTAACTGAATTACACGGGGGTAGCGTTCGTGCCGAAAGCCCTGGGGAAGGACTGGGAGCCACGTTTATTGCTCAACTTCCTGTACTGAGTCCCTCAGCCCAACAGGCTATTGCACGAAGCGCCCTCAGAGCACGCTCCCGTTGTCTAACCCCTCGTGCCTGTTTAGAAAACCTCCGCATTTTAGCGGTTGATGATGAAGCAGACATGCGAGAGCTCATCCATACAGTGTTGGAACAATCGGGGGCTATGGTTCAGATAGCCGCTTCGGCCCAGGAAGGATTGTCTGCTTTAGCAGACTTCAAACCCGATATTCTCATCAGCGATATTGGCATGCCGGAGATGGATGGCTACAGTTTTCTGCGACAAGTTAGGAATTTGCCCGAAGACCAGGGGGGACAAATCCCGGCGATCGCCCTCACAGCCTACGCGGGTGAAGCCAATCATCAACGAGCCCTGGCTGTTGGCTTTCAACGCCATCTCTCTAAACCCGTTGAACCGGAAGTTTTGATAGAGGCGATCACCCAGGTTCTAGAAAACCGTTAGGATCCTTATAAATTCTATGCCACCGTTTTTGGAGGTGTTGGAGGACACCAGAACAAATTTTTACTAGACACTCCCAGGGATTCTAAAATCCCTTGCATAATGCCGGTGCAATACATCCAGTGCCCCATATCTTCATACATCCGATCGGGGTTAAACTCCAGGTTATAGTGTAGGACACTGGTCAGGCCTGCAAACTCTTCTGAAGATTGCGGCGAAATGAGCAGCAGGTGAAAAGGCTTACCGTTACAGTGTTTCTCTAACTTTGTGATCAGATCAATCACACCGTTGCGGTCAGCTCTGCCCGTTCGCATGAACAGAATCTTGTCACTATGCTGAAGAGTATACCAAAAGCGTTTGGACCGTGCCGAATAACGCGTGCGCATACGCTCATACACGGGCTTTATATCTTGCAGTGGATCATCCGTTTCTTCAACTTCATGAGCAAAAGACAACCCCGACCACTTGCCATGGTAGATACGCCCTGCATCAAAGTTGTAATGCAAAAAGTCAGGGTTCCACATATCCTCAAACTTATTTTCGATCATGTCTGCTACATCACTAATCTGCGTGGTGCGCGTCAGATCGAAGGGGAAGGCAGGTCCGTCATACTCCATCTTGTAGAGCACCATGCGAATGGCACAGCGATCGCCCAATGGTACCAATGCAATCCGACTAATATCCGTTAACGAACATTGATACTGCAAGCGCAAAACGGACTTCGCAGGTGCTTTCACCCGGCTCTCCAAACCCTCATTGCCAACCATTAGTGTGCGGAAAGGCGCATCGGGATTCAGCGGATCACTATACACACCTTGGGGTAATGCCTTTAGGGCACTCCGAACCTGTTTCCACATGGGATGGATGTTGAAAGTATGGTCCGATTCATTGATGATTCGAATGTGATGCTCATCCTCCTGCAAAATCCCCAACTGACCGTCATAAAACAGTAGGCGAGTTTTGTCGGGTAGCCAAAAATTGAAAGCAGGACAATATTCCTGATCTGATTCCGGAGGGATTTCCAGAGTGGTCGCGATCGCCCCATCCTCGCCCACAGAAATACACGTCGGTTCCCCTGTTGTGGCATCCTCTGTCCAGTAAATACCTGGGCGTAATCCTGCCTTGCTTTGCAACTCCCGCTGTAAATTGTGCCAATGGGGGGCAATGGTATAAGGGTAAGGGGATGGGTTGGTGATCCGCAGTTTTCGCTCCAGCACTCGTGCCGAAATTTGAAAACCTTTTTCGTCCCGATAAATGAGAACCGCTTCAGGCTGCTGTTGTTCCTGGAGCCAGGTGTCACGGTTTTGCTGAAAAAAAGGGAGGGCGATCGCCTCAAACATGAGCTGATGCCCATAGGTATTAGGATGGGCTGGATCATAGGAAGCTCCACTCTTCCAACGTCCCTGGCCATCCTCCACCGCCTCCAACCAGTCGAGCACTGGGATGCCCCAACTCACCATCCGCTGCTGCGTCTCCTTCAGCAACCGATAATGCTCTGGAGAATACGCACCATGGGGATAAACGCCACCTAGAATAGGACGTGCGCCGATTTCCCAGGTCATTTTGATCAATTGCTGCAAGCCGATCTCAAAGTGCTGCTGCACTGCCTGTCGCTTTCCGGGAGGGCAAAAAGCAAACCCTTCATTTCCGAGGGAAAGGGCAATGACTACAATGTCGGGTCGCTCGGGTGTAACCACAGAGGGGAAACGGGCGATCGTACGACTGACATCGGCTCCCAACTCGGACAGGTTCACGAGTTGGTGACCATACTCCTGGTGAAGTGCCTGCTCCAATTTGGAGGCCCACCCGTCCATCATCCAGGCTTTATGCCCCAACGCAACCGAGCTACCCAAAACAACTACCTTTAAACCATCCGGCGCTTTATCAGGTAGCGGCCTCGTGTAATTTTCCAGATAACCAAAGGGGTAGGGCTGTACAAAGCCAAAGGCTCCATCATCCACAATTAGCGTTTGGCCCTCAGCCTGGGTGATAGATTCTAGCCCAAGCCACCGATTCCAACCCCAGGCCTCATAGTTCACCCGGCCATCAGGACCGAAGCGTACATATTTGTACTCAATGGCTTGACGCTCAGCAGTTTCCAGGGCAGGCTGAGGCCCAATTTCTATATCAGCATGCCAGATGGGGTATTGACCAGCACGAGTTTGTAGGCGGACACAGCGGTTAATATCCCATTCGCCCAATTCGGGAATAGAACCCACCAGACCGATCGATTCACCTACCTTGGTTTGCGCACTGATCTGGAAGTGAAACATAGTATTTTTTCCAGATAATCGAGACTAAGTGTGAGACAGGCAGATAAACCGCAAAACTGAATTGAACCTACCATGGAACAGGCCAAAGGTATGTCACAGAATTGACACCACAGAATCCCCCTATAGGCAGGTTAGCCCCAAAAAGCTTCTCCTTCCTTTCTAAAACAAGACCCTGGAAGCCCTACTTTTTGTGCGCAAAGTGCACAAAAAGTAGGGCTTCCAGGGTCTTGAATAGGGTGTGGAGGAGGGGTGTGTGGTTCCTTCTCTACACCCTATTCATAGGCTTGAAGAACCACCTGAAGGGGCAAGACTCGAATCAAAACGCATAGCGAATGGTGCAATAAGGCAGTGTCTGCTGTAGTAACCCACAAAATTGCTCAACCCATGTGCCCTTAAGCCCTCTTCTATAACGCACATTACGCCCTCCAGTTTCCGATATCTTGGCTTCCTGCAGTTCAGGTCGCCACAACATCGCTTCTGCTTGAGGATGCCAGTTCATATTGACGTCGTGCAACTGCTCGTTGTGAGTTAGAAAGATAATCTCACATTTTAACTGGGCCTTCGCTGCCGGGCTCAACACATCATCCAGTTCCTTAAATAGAGCTTCGTACTCCTCCAACCAATTCTCGTAGAAGATAACAGGGGAGAAATTGAGATGAACTTCGTACCCCGCCTCCACAAAGTCATTGATGGCAGCAATACGATCGCCCACGGCTGATGTTCGCACATCTACCACTTGAGCGATCGCCGCAGGCATCAAGCTAAATCGTATCCGCGTCTTCCCCTGTGGATCATAATCCAATAAATTACGATTTACCCGCTTTGTGGCAAAGCTTGCTTTTGCATTTGGAATGTCACGAAATAGATGAATTAAATCCTTCACGTTATCGCAGATCGCTGTGTCTACGGAGCAATCGCTATTTTCTCCAATGTCATACACCCAACAATCCGGATCAGCCTGATTCGGCTCCGTCTTCAATCCTTGCTTTGCAGCATGGCGTTGAATGTATCGTGTAATCTTTTCAATATTTACGAACGTTGTAATTGGATTTGCATAACCTTTGCGTCGAGCAACATAGCAGTAAGCACAAGCCATTGCACAGCCATTTGCATGAGAAGGTGCCACAAAGTCTGAGGAGCGGGTATTAGGACGTGCAGTCAAAGACTTCTTAACACCTAAAACAAGCACGGTATGTTTGATGCGGTTCCAATCATCTACAGAACCTTCATTACCATGCAGTTCTGGAATATTCCAGTGGGATGGCACTTCAATGCGTTGAGCATCAGGGTACTTTGCAAAAATCTCCTGCCCACGCTTGAACTCAAGCACATCGGGCTCATGGTAAATCAGCTTTATGTTTAGGAGGCGAACAAGATCGCGATCGCTCCCAATCCCCCTATTTTTCAGAGAACTAGCCAATGTCCAAAAACTCCAAAACGTCTATCAGGTCTGCTGATGCCACCCTAACGTCTTCCCCGCAGCAAAAGAACGAATCGTAAGGTGTAAAACTCTACTCCCCATGGGAGATTCTTGATGAACCCGTTAACCCGGCCATTGAAGAGTGGACAATGCTCTGCGGGCCTAGTAATGACAATATCGATAGGGTTGTTTTTTGTACGCGAAGCACATGAAAAAACAACCCTTAGAACAGGTTCTAGAACCCAGAGAAAATCGAGTGCAAAGCGTTCTTTCCTCTAGGTTCTGACACGTTTTGGGTGTACCTCGTACACCCAAAACGCTCGTTTACGATCTACTGAATCTAGAGATTTGGTGTTACAAAGCTCTACCGTGTATTCTCTACATACAGCATAACTTAAAACAGACTTCTACTTGGCTGTTCCCTTCTGAGAGGTAGAACCAGATTTTAAGTCTTGTGTGGGGGTAGCAATACCCGTAGTGGTGTACAGACGGGCATTTCCGGGCGGCAGAACAGGCTCTTCTCCCAGAGGTTGAGGATTTGCGACATACTCAAAGCCATTCTTCGCCCAACGGCCTTCTGCACTCTCAGTTCCTTCCGAGTTATTCCAGAACTGGTTGGCCGCTTCCGATTTTTCCAGCTCGGTGGGGAAACGGCTAGGTACAGGAGTCGACTCCAACCCATCAGCTTCTAACTCTTCAATCGCAGCCAACCACTGCTTCTGGTGCATGCTATCACGGGCAATCAGGAAACTGAGGGTGTCCCGAACGCCAGGATCACGGGTCATTTCATAGAGCCGCACAGCTTGCAACCGCCCCTGAGATTCCGCATGAAGATTAGAGCGGAAGTCTGCCATTAAGTTGCCGCTAGCTATGATAAAGCGACCATTCCAGGGAAAACCAACACTGTCTTGAGGCATGGCCCCTAGTCCCGACACAATGCTGTGCTGAGGGTTCATGGCTGCTCCCATAATATCCATGATGACGCCCTCAGGCTTTTCGCCACCCATGACAGCGCCCACAACAGGGTCTTTTGCTCCATCTTCCTGCATTTGGACAGGAGCATTATCAAGTAATTGGGCAATCATTGTGGACAGAATTTCGATATGCCCAATTTCCTCAGTACCAATGTCTAGCAACATATCACGGTACTTAGCAGGCCCCCGGCAATTCCAGCCCTGAAACAGGTACTGCATCATCACTGTCATTTCACCGAAAACGCCACCAATCAACTCCTGCATCTTTTTGGCATAGATGGGGTCGGGGCTTTCGGGTGGCGTGAAATACTGCAACCGCTTGGTGTGTAAAAACATGGAATTCTTCTCCTAGAAAGTGAATTACAGACAGACGATTCACGAGTGGATAAAGTATTCGGCAAATAACTTGATGCAGTGGAAAAATAGGTTGGAGACTCAAAAAAACGAACTCACAAGCCCAAACTGATGAGCCGTGCTTGACTGGGTAATGAGTGTAATTCCAGTTCTACAAGCGCTACTAATCATTTGTAGCGGCTACGTTCTGAAGAATCAGAAGGAGTCAAACTATTTCCATGAAGGCTCAGGTTGCTATGCCTATAAGGAATATCTATCCGCTCCAAATGAAGGCTTTTACTGCCTGAAGTCTTTTTTAATTTAAAAACTTCAGTGCTTCATCAAATCAATCAATAGGCGATACAGATACTCTATCAATAGAAACAATCCCTACTTCTGCTTCACAGTATTGCTGAGCAAAACGTACTCATCTTTGAACCGTGCTGTAGCATTCTGTTAATGATATTTTCAGAATCGTAAATAGCATTAGTTCGCACAGTTTTTGTGAAACCCTTGATTTTGCGTGCGTGAAGCGCACGCAAAATCAAGGGTTTCACAAAAACTGTCCAGAATATTGCGCCACCAACATAAGATGCTATGTGCCGCGTGAAACGAACTGCACAGCCTCTGTGTCTCCTAATTAATTGAGGTGAGCTACTTAAAAGCTACAAAAACATTTTTCTACAGCATTTTTCAAACTGATGAGGTGTGAGGGATAGGTGCGGTACGAAGTCCCACACCTATCCCTCACACCTCATCAGTTTGGAGAGGGGCATAAAGTATTGGATGTCAATTTGCTTGGATGGTATGTAGCGCAAAATAATATTGAAAATCAGATAAAGCCGATCGGGAAATACGGAGTCTAATTTTCCTGGCCTACAATTTTTACTTAATAATCCGCAAAAATATCGTATTCCTTACCAGGAAATGGGCACCATAGTAAGACGGGTGTTGTGCTTGCTGACTCCACAACTGCAAGCTTTGCAGAGTGAAGCCAGCCGTTCCGAACTTCTGTGATTTTCATCAGGGAAGCTCGGCAGGTTCATGAAATTACTACTTCTGGCAACGATCCCTCGCTGATCGGTCTATGCCTCGGTCGCATCTCAACTGTCATCACTCTAACAAACCATTGCTTGAGCCAGGAATGTTGGAGGTATTCCCAAGGTGATTTAGGCATCTGCCCTATTCCTTCTCAAACTGCCTCAAGAATAGGTTGAAAACATTGTGGGGAATAGTTTTCAGATGAGCCTGCCCGCATCTTCAAACGACTGCTCAAGCTTTACAGGAAACAAACAATAAGAGCCATTCGGTTTAGCTATGAGAGAGCAAAGTGTAGTTGTGAAGAAAATTCTGGTCATCGAAGACGACGCGATTATCCGGAATTCCATACTTAAATTCTTACAGATGGAGTCTATGGAGGCGGTCTCCGCAAAGGATGGTGAGTCCGGTGTGAAGGCTGCCCAGGAACAAGACCCAGACCTGATTATTTGTGATATCTCGATGCCAGGATGGGATGGTTATCAGGTACTAGAAGCTCTTAAGGGTAACCCTGCCACTGCCCGCATTCCATTCATCTTTTTAAGTGCTAAGAGCGATCGCTCAGATCTCCGCTTAGGTATGGAAATGGGGGCTGATGACTACATCACCAAACCCTTCACTCGTCAGGAATTGCTGGCCGCTATTGCGGCTCGCCTGAATAAGCAGGCCGCTATTACCCAACCTTATGTGGATGCGATGAAGCAGGCGGTCGATAACCTGAAGCAACTGGCTTATCGAGACGCTCTGACGGGTTTACCTAACCGCATTTTATTTCACCATCACCTGCAAGAAGCCATCAGCCGAGCTCAGGCAAACCAAACGTCTCTCGCAGTGTTGTACCTTAACATTGACAACTCCCGAGTGGTCAATGAGCGTCTAGGGCAGGAATTTGCCGATGAGTTGCTGCAGGCGATCGCCCAACGCCTCCAGAGCAATGTTGATCAGCCCTATACCCCTGCCCGTCTGGGCGTCCACGAGTTTGGTGTCATTTATGAATCAGTAACACGCCGTCAGGAAGTTGCTCGACAGGCTCAGAATTTGTTGAAACACCTGCTGGAAACCTACTGGGTTCGGGGGCAGTGGGTGAGTGTTCAACTTAGTGTGGGTATTGCTCTCTACCCCGACAATGGGACATACCCTAATGATTTAATCCATCATTCTCGTTTAGCCATGCAGCAGGCTAAGCGCTCGGGTGAGAACCGCTACCAATTTTACAACCTAGAGGTAGATGCCCAAGTTACTCAACGCCAATGGATCACCGGGCAACTACCGCGAGCACTGGAAAATGGTGAATTTCAACTCCAATTTCAGCCGCAACTACATCTAATTACTGGACGCATCATTGGAGCAGAGGCCTATGTTCGCTGGCATTGTCCGGAGATAGGCGTACTCTACCCTAGCAGCTTTCTGGCGATCGCTCAGGAACTCGAACTTCTAGATCGTATCGAGCATTGGATCCTCCAATCTGCTTGTCAGCAAGCAAAGGCCTGGCAGACCTATAATCAATTGCCTATCAAATTGCTGGTCAATCTCTCTAACCAACACCTGCACCACTTCAACTTGGTCGAATCAGCCTCTCAAATTTTGGAACAAACCGGGCTCAGTCCTGACCTCTTGGTCTTTGATGTGCAGGAATCTGACCTGATGGAAGACGTTGAAGCCGGCGTAACCCTACTCAACCAACTCAAAGATATGGGCATTCGCACCGTGATTGATGACTTTGGTATTGGGTTTACCTCCCTCAGCTATTTGCGGCGGCTTCCAGTGGAGGGAGTGAAGATCGATACGTCGCTAATTGCCGACATTGCTCATGATCCCGAGGCGTTGTCTATCGTGAGAGCGATTGTTGCCGTAGCCCAGAGTTTGCAATTGCGAGCGATCGCTGAAGGAGTGGAATCTGACGACCAGGTGAATCTGCTGCGACAGAGCGGCTGTTATGCAGCCCAGGGGCGATTCCTCTGCCCCCCCCTCTCTAACCAGGAGTTTGTGAATTACCTTCAGTCTCGCCGCCCTGAATTTTCCCGGTAACACAGTCATATTCCCTTTGGTCGCTTCGTGTCTTGCATTCAATTACGCACGATTGCTAGGTATGGTGTGTTTCGCACACCATACCTAGCAATCGTGCGTAATTCCTGCTTCCGTCCAAGCTATAACCCCGAAACCTTATATCACCTGTGCAGCAGGTAGCATAGGATTTGAGATTTTATGTTTCTATCCGTCGAGTACTTGTAGGCTTACACAATCAAACGAGGACGGGCCATCTTTAAAGCACCTTGTGGAGCACGGCTTCTCAAAAATAACCCTACGTGGGTCTGATTCTTTGAGGTAGAGCTATAGTGATAGAGCCCTGTTGCTCCCGTTATGCTGTACTGAGTCCAGTTCGTTTTCACGTTCAGAAGCAACTATGACAACCACGCCAGCGCCTTCCCAATCCTACCGGTTTTGTGTCGAGCGATCGCCCACTCGAATCTACCAACGGCTTATTGATGGGTTTGTTGAAGCACTGGCTCAGTTAGGGCATACGGTCGAGCTATTAAATCCATCGAATTTTACACAATCCAGTTACATAAACTACATCAATGATCAGGGATTTGATTTTGTTTTAATCACTAATTCTTCGTCCTCCTTATGCCGGTATATGGAAGCGGTAGAGGGTTATGGGTTTGAAGCCATTAATACAAAAATTATTTTCATTCATCATGATTCCTTATTTAGTGGTTTACTGGAGCTGAATGAAATTAAGCATTTGCTTACTGCCTTTTGTAACCACCGAGAGAGAACCTATCATTTTTGCTTGGAGTATTCCAATTATTTAGACTTGAGAAGTTTGGGAATATCTCATGCTTTTACAGTTTCTCATGTCTCTGAATACTCATACTTATCACCTCCCCATACTTATCAGTACGACGTATCTTTTGTAGGTCACGTCCTACCATCTTTGGGAGATGAGATGTGGGATATGCCATTTGCCCATCGGGTACGGGCAGATGTATGGCAACGGATTGCTGATTTAGATACGGCTTTAGAACCTTCAGCCGTCAAGTTTGCTACGACCTATGCTGATCCCAAAAATCCTATTGATTTTTTTAGTCTTAAACACTTCTATATTTCGTTGCTACATATTTATTCTCAGCATTCCAGAGGCGAAATCATTCGACGAATTCAAGATGTTGAGATGGACATCATCGGAGGCGATCCAGCCTACTTACATAAGGTTGATTTGAACCGTAGGATTGAAAAAGAAACGGTTCGCTATCATCCTCCCCTATCCGACTATGCACAGGCACGCAATCTCTATTGCAACTCCCAAATCAACCTTAATATCACCTCTCTACAATTTGATACGGCGGTGATTAATCGGGTTATTGATGTGGGGGCAGTGGGTGGTTTTGTGCTGACGGATTGGCGATCGGACTTGCAAAAACTCACTAGTGTTGCTGAGGAAATCTCCTACCGAAGCATTGAGGAATTGAACGGCAAGCTTCGCTACTACCTCCACCCTGACCATCAATCTGAGCGGTTAGAAATTGCAGCCGCTCTACATCAGGATGTAACGAAGAAGTGCACTTACTCTACAGTAGTCGATTACATTTTAAGAACTATTACGACTATGTCTACAGGAGCAACAGAATCTCTACGAGTTGACTTAGGCTGTGGCGGCTGGAAAGCCGAAGGGTTCATTGGGGTAGATATTTCTCCTGGCCCTGGTGTTGATGTAGTGGCAGATTTAAATCGCCGCTTTCCCTTTGCGGACAACAGTGTAGAAGTGGTCAAAGCTTACGATGTCGTGGAGCACCTACCCGATCGCCTCCACACGATGAATGAGATCTGGCGTATATGTCAGCATGATGCGATCGTTGATATTCGCGTTCCATCTACGGATGGCCGGGGAGCCTTTCAAGACCCAACCCATGTGAGTTTTTGGAACATTAATTCCTTCAAATATTACTGTGTTGAATATCCTCCCTACTGGAACCTTTGCCAGAATTACGGCTTTCGAGGAGCCTTTACCCTGGTAAGTCTAGAGGAGGAGTACTCAGAGGAAGAAGTTGTTCATGTTCGAGCTATCTTGAAGGCAATTAAACAGCCTGAACTAGGGGGCGATGGAAGTCTTATTTCTGGTGCCAGTGCCATAGATGAGGGCAGTTTAAGCTCCGTTAACTTGCTCCTATGCCCCAACTGGGAAGCCGACGAAGATTCTTTAAGTCAACAGCTTGCCCAGTTTTTACAAATTATTGTGTCGCATCCTAAAAAACGCTCAATAACGGCTCTCATTACTTCAGAAGATGTCGATATAGAGGCGATCGATTTACTGCTGGCTACGGTTATGATGTCCGTTCTGGAAGAGGTGGAAATTGATGAATCTGAAGGAGAACCAAATATTATATTAATCACCTCAGCTCAAGTTCCCCAACTGAAAGCTGTAGCGTCTCACATTACAGCCCATGTTCTCCTGGAAGATAGTCACCTAGCCCCTTCAGGTCTTGAATCTGTACCATCTATTTCTTTAAAGGATTTGGAAACCAGCGATTACTTAAGTTTTTAGAGGACAGACATCTAAACTTAGGAACTCGCAAGAAAATAGAATCCCAATACTTGAGGGGGAAGGCTGACGGAGTCAGCCTTCCCCCTCAAGTATTGGGATTCTATTTCTAAAATTATTACTGTTTCCCTATGCCTTTTCCCCTATTTCTTTTTGAAACTCGGGTAGTGTGGGATGTACCCCAGCCCAAGTTTCAAAAAGAAATGGGGAAAAAACTTCACAAATGCACTGCAGCATTATGCTCGTGGTGTGCGAATTAATCCAGCCCACCTTACTGAATTAACGTCCTTGCAAACGCTATATACAAAAACAACTGGAGTGCAAGACTCCAGTTGTGTAATGAAGTGGTAAAGCAAGAAGCTGTCTGTGACAGTGACAACCTTCTGCTAAAGATTACTGTCCAACAGCCGGAGCAGTAGCGGGACAGGCAGTTAGGCCAGTCATGGCAGGCGCGGCTTGAGGGCCAGTGGAAGCTGTAGTTTCGCAAACAATACCAGGGGTGGTATTACCGCTAACCCATACACGCCCACCATAAGCTTTCAGAGCGTTCTTCCGAGCAGATGCTTGGATAGTCCCTTCGGTGCTGTTGCCCGAGATGACGTAGGTGTAGTTCTGGGTGGAAGAAGCGATGCCACCTTCCAAGCTTGCTCCATCAGGGCTGAAGGTACCATACTCAACAAAGTAAGCCTGCTGGGCACGGTTGATGGAACCCACGTAGGTCTTCGCTTCAGACTGGCGAGCTTTGTTTGCCTGGTTCAAGAAAGAAGGTAGAGCAATAGCAGACAGAATACCAATGATCACGATAACCACCAGCAGTTCAATCAGGGTGAAACCGGAATCTTGACGCTTCTGTGCGAGGTGTTGGATGAATTTGGCTTTCAGTTCGGTTTTCATTAGAGTGTGTCTCCTTGAGTTGCGGGATATGGGTTTCTAACTCCTAGAGATAACTTGCCCACCTGCGATCAGTTTCATATCACCCCCTCAAAAAAATCTTTCGTCCTCTTTCTCCCAAGGTTGGTCTTGCCCTGAAATGGGCTTCTGGAGGGGCTGTAGTCAAATGTAGCGATCGCTCTATAACTACCTGCTCAGGCGTTGTATGAGATTCCACCTCCCTTTTTTGTGTTCTTGTTTCTAGCTCATGACTGGGCACCAGGCGATACTGTGTTCATGTTTTAAGGTGTGTTGTAAAGCCATAGTCATATCTAGACTTTGGACTAAATTGGGTTTCGTAAGCTGAAAAGCTCGCGTAGCTAGATTCTCAGCTTACGAAACCCAGAAAGCCTATCGAATTGCGAAACGCACTTCTAGAGTGCGTTTCGCAATTCGATAGGCAAATTTAGTCCGAACGTCAGTTAATACCGAGAGAGCTTTCTGGCTTTTTTTACCTGACTAACCGACTCTTTAAACATCCTTTACAGCAGTTCCCGCTTGAGTAAACCACAGCCATTTTTGTGGGAGCCGCGCTCCGCGCGGCTCCCACAAAAATGACCAGACCTCAGGCGATCGAAAATAGCTGTAAGCTGGGTCGAGGTTGAGGTTATGGGGATTGAAAAAAGCTATACCACCTGCTAACTGGACAGTGCGAAGTTCTCCTCCTAATTGAAGGTAGAAGATAAAAAAAGGACATTCCAGTCCCAAACCGGGCGGAATGTCGGAAACTGGCTGAAATACACAACAATCAGCCACGTTCATTATGAAACTCTATCAACGCATTGAGCAAATCTTGCTCCAGTTTCGTCCCGTCTTTCGTCGTGAAGCAACCTTCGAGTGGTTTGTCCTGTTGTTTTGGGGCGTGGTGTTGAGTACGCAACCACCTGCGGTGACAAGCTACCTCAATGCTTTGGGATTGAGCGAAGGCTATTATCATCAAGCCCTGCATTGGTTCCATTCCAGTGCATTTTGTATCGATAGCTTGTGCCAGGCGTGGGCAGAGTAGCTGGGCGAACATCCGTTTGTGAACCGTTTGCAGGGTGAGCGCTTGTACGTCGGTGATGGCATCAAAGTGGGCAAGGAAGGGCGCAAGATGCCAGGGGTGAAGGGACTGCACCAAGAATCGAGTGATGTGAGCAAACCCGAATGGATTCGCGGACACTATTTCAGTGCCTTGGGATTGCTGATGGGGTGCGGTACGGCGTTGTTTGCGGTGCCGCTCGTCTTCAAATTGCACGATGGGATTGAAGGGGCAGAGTCTGAATCGCAGGAGTTGACCCTGGTGGATAAGATGGCGCACTTGTGCGTCAGCTACATGAGTGTGGGGAGCTATGCATTGCTCGATGCCTACTATGCCTCGGCGAACGTTTTGCAATCGTTGCGTGCCCATGGACTGCACCTGATTAGCCGTGTGCGAATTTCTACTGTTGCCCGTGCCCCGTTCAGTTCACTTCCTGGCAAGTCCGGTCGGGGCCGCCCACGCAAATGGGGGAGCAAGATTGCCCTCCAAGACCTATTTGCCCCTCCAGAGGCGTGTCTCAAAGCTGTCGTCTGGCTCTATGGTCAACCCACAATGGTCTACTATCAGTGCTTTGAATTCTTCTGGGATAGCCCAGAGGCGAGCGTCCTATTTGTCTTGACCCAATTGCCCAACGGCAAGCGCATGATTCTGCTCTCCAGCGATGTCAAACTTACCGGAACACAGGTGATTGAGTCCTACGGCAAGCGCTTCAAGATTGAAGTTTGTTTTAGAACGTTGGTTCTGCTCCTAGGTGGCTTTGCCTATCAGTTTTGGCTCAAACTGCTCGACAAGACACCGCAGTTCCCGTCCAATCTTCGCCTCCAAGACTATGACCCGGCTCAACAACGCCAAATTAAGCAAAAAGTGGAAGCCTTTGAACGCTTTGTCAATCTCCATGCGATCACCCTCGGTGTGCTGCAAATCTTAGCGCTAGAATTGCCTCAATCGATTTGGAAGAATTTCCCTCGGTGGTTCCGAACCCTACCCGAACACGGTTATCCAAGCGAACAAATTGTGCGCCTGACGCTTCAGCATCAACATCCACTGATTTTTTCACGAAGTAGACCTACTCTACTTCTGCCTCAATTGCTCGCCGATAAAGCTGGGTAATCTCCATCACTGAATAAGCTTGAGTTAGCGCATTGGTGCCACTATCGAGGGGTACCAATAACTTTGCACTGTCCAGCTGCTAAGTGGTATAGCTTTTTTCAATCCCCATAACCTCAACCCTAGAGTACTTATTGTAATTCTGGAATGGTGTGAGCTAAAGGGTTAATAATGATACCAGGTGGTTGCGGTTTGTATGCGTAATCCTCCTCGTGAATTAGTACTAGGGGCAACCATGTCGGAAGAATATCCGATTCATCTTCTGCCCTAACCATTAAAACAGGGTTTCTACGAAGCCAGGAAAATGTAGATAAAGTCCTGAAGCATAAAGTTTCAAAGAGTAAGGGTACCCAACCCCTGGATGCCCACTGCTCCGCCCAAAATGCAAAGGGCTTACAATTTATGTGGCCATAACCTGGTTGGTCAGGAGCAGCGGCTGAGAAAAGGACTATATGTCCAGCATGCCTTTCAATGTTATCAAGTAAGACTGCTTCACTACCAGGGTTTAAATGCTCTGCCACCTCGCTACAAATCACCAAATCAAATTTTTGAGATAATTCTAATGGTTGGTGTAGATCATGAGTTAAATAATTGGATGCGGGTATATATAAAGCTTCAGGCTCTATTCCATCAATACCAGCTATTTGGGCTACTCCAAAATTATTTAGTAATTTCAAGTACTGACCTAGCCCACAGCCAATATCAAGAGCGCTCACCGGAGAAAATCGCTCGTATAGATATCGAAACGGAGGAATATCTAAGAAGAGATTCTTTAGATGCCAATCCGGCTCAAAAGCAGTATTAATAGACTGATTCTGTTCACTAAAGGTTCCTGGTTCGACATCTGTGTTGTATAGCTCATAAGGATTGAAATGAATTTCTGGGCCTTTAATATAGTTCTGAAAGCTTCTTACTGTTTCCATTAAGAGATTACTACTAACTACTTCATCATATTGGTTTTCCGAGCCAACCAGTTTAAATTTTCCACTCCGAATATTATCGGGCCATTGAGAATTGCCAGGAGTTTGTGCATAGTTGAGCGAAATATTTACCAATTCACTTTCTGAAAAATTTTCACCTGCTTTTAATCTTTGATATAAACTTCGCCATTGCCTAGTCTCGTTTGGATCATGAAAATTTTGTTTTTTATCCTTAAGTTGATAGGCAATTTCACCAAAGATCACTTTTTTAGTAATTTGAAATTTGCTGCGAACCGGGAAATGAGCGAGTGATAAATTTCTCAGCTTGATTTTTGAGATATCATATGACGAAGAAGTATTATGGTTTCCCTGAGTAAGTGTGAGATCATGAATGCAGAGTTCTGGATTTCTTAAAACTACTTTGTAATATTGAGGAATTTCTCTGTTTCTGAAAAAGTTGAACTGATCTAATTGAGCTTTTGGGCTCTGGTCATTGGCTAGCTTGGGGGAAATAACATATGTCTTCCAACCCCAAAAACCAACCCCAGGAGATTCAATTTCATTCAATGACTCTACAAAAACATCATAGCTTTCACAATCAATAAACTCATCAGCGTCTAGAGGAATGACATAGTCTATGGGACTGGTAAAACAAAGCCGTCTGAGTAAGTTTGTCATTTTTTCAGACTGAAAATAAGCATATTCATAATCATCAGATAAGCAAATTGGTAAACCTTCTTGCATTAACAGTTTAAGAATCAACCGTGTTGAATCCGTTGAACAATTATCAAAAACAATAATTCCGTCCAGAAATTGCAAGTTATGACGAATAAAGCTCTCTATGATATCCTCTTCATTCTTCACCATGGAAATTCCAATAACTTGCATCGTTTTTACTCCTCAACTAAAATATGGCTCAAGGTTCAAGAACTACTTCCTAATTCATCTAGGTGTTCCAAATGACTTAGAGTATTTAAAGAAGCTAGTGTATTTCTGTGTTAATAAGTTTATTTCATAGAGTTTTTTCCATCACTATTAAGATAGCGCTGCCACATTTGCTCAAAGGCGCTTTCCATATCGCGAGTAAATTGTTCGGCATTCCACAAGGGAGAGGTTTGGCGCGATCGCCATAATTCAGCTTGTACCTGTTCCCGTAGTCCCGCATCGGTGCCAAAGCGTACCCCCCACTCAATATACTCCGCCGCAGAGTGAGCAATACCCGCTTCGATTCCAGCATGGCGCAACATTGCATAGCTGTTACGACTGGCAAACTGTTGTCCTACCCGTGTCACCAAAGGAATCCCCATCCATAGGGTTTCCATGGTTGTCGTAGCCCCGGTATAGGGAAAGGTATCGAGAACAACGTCGGCAATACTCAGGTTAGCTCGATGGGTGGCTTCATCTTTGTCGAGTTCTAGAAACCGGAAGCGATCGCGACTGATGCCCTCCATCTCAGCCGCCTGAAAGAGGGCATTGCGGAGAGAGTTATTATCACCAATACCTTTCAGCAATAAGTAGCTATTGGGAACTTGCTTCAGGATTTGGAGCTGGCAGGACACAGTTTCAGGGTGGCGTTTGATTGCTGTTTGGGCACTGAAATAAACTACAGCATCTGATGGAATATTTAGGGCTTTTCGCTGTAAAGATGGCACTCCTACCTCAAAACCATCGACAGCAATATATGTTCGCGGCAAGCGCCAAAGTGCCTCAGCATAATACTCATTAGCATGGTCAGGCACCACCAATGGATCGACCAGGAAATAATCTACCGTAGGTAAACCGCTCGCATCGTAACCTAGCCATGTTACCTGTACAGGGGCAGGCTTAAGCGCCATGACAGCATAAGTATCTTCTGATGTGACGCTGTCTAAGTCCACCAGAATATCAATCTCATCGTCATAGATCTTCTGGGCTGTTTCATGGGGTTTCCCATAAACGGCAAAAGAGCGGGTTGCGGGTCGAGCAAACCATGTTTCGCTGAAGGTCGAAAGCCCATTAAGCGGCAATTCATGGCTCTGAAAATAGGCATAAAACTCAAAGCGACTTGCATCATAATGCTGAAAAATCCATCGGCTCAGCCAGCCGATGGAATGTTGATCCATAAATTCTGAAAGAAAACCAATTCTTAGCTTTTCTCGCTGAGTTGTCTGGCGATTTTGGTGAGAAAACACGGGAGAAGCGATCGCCGTTGCTCCTGGTGTGTTTTCTTGATTTTGGAGAGTCTTTAGATAAAAGGAGGATAACCGATTTTGCCAGACTCGACATTCCTTAGGATCATCCTGAATATATTGAAAGTAAAATAAGTTTCGTAGTAAGAAGGATGGGGCTATTTGGAAATCACTTTTTCCTTCATACTCTTGAATAAAACTATCTAGTAATAGCAGCAAGCTTTCTAGTTCTTCTTTTGCCTCTTGCCAACGTTCAGGAATATGAAATAACCCTTCAATTAAAAGACCTTTTGTACGGATTTTTGTCCGAAGATTTTGACACTCTAAAAATAGTTTTTCTGCAAGAGAAGCGGCTTTTTTAAAGTCTCTTCTCTTGATATAAATCATGATTCGTTCATGATTTAAGCCAAAATGTTTTGGATCCAATCTCAGCCCTGCCTCTGCATAAGTAAGGGCGATATCAAAGTCTTCATGAAGAATACTTCGTTGACGGAGCTGTACAGCTTTTTCGTTTAAACGATAGACAATTTTTGTTTTATCAGGCAGATAACTGGCTACCTTCTCAATCCATGGCAGAATTTCTGGATCTTCCACATCCCAGGCAAGTACATCTCCTAAGACAGTCTCCATTAAGGAACTGTCTATAGAGACGGACTGGTCGGTATGGCTGGTCAGTGCCTCAAGCAGCCCAGAGCAGATGAGTAGGTTCGAATCAAACTGATTCCCTTGCATAGCAGCCTGAATGCTTTGAAGAATTACATTTACATCGAGAGGATTAATTTCATGGAGATGTTGATATAGCAGGTAAGCTAATTCCCATTTCCCCTGCTGCTCAAGGTTCTGGGTTTTAGCCTGAATGAGTTTTATTAGCTCCTGAAAAAGTTCATTTTCATGGTTCTCATCCACTTCTGAAAAGGCGATCGCCCAAGCCAACTGAGCTGCTTCTTCCTGCCCAGCTAATAGATAAGCCAGGCCTAAAGCCAGATGATGTTGAGGTATTTCTGGTTCCTGCTCGACGAGTGCTTCAAAGCAAGCAGCAGCAGTCAGAAAATCATCACCCTGGAGAGCTTGCTGTCCTTTTTCCTTTAAAACTTCTGGTGAGTTCATAGTTGAAAAGATTGCATTAGTTAGACTGAGACGAGGTTTCTAGATATTGCTGCCACATTTGCTCAAAGGCATTTTCTAGATCCCGAGTGAATTGTTTAGCATTCCACAGTGGGGATGTTTGGCGCGATCGCCATAGCTGACGCTTCACCTGCTCTCGCAAGGCTGCATCCGAGCCGAGCCGCACCCCCCATTCAATATATTCTTCCTGTGAATAGGCAATGCCTGCTTCAATTCCAGCATGACGAAGCATGGCGTAACTGTTGCGGCTGGTGAATTGATTGCCAACCAGGGTGACCAGAGGAATGCCCATCCATAAGGTTTCCAGGGTAGTTGTGGCCCCTGTATAGGGAAAGGTGTCAAGGACGACGTCGGCAATGCTTAAATTGGCACGGTGAGTTGATTCATGCTTAACAGGGGGTAGAAACCGAAAGCGATCGCCTGCAATACCCTCTTCTTCTGCTGTTTGCAGGAATGAATTGCGAAGCGCATCTGCATCGCCCTTCCCCTTCAGAAGCAGGTAGCTGTTAGGAACTTGCTTGAGAATTTCTATTTGACATCGCACCGCATCAGGGTGGCGTTTTGCAGCGGTCTGTGCACTGAAATACACCACAGCATCCGCAGGGATATCCAACTTATCTCGTCGTAATGATGGGACACTCACTTCAAAACCATCAACGGCAATATAGGTTGTCGGCATTCGCCAAATGGTTTCCGTGTAGTAATCATCAGCATGGTCGGGTAGCACAAACCGATCTGCTAAGAAGTAGTCAACAGTCGGGAGACCAGTAGCGTCATACCCTAACCAGGTCACCTGGATACGAGCAGGCTTTAAGGCAAACGTAGCGTAATTTTTTTCAGAGGTAACGCTATCTAAGTCAACCAGAATATCAATGTCATCCTGTTTGATAATTTTTGCAATTTCCTCAGGATCTCCATACACGATACAGGCCCCTGTGGATAGGTCAGCAAACCACTCCTGGCTGAAATCGTCTAACCCTTCGGGGCGGGTCGTATAGATTTTGAAGTAACAGTAAAACTCGAATCGCTCACGATCATAATGTTGAAAAATCCATCGACTAAGCCACCCTACAGAGTGCTTTGTCATGCATTCCGAAAGAAAACCAATGCGTAACTTACGGGACGTACCTAAGACTTGGACCCGATCGGATATAACTGCTTTTTCCTCATGCTGTTTTTGAATGCTATCTACATAAATTTGGGCTAGCTGGTTCTGTAAACTTCGATATTCAACGGGGTTATCTTTAATATATTGATAGAAAAACAAAGACCGAGTTGCCAGTGCACTAGGCATATATAAACCAGGGTTTTCGCTGTATTCCTGAATCAGCTCCCTAAGAAGTTGCAAGATGTCTTCTAGATGGCTTTGACTATCATTCCATCGATCTGATAGATGAATGAGGGCATCAAGCAAAAGACATTTAGCAAAAACTTTTTCCTGTTTGTTTTCACAGTCCATCAAGAGTGCTTCAGCCATTGTGGCAGCTTCTTGATAACGTGCACTTTTAATAAAAATGAAAACTCGCTCATGCTTTAGACCGAAGTTTGTTCCGTCTAAGCGAAGTGCTGCATCAATATACGCTAAAGCTTTAGAAGAATTAGAGTTATAAGGGCTTCGCATCCGAACCTGGATCGATTTTTCATAAAGCTTATGAGTAACAGCTTCCGGGTTAGGTAAATAGCGAGCTGTCTCTTCAATCCAACTGAGCAAATCGCGATTCCCGTCATCCCGAATAATAACTTCCTGTAGCGTTGCGTCTAACAATTCTAAATCGATGGCTTCAGGTTGCTGAATAGTTGTTTCTAAAGTTTCCAGCAGCCCTGTGTTTTCCAAGCGTTCACGGCTCAACAATTCCCCTTTTAAGGCTGTTTGAATACCTTTAAGAATAGAGTTGGTATCTGTAGGTGTGAGTTGATGGAGATGCTGATAGAGAAGGTCAGCAAGTCCCCACTTTTCTTGCCGTTCATAAGCTTCAATTTTGGCTTGAAGGAGTTGAACGAGCTCTCCGAGAAGGAATTCTCCGTCAGCTTCATCTACTTCTGAAAAGGCGATCGCCCACGTTAACTGAGCCGCTTCTTCCTGCCCTATCAGCAAATAAGCCAAGCCCAGGGGTAAGCGGTACTGTATAGCCTGGGGTTGTTTCTCAATTATTTGTTCAAGATAGGTAATGGCTTCTTCAAAGTTGTCAGTTTGAAGAGCTTGCTGACTAGCACGTTGTAGCTCATCCAGGGAAACTATGTTTGAAGAGGGCATGATGGGTGCAGAAAGAGACTAAGCACAAAATGTCATTGATTAGAGTGCCCTGTATAATCCCGCATATTACAGGGGCAAGGCAGATTCTAATACTCATATCTTGCACCAAAAAACAGAACCCTTGACTTTGCATGTACGAAATGCGGGCAAAGTCAAGGGTTTCAGAAAGATCGTCTGAACGAATGTAACGTTGGTTTGGGGTGAGCTGACGTGCACTTTCCAACCGGTCAAAAATCACCATTCTCGATGCTTGCACTTTGGGCACCATCGAAAACGTTCTTAACCGGGCTCAGGCGACGAACTCAGGCCGAACTCAGGTTCGTGTTACTGGTTGACCCGGGGAAACCCGATTGGGCAATCAGGCCAATCAGCTGGATCCCAACTGGGTGCAGTCTGAACCGGTATATCAGACTCGCAAACAAGACTCTTTAAAAGATTGCCATCAACTTTCACCTGCCCTCCATAGGACTTTAGTGCTTCCTTCCTGGCTACTGCATCAATCACTGCATCTCCGTTACGGTTGCCGTTGATGGTGTATTCATAGTTTTGAGTTTCCAGGTCAATTCCTGCATCCAAACTTGCCATGCTGGCACCAAACTGGCCGTACTCAATATAGTAGGCCTGTTGCGCACGGTTGATGGAGCCTACATAGGTCTTTGCCTCGGATTGACGAGCCTTATTCGCTTGATTTAGAAAGGAGGGGAGCGCGATCGCTGACAAAATACCGATAATGACAATCACAACCAACAGCTCAATCAACGTAAAGCCTCTTTCAGAGGGATGTTGAATGAGGTGTTGCAGGAACTTCGCTTGAAACTCGGTTTTCATGGAGGGATCTCAGCTTCGGCGGCAATTGGACTTCTATCACATTGCAACACCCTGAAAATAGAGATACAGCCCTGAATACAAAAGCACTTCATAAAAGTACCCCTGTAACTTCATCGGGGCTTCATGAAAACACTTTCCTTATCTAATGAATTTAACCGAAATTACTGAAAAAAGGGATTATGTTTTGAAATATGTCCTGCCCATACCCACTCAAGCCCTCGTTTCCAAAAGGGTACGAAAACTTGAATGAGCAGAGATCACCCCATTGAGAACTAATTCTTTTTTTATAGCTGCTTATTGCTTAATTGGAATTTCAACCCGGAAGGTAGTTCCGTCCCCCTGCTCTGATTCGCAAACTAAACGGCCACCGTGGCGTTCTGTGACAATTTGGTAGCTAATAGACATACCGAGTCCCGTCCCCTGACCTACGGGCTTTGTGGTGAAGAAGGGGTCAAAGATACGGGACTGAAGGGTTTCGGGGATACCAAGACCATTATCGGAAATAGCGATCGCTACCCAATTCTCCCGGCATATACCAGTTTGAATTCGAATCTGTGGGATAAAGGCATTCCCTTCTTCCGCCCGGCTCTCGACCGCCTCTTCCAGGGCGTCGATAGCATTGCTCAAAATATTCATAAATACTTGATTGAGCTGGCTGGCGTAACACTCGACCAAAGGTAACTCCCCGTACTCACGCTGTAACTCCACTCCAGGGAAGCTGGGACGTGGCTTAATTCGGTTCTGCAGAATGAGTAAAGTACTCTCTAGCCCCTCGTGCAGGTTCACGGCCTTAAACTCGGCCTCATCCATGCGTGAGAAATTACGCAGCGACATGACAATTTTCTGAATCCGTTCGGCTCCTAAACGCATGGAGGATACCAGTTTTGGTAAATCGCCCATGACAAAGTCCAGATCCATCTGGTTGGCAAGGGTCATGATTTCTTTAGGAGGCGTGGGGTAAAAGCTACGGTACAGCTTTACCAGTTGCAACAAATCCCGAGTGTAGTTGCTGGCATGTAATAAGTTTCCATAAACAAAGTTGATGGGATTATTGATTTCATGGGCAATACCGGCAACCAGTTGCCCCAGGCTCGACATTTTTTCACTCTGCACCAATTGGGCCTGCGTATTTTGCAGTTGTTGCAGCGCTTGCTCTAGATCCATGGCCTGTTGGCGTAACTCTGCTTCTGATTGGCGCAGAGCCGCCTCAGCTTTTTGGCGATCGCTCACCTCAAACTGCAGCTTCGAGACTAGCTTCGCCAGGGCTGCCGTGCGTTGCTCAACCCGCTTTTCTAGTTCCTCATTAATGCGCTGAATATCCTCTTCAGCCTGCTTACGGACAGTAATGTCCATCGATATGCCCGTAATACCAATGATGTGTCCGGCTTCATCCCGTAATGGTGTTTTGCTGGTAGAAAACCAACGGGTTTCACCGCTGGCGATCATTACCTCTTCTTCCAGCGTCAATGGCTCGCCGGTCGTCAGGATAGCCTCATCTTCTTGATGAAATTTCTCGAGCTGCTCGGGTGGGACGATCTGGTGGTTGAATCTGCCGATAAGGGTTTCAGGAGTTTTTTGCCAAATTTGACAGAAGGCCTGATTAGCAGCCAGATAACGGCCTGCCTTATCTTGCAACCAGACTCGATGAGGAATATTTTCTAGAACGGACAATAAAATTCGTTGCTGCTGTCGAGTTTCAGCCTCGGCTAGCTTGCGTTCAGTGGTATCTCGTAGGATACCGATCGTGCGCCAGGGGGCATTGGGGGCAGCGGGTACGGCTCGGCCGATCGAGCGGAACCACCGGATTTCCCCCGTTTTGGTAAACATGCGATACTCCGCATCAAATGAGGTTTGGCCGGTGCGATCGCCCAGATGGGCTTGCAATTCTGTCAGCACCCACTCTCGATCGTCCGGGTGAATGATTTGAATCCAACTATCCAACCCATTTGGAAAATCGGTCTCATCGCTATAACCTAACAATGAGCGAAATTGCTGTGACCACCAGATCTCGTAGTAGGCATGGGTCGGCCGCTTTGCAGAAACCTCAATTTCCCATAGCCCTTCGTTGACAGCCTGGCTAATAGTTTCAGAGAGGTAGGTGAGCCGCTCCAGAGCACGTTCTTGAAGCTTTTGTTGAGTGATGTCGGTCAGGCTAACTAGCCAGCAGGGGCGTGCCGTGTCGGGTAGCGGTGTTGTGTTCAGCGTGACGATGCGAAGTTCGCCATTAGATTTGCAGATGGCCCGTTCTTCCGGACACCTAATGGGAGGAGTGGTGGGAGAAGGGGAAGATGGCTGTAATGCTTCAGTGGCAGGAATAACACCATGGGCCGGTTTGAGAATCTCAAAATCTGGCTGTTGCAGTAATGCTTCCAGCTTCTTTTCAACAAATTCGCAAAACGCATTGTTTGCCCACACCAGACAATGGCGGTCATCTTTGATATAAACCGCTTGGGGTATCTGGTTTAGGGCGATCGCCAGCAGGGGCTGTAACTCTGTCTGGGGTATGTTCGAGCTGGAAGGCATAAACTCAGGCAACAATTCCGACGAAACCTCCCCAACATCCATGGCAGTCTGATCCGGCTCTGAGGTACGCCAACTTAAGGACGGCACTTCGGTATTAGACGGTATCTAAAGTTCTCACCCGCCGTTTAACGATTCTATCCGGACTCTTTTAGAATTCCCAGTGTTGGAAGCTGAATCCCATAGAGATTTGGGTAACGGGGAAGAGCAAGGGACTACTTGCTTTGAAAAGAATTACGGCGCTCTGCGCTTGAATCAGCCACGGTTGTTTTTGTGAGAGTCGCACTCCCACGCGGCTCTCACAGAAACAACCGAGTTTTAAGCGCTTGAAAAGCGCTGTAAATACAGATAGAGCTTGAATGGAAGGAAATACCAATCCTTCATAAAGACACCCGATAGGGGGGGGTAGCCCCTTGTTCTTCAATAAGTTGTTGAATATGACATGAAAGTGAATGAGTCCGATACAGAGTCCGGTTTTGCGGCAACGTTTCAGTGCCAGAAATGGCATTCCTTCCTACGCAAGAGGTTCTCACATATTAGGAGTTCACTATCTAGCTTCCATGTAGTTGTAAGAGTACTGATGACCCTGAAATAGGGCGATCGCAAGCCTTATTGAAATACCAAGAAAGTAGGGGTGGAGTCCCTCGCGCTTGCTTCTGCTTTTTCTTAAAGTTCTATAGCTATAGTGAACAAGCTAATTCAGAAAAAATACGGTTTTGATTATTTCCTCTAATCACTTTATACTGTAATTTACAGATGAATTTTATCGAAAACTAATTCATCTCAGTATAGCTCTCAGTCTATCAGTATTTAACCTGTTGATTTCATGGATATACCAGGTTAATCAACATCTCAAGTACTGGCTAAAACAGGGTTGGCTTTACGAAAGTTAATCCGTTTAGAGCATCTCCAGGAAGTATTTTTCTATTAGGGTGTAGTAATTTAATAATCGTTGTTAAAAAAATAGCTTTTGGAACACGACTGGGAATCCTATACTTATAGAGCGCTTCATGTCCTAAGAGAGTGTTGAAAAGTTGATTTTGGGCTTCGTCCACAAGGACCATTCATTTCTAAGGCTTTTCGATACCTTCTACTGTGTTCCTGAGATGAAATTTTTCAAGCTTTCACGTCATTACCAATAATGTGTGACTTTTAAATTCTGGGCATGAGTCATTCCTCTTCAAATCGCCTCCCATCTCCAATCGTCTTGACCCTCAATTCGGAAGCAAATCCATTGCCTGATCTTGGTAGTAATTCTGGTCATCAAGAGCCAGAAATTCATAGAGTTTATCGTCTGCTTCGGGCCATCAGTGAATCACCCCATTGGGAATCGGCTTTAGATGCAGCGCTGATGGGGATTTGCCAGATGGTGGGGTGGGATTGTGGAGAGGTTTGGCTACGAGGAGCAAACTCAGCACAATTCATACTGAGAACGGCTTACTGTCACCGTTCGAACCCATGTACGCAGCCCGAGAGTTGCCTTGGAGAGTTTCTTGTGGCGCGAGTCGGGCGATCGCGCCACCTTGAATGGATTACAGATCAATCAGAACTTGAAGAAAGTTTACTGTGTGGTGCAACCAATCATCACGCGAAAATCCAGACAGCTTGTGGGGTTCCGGTTCTAGCATCGGATGAAATTGTGGCAGTGTTGGTGTTTTTCTCTGAACAGCTTCAGAAGGAAAATCTTACCTCTGTTGAGTTGCTGCAATTAATAGCCAGCCAGCTGGGACAAGTCGCGCAGCAAAAACAAACCGAGGCTGCCCTGAGGCAATTAAACCAGGAGCTTGAGGCGCGAATTGAACGCCGAACTATGGCCTTACAGGAGAGCGAGGAGCGCTGGCAACTGGCCGTGGAAGCTAGCAGTGCAGGTATTTGGGATTGGAATCTCAAGACTAACGAAGTTTTTCGCTCTCGACGATGGAAAGCAGTGCGGGGGTATGAGGACCATGAAGGTGGCACAGCACCTGATGAATGGAAAGCAAGTATTCATCCTGAGGATCGCGATCGCGTTCTGGCTGCTTTTGCCGATCACATAGCCCAAAAGACGCCTTATTTCCAGTCAGAGTATCGGATTCTGCACAAAGACGGAACGTGTGTTTGGATTCTGGATCGGGGGCAGGGGCTTTGGGATGACGCAGGGAATCTGCTCCGTATGGTGGGCTCAGAAGTTGATATCTCTCCCAGAAAGCGGGCAGAGTTAGCCCTTCAAAAGAGCGAGGCTCGGTATCGGGCTATTGTCGAAGATCAAACGGCGTTGATCTGCCGCTTTCTACCGGATGGCCATTTGACTTTCGCCAACGGAGCCTACTGCCGATCCTTCAACCTCGACCCTAACCAGTATGACCAGGTAAATTTCTGGGATGTGATTGCCGACACTAATTTAGTGATGGTGCAGGAGCAATTACGAGGACTGACCCCTGAAAAGCCAACAGCAACCTATGAGGAGTGCGACCCTCTTCCTGATGGCACCTGTTGCTGGCAAATCTGGACAGATCGCGCCATTTTTGATGCTCAAGGTACGGTTGTGGAATACCAGTCGGTTGGCTATGACATCACCCCTCGCAAGAAGATAGAGCTAGCATTGCAGGAAAATGAAGTCAAACTTCGGCTGTTTGTGGAATATGCCCCAGTCGCCGTGGCCATGTTAGATGAGCATTTTCGCTATCTAGTGGTGAGCAATCGCTGGCGACAGGATTATGAACTGGGCGATCGCCCCCTGATTGGCCATTCCCATTACGAAATTTTTCCCGATCTTCCGTTTCCATGGAAGCAGGCCCATCAGCGGTGTCTGGCGGGGGCTGTCGAAACACGAGAAGCCTACCCTTACCCCCGTGCCAACGGGCAGGTCGATTGGATTTATTGGGAAGCGCGTCCCTGGCATCGACCTGATGGAAGCATTGGGGGTATCGTGATCACAACCGAAATCGTCACGGAACAGCGGCAGGCCCAGGAGCAAATGCAGAATCTGTCCGATCGGTTGACTTTGGCAATTCGTTCGGGAGCTATTGGTATCTGGGAATGGAACATAGCTGAGGACGTGTTGATCTGGGACGATCGCATGTATGAACTCTATGGCGTTGAGCGAGCATCCTTTATTGCTAACGGCCAAAATTGGTTACAGATGCTTCATCCTGAGGATTACTCCCTGGTTGAGCATGCTCTTACTCAAACCATAAAGGGAGAAAAGGAATTTGATGAAGAATTTCGAGTCCAACAGCCTCATGGACAAATCCGCTACATCAAGGCTAGTGCTCGGCTTCAGCGGGGAGAGGCTGGCTGCCCAGAACGCATGATTGGCATTAGTTTTGATGTAACCGAGCGTAAGCAGGCAGAGCAACAACTGCGGCGAACCAATGAGCAGTTAGACCATACCAATCGTGAACTGGAGCGAGCCACACGCCTTAAAGATGAATTTCTAGCAAATATGAGCCATGAGTTGCGAACGCCGCTGAATGCCATTTTGGGTATGGCTGAGGGTTTACAGGAGCAAGTTTTTGGAACTGTCAATGAGCGGCAGAACCAGGCGATCGCCACTATCGAGCGCAGCGGTAATCATCTTCTAGAACTCATCAACGAAATTCTAGATCTGTCAAAAATTGAAGCTGGCAAGCTGGAATTAGATATGGGGCCAGTTTTAGTCCCCAACTTATGCAGCACCAGCATGACCTTTGTGCGTCAGGCAGCCCAGCAAAAACAGATCCGTCTAACAACCGAGGTTGCCGATGATATTTCCATGATTAGTGGGGATGATCGTCGCTTACGTCAGGTGCTGATCAATCTGCTGACCAATGCCGTCAAATTTACACCCGCCGGAGGGCAGGTGCACTTGCAGGTATGGAGAGAAGATACCTCAGCAACTCCCTATCTCTATTTCCGGGTGATAGATACAGGCATTGGCATTGCTTTAGAGGATCAGCACAAGCTATTTCAACCCTTTGTCCAAATTGACAGTAACCTCAACCGGCAGCAGAGCGGTACAGGTTTGGGCCTAGCTCTGGTGCAGCGCATTGTTGAGCTACATGGTGGGCAGGTGTGGGTGAAAAGTGAAGTGGGCCAAGGCAGCTGCTTTACGGTTTCCCTCCCCTGCCGGGATGCGCACGGCTTCAGCGACAAGGTGGAGATGGAGGATCCAGGTTTACTGCCAGATTCCGCTTTGATAGGGGGCGGTTTTTCCAGAGCTGGTACACAAGCTGCTGATACTTTGGAAAATGTTGGCATAAGCAGGCAGGAATTGCCAGTAATTCTCATTGTTGATGACAATCGAGCCAATATTGACAGCATTTTCGATTATCTAAAACACCAGGGCTACCGTTTGATCTTGGCTAAAAATGGGCAAGATGCTTTGGAGAGCATGAAAATCCAGATGCCTGATTTGATTCTGATGGATATTCAAATGCCCGGTATGGATGGCTTAGAAGTTATTCGTCAATTGCGGACAGATGATAACTATGCAACGGTTCCTGTTATTGCGCTGACCGCTTTAGCAATGCCGGGCGATCGCGAACGGTGCCTAGCTGCAGGGGCCAACGATTACCTGACCAAGCCTGTTCGTCTCAAACATTTGGCCAGTACCATTCACACACTTTTGCACGCCTAAAGGGAGCGTTGATGAACATGCAGGCATCTATCCTGGTGGTAGACGACCAACCCGAAAATTTTGACGTTATTGAGGTGTTGCTTCAGGGGCAAGACTATGACCTGAACTATGCCTCCAACGGTTGCCGAGCGATTGAGCGCTTAGAGCACTACTCGCCGGACGTCATTCTGCTTGATGTCATGATGCCCGAGATGGATGGACTGGAGGTTTGCCGCTATTTGCGATCGCACCCCCAATGGCGTACCATCCCGATCATTATGGTGACGGCTCTCACCGCCAAGGAAGATGTGGCGAAATGCTTAGATGCTGGAGCCGATGACTTCATTAGTAAACCGTTGGAACGCATGGAACTGCAATCTCGCATTCGTTCCATGTTGCGGATTAGTTTCCAATATCGGGAAATTCAGCAGTTGTGTGTGCAGTTGCAGGGAGCGAATGATGCTCTTGGCTGTTTTAACGAAGAATTAGAAGAAAAAATTCGTGAACGAACAGCTCAGTTAGAAAACATTATTCTCTATGACACCCTGACCCAGCTACCGAGCCGCACTTATTTATTGCAAGCCATCACTCAGGAGCTGCAGAATAACTGGAATGAAGGAAAGTGTGGCCTTATCTACTTGGATTGTGATCAATTCAAGCTGATCAACGCATCCCTCGGTCACGGTACGGGCGATAAGTTATTAACGAGCATTGCAGAGCGTCTGCAAACTCTGGTAAAGCCAGGAGATGTGCTAGCCCGTACCGGGGAAGACGAGTTTTGCCTGTTTCTCAAGGATGTCGAGAACCAGGACGCTGTTTTTAGCATGGCAAACCGGATCCTGGGGGATTTCAACTCGCCGTTTGAGGTGGATGGGTTTGAGATTTACACAACGGCCTGCCTGGGAATGACGATTCGTGAGGAGAAGCACTGCATGGCCGAGGAGCTGTTGCAGGAGGCGGATACCGCCATGTATCGGGCTAAGAAACAGGGTAAGGGCAGCTACCAACTGTTTGAACGACAGATGCACAGCTCGGCTTTCTGGCGCTTGCAACTAGAACAGGATATGCAACGGGCACTCAAACGACAAGAGTTTCTGGTGCATTACCAGCCGATTATGGATTTGAAGACACTGCAAGTTGCTGGGTTTGAAGCGTTAGTCCGATGGCAGCATCCCGAGCGGGGATTGGTGTCTCCGGCTGAGTTCATTCCCTGTGCAGAAGAAACTGGCCTGGTCGTGCCCCTTGGAATAGAAGTTCTACGGATGGCTTGTGAGCAGCTCCAGGTCTGGCGGAAGCATTCCTCTCATTTAATTATGAGTGTCAACCTGTCAGTGCGTCAGTTTGCCCACCCAACTCTACTCGAAGACATTGAACAAGTATTAGAGGAAACTCAACTAGACCCGCGTTATCTGAAACTAGAGATTACAGAGAGCGCCATTATGGAGAACCCGGAGACGGCGATCGCGCTCACTAAGGAACTGCGGGCCCGCGATATTCAGCTCAGCATTGATGATTTTGGGACGGGCTATTCATCCCTGAGTTACCTCAGCCAATTTCCAGTGGATAGTATCAAAATTGACCGTTCATTTGTCAACAAAATTACGAGTTGTGATGACGGCAAAATTGTGGAAGCCATTGCAACACTGAGTTGTGCATTAAGAATGACAACTGTTGCCGAAGGTATAGAAACTGAACAGCAAGTTTGCTATTTACAGGGGTTAGGTTGTGATTACGGGCAAGGGTATTTCTTTTCAAGACCGTTGCCCGAAGAACAGGTTCTACCATTTCTCTCCCAACATTCGGTATCGTTAGTCCCATAGAGGTTCTCAATCACGCTGAAATACGGGTAATAATACCGTTTTAATATGAAGCTGCGCCAAATAGGGCTTCGAGAATGAAATCGTAGGACGTCAATGACGCAACCCTTTCAGGGGAAATCTTGTCGAGTTCCGAGGTCAGGAGTTT